>QHPG01000255.1 GCA_003219005.1 Verrucomicrobiota bacterium
CAATTCCGTATCGGGAAATCATCTTAACTGCCCGAATTATGGACGAAATCTTTGCCCAGATCTATCCCAGCAGAGGACAGAAGACAGATGGCGGAGGACAGAGAGCGTCCGCTGTTCACTTATCACCAATCACAAATCACTTTTCACTTTCGCAAAGCGAATGAAATACGTTCTCATCACCCCGGCGCGCAATGAGGAAGCGTTCATTAGAAAGACGCTTGACTCAGTGGTTGCTCAGACACTGCTGCCGGAACGCTGGGTCATCGTGGATGACGGTTCGACGGATCATACCGCCGAAATCGTTGAGAGCTATGCCAAACGCCATCCATGGATTGAACTAGTTCGACGAGGTCAGGATGGTGACCGCAATTTTGCTTCGAAAGCGCACGCCGTTAACGCTGGCTTGGAACGAGTTCAATCGCTCGGCTTCGAGATCGTCGGAAACCTGGACGCCGATGTTTCCTTCGAACCTAATTACATGGAATTTCTGATGCAGAAGTTTTCCGAAGACCCAGAACTTGGCGTCGCTGGAACGCCTTTTACGCAGAACGGAGATTATGACTCAAGCAAGGACAGCTTCGAGGGCGAGAATTACGTGGCCGGGCCGTGTCAACTTTTCCGGCGTGAATGTTTCCAAGAGATCGGCGGCTACGTCCCGAATCAGGCAGGGGGATTAGATTGGATTGCGGTCATGACAGCGCGGATGAAGGGATGGAAAACGCGATCCTTTTCTGAAAAGCGGTTTCATCACCACCGAACATTGGGCACAGCTGGGAAGGGGGCTTTGCGCGCGCTTTTTTCCTATGGGGAAAAGGACTATTACCTCGGCGGCTCCCCAGTTTGGCAATTGTTCCGCGTGTCTTATCGGATGACAAAAAAACCGGTGTGCACGGGGGGTCTTGCCCTGCTTTCTGGTTATATCTGGGCGTCTTTGCGAAGGGTAAAACGGGCCGTGTCCCCAGAGTTGATGCGTTTTCACCGAAAGGAGCAGATGAAAAAGCTCAGAGCGATTTTGCGTACCCTTGTCAGATTCAAAAAGGTGGACAGCTTTCGCCTTGCGCGGACCGAGAGCGATACCGGGCTCTAAGCGTAACGCTGGAGCAGCCGGGATTTCTGCGTTCAACCAACTCAATCGTGAAAATGACTTCTACCGAAACTAACACCTCTCTGCGGACGGATGCGTTCTTGCGTCAATACACGTCACAGGATGAAATCTTGAAATACACCAAGGCCACCGCAGGGTGCGGGATCAGTTATCTTCTCGATCATGATTATAAGGCGCTTTACCTCGAAGCGCTCACCCTCTTGCCCCAGCAAACTAGGGAGCGCGGCATTCGCATCCTGGAATTCGGTTGCGGAGGCGGGATGAATCTTCTGCACCTGGTTTCGGTGCTGAATAGCAAAGGGATTCAGGTTGCAGGCGCCGTTGGCACCGACTTTTCCCCCGCGATGATTGAAACGGCCACGCGCGAGGCTAAGAATTATCTCCGGGAGCAGAACCTGCAACGCCTTGAATTCTACGTCGCTAAGAACGAGAGCTTGATTAGCGATCTTTCGGCTTCGGCCGGAATAGAGAGGTCAAGTCTCCGGAATTCGTTTCACTTCATTGTTGGGGTAAACACAGTCCGGTATTGCCATGACGCGAAAAAGGAGATGGATAACGCCCGAGACATTTTCGACCTGCTTGTCCCAGAAGGCGTATGTGTTATCATCGACATGAACAATCGATTTCCGTTTTTCCGCAGCGATCTGAGGAACATGCTTCGCTGGGAAAAACAGCAACAGTGTTATGTTCCATCCTTGGAAGAGTACGCCGCGCCGTTTGTCGAAGCCGGCTTCGAAGTATTAAGAAGAGAACATTTCTGCTGGATTCCGCACTCAGCCGGCAGATTGAAGTGCCGGCTTTTTAGAGGATTATCGCCTCTGCTCAATGCAGTTGCCCAGTCCCGCGCGATGAGGTCGTTGGTCATATCGAGAAAGCCCCGCTAAAGGGGAGCACACCGCTGCCGCAGCTGACGCCATCTAAGAAAACTCTCGCTATGAGAGCTGAAGCATTGTTACTGAGCAGCGGCGGCTTGTCGTTAGAAAGCGCCAACATGGCCAAAGTGCTCCGCTTCTTTGGCGTTCCATCGCGTGCTGCGGCGGTAACGGAGTTTCTGGATTACACCAGGCTTGACCGTGGAAGCTCTGCGAAATCCAGAGCTTTGTGTTCGTCGGACATCTTCTTCAAATTGATCCGGGAGCTGAAGGACAATTCGGAGGCAATTCGGCTTTGGCGGGAGCGCGCGCATTCGGTTTTTGTCTATGCCGGAAATGATTCTGAAATTCTACAGAAGCTGTTACAGACGCTCACTGGAGATGAGGGCTCCGTAATCTGTAAGATGAGCCCTAGCGTAGCAGATATCGCGGTGTCGGATTGCTTAGACGAGTTTAGCGGAGTGATGGCCGGTGTGCGAGTTACTGCGTCCGGGAGCAAAACGGATTCAGATCTCGTTCTGAATGCCTCCAAACGGAGTACAGTTAACATCATATCCCTCGGTGGTGGCGCGGTGTTCTCGAAGTTTGAATACGAAGGCGTGCCTATCTTTCTTTCAACTTCCAGAGAGATCATCGATATCGATGCAGAACTGACGTCGCAAAATTTTGATGTTCGCGAGCACTTCCTTAGCGCGGTGCCTCTTGTCCTTTATGTTAAATGGGCATTCGCGGAGACCTGCTGGAATGCTCCGGAAACGAACGCTTGTTTGGTGATCGATGATCCTGTGTTGAAGTCCACGCACGCGGTTTCAGTACACGGATGTGATCATACCCGGGCAGAGTTCGGTAGCTCCAGCCAACGGCGCCTTTACTGGAAGGCCCAACAGGCGCTCGAGCGGATGAATCGTCATCAATCCACTACCGGAATCCGGCACGATCCCGTGATGGTTTTTCCTCAGGGCATTTTTTCGGAGGCTGCGATGAGCGCGCTAAAGCGCACCGATCTCGTCGCGGCTGTGAATAATGACGTCGTTTCTGCTGACCCGCACCGGCGTGCAGTCACGGTTTCCGAGCTCTGGGACATTGCGGTTATGGGCTACAGCAACTTTCCGCTCTTTACCCGGAGGTACCCATGGGAGGGGATCGAAAACTTTGCGTTCGACGCTCTGTTGGGTAAACCCGCGATAGCAGTGATCCATCACGATTATTGCAGCGATCACTGCGCCCGTCTGGTCAACTTTATCAAGCGCCTCAATGCTCCGCAATGTGCGCCGACCTGGCGGAGCCTGGGCGAAGTTGTGAGGCGTAGTTGTCGCCAAAGAGAAGTTTCGCCGGGGGAGGTGGAAGTGGAGATGTATGGAACGGAACTACGCATTGAGAACCGTTCTGAGCAGTCAAAGCATTTCGGAATTAGACGGCGCGAGTGTGAGCCTTCAGCTATTCGCGAAGTCTCTGACGGCACGGCGCCGATACCCTGGAGTTTTGCCGATGGCTACATCAATTTCGAGCTGGAATTGGGCTCTGGTGAGAGCAAACTGGTCGCCATAAAGTATCAGCCGCTCGCGGTAGACGGGCGTAACGGAGATAATCTACCTTATAGGTTGAAGACAATGCTACGGCGCTACCTTTGTGAGGTCCGGGATAACTATGTGACGACCGCGAGGTTAAGGCTGAGCGGTTCACGTAGAAGGGTTGAAAGCTGAAAACTGAAACGCTGAAAATCTGATCTCTGACTCCCTCTAATGTCTAACCGCAGTCATCAGTCCTCAGTCCCCGGTCCTCGGTCCTCTGCGGACAAGGTATCTCGCGTTCTAACTGATTTCACCGAGTGGCTCGATGCCTATGGTGAAACATCGTGGGACCACCAGAGCTTCTTTGCCGGTCCCGTGGGCGGTCGCGCCAAGTCACTCTACTACCGAAGCGGCGTCATCGGAACCGCCGCTGTGGCTCCAATGATCTTCTGTGAGGCTTTCCTTCCTTCTGCTCGACGCTTATTCCATCATCCCTTGCGGTTTCCGATTGCCGACGCTCATTACGCGATGGGCTTTGCGTTTCTCTACGAAGCCACCGGAGATTCGGCTCACCTGGAAAAGGCAGTCCATTTTCTGAATGAGCTAACAACATCGCGTTGCCACGATTTCAAAGAGTATTGCTGGGGCTATCCTTTTGATTGGGTTTGGCGGGGAGGAGTGATCAAACAGCAAACACCGCTCATCACAACCACTCCTTACGTCTATGAGGCGTTCCTTCAAGTTTACGAGATCATTGAACGTCGAGATGGACTCCTCAAACCAGAGGACAGCCTCCAGCTCGGAAGAGCCAACGGCTCGGAGAGAGGTCAGCCTCCGGCCCATAGGAGCCTACGCCCCGGTGGGAGGACGGAGGACCGAGGTGAGACGCCAGAGGATTTTCTTTGCCGCTATAAGCAAATCCTCGAGTCGATTGCGCGCCACGCCGCAATCGACATCAAAGATTTCCAGATATCGGACAGGGCCAGCAGTTGTTCCTACACTCCTCATGATGAAGGAGGAGTGATCAATGCGGCCGCTTACCGAGCGTTTTTGCTGACGAGTGCATCCAAGGTCCTATGTAGGGATGAGTACTGGCCAATAGCAGAGCGGAACCTGAACTTCGTTCTAGAGAATCAGAATTTGGATGGCTCCTGGCCCTACGCAGTGGATGGAGTGCGAGATTTCATTGATCACTTCCACACTTGCTTTGTGGTGAAGGCGCTCGTCAAAATTCGAGCTCTAACCGGATATGAGGGTTGCGACGAAGCCCTTACAAGAGGCGTCGAATATTACCTGAAGAATCTGTTTGACGAGGATGGACTGCCAAAACCTTTCTCCAAAGCGCCGCGGCTTACCGTGTACAAGCGCGAGCTTTACGACTGCGCTGAGTGCATCAATTTGTGCCTGCTGCTTCGGGACCGCTTTCCGCAGTTGGAGGCCACCCTCGAAACTGTTCTTAAAGGCGTCCTAAAAGACTGGATCAAGCCCGACGGTTCCTTCCGTTCCCGTCGTTTGCATTTTGGCTGGGACAACGTCCCGATGCATCGGTGGGGCCAGGCGCAGATGTTCAGGAGCCTCGCGTTCTACTTACGCGAGTTTAGAGGACCGAGGACGGAGGGCGGAGGGCGGACGTTAGAGCGGAGGGGCCGGAAGACGGAGGACCGAAGACAGAGGACGGAAGTTGCGACAGAAAGAAAATAAAATGTGAGCGTGGTGAAAACCGCTAAACTGAACCCTTGCAAAGTCGGATCGAGAAATTATAATTTCCATATTGATCTACGACG
>QHPG01000011.1 GCA_003219005.1 Verrucomicrobiota bacterium
GAACAAAATTTCGCTTTGCCAGCGGATGGTTTGCTCTTTCTCCGGATCATTTGGATCAAGAACGTCCGCGCGCGGCTGTGGGACGCCGTTCTTGATCAGAATTTTTCTGGCGAGTTCCCGAAAATCATCAGGACGCTTCGCCGTAATCGGTTCGTTACTGCTCCGGACAAAGGAAACCTTTGCGCCAAGTTCACGCAATCGCAGGGCCAACAATCGCGCGACGCGTAAAGTCAGGTCGCCTTCCTGGATGGGCAGGCTGTTGCCAACCTGAAACCAACGCTCCTCCATCTTTGCCCATTTGCCACCCAAATGACCCGGATCGAGCCCGATTTTCAAACCGAAAAGAGGTTTCTCCAGTTTCGCTGGCGGCAATATTTTCGCCGGTCGCCAAAGCCGCGGCACGGGTTCCCGCCCGTCATCTTTCTCCGCAAATCGCAGCGTGAAAAATTTCCGCGCATCGCGGTTCACCAGTATCCGCGCGGTTTTCTCATTTATTTCGACCAAGTCGGGAGCGAATCCGTGAGTGCAATAAACATCGTTGATCAGGTGTGCGAACTCGTCGTGCGTAATTGTTTCCTGATAATTCTCGAGGACACTCCATCGCGGTTTGCTGCCGAGAATGCTGATGTTGTCGGCGGCATGAACAACCAGCGGAAAGAGCAGCAGAAGAAATGACGAATGGCGAATTAAAGGTCTGTCATTCCGAGCGAAGTCGAGGATTCCCCCGGCGAAAGCTCTGAGGTGGTTCCACGGCATCCCTCGACTTCGCTCAGGATGACAATTGCTCATTCGATTTTTGTCATTGATTGGTCATTCGCCATTTGGATTTCGTCATTAATTTTCACATCGACGTTTGAAACCTCTTTAATACGATGGTCGCAGAATGCTAACCGTTCTTTTTCTTGGCGACGTTGTCGGCGAGCCGGGACGCACGGCGGTAATCGCACGGGTCCCTGAGCTGAAGAAAAAATATGCTTTGGATTTCGTCGTTGTGAACGGCGAAAACGCAGCTGGCGGCCGGGGAATAACGGGGAAAATCACCATCGACCTTTTGCGGGCCGGTGTCTCGGTGATCACGACGGGCGATCATATTTGGGACCAGAAAGAGATTCTTTCATTCATCGAAACCGAACCACGTTTGTTGCGCCCTGTGAATTATCCCGATGGCGCGCCGGGAACCGGAGCCATCGTCCTGGAAACGCCGAAGGGGAAAATCGGCGTGATCAATGTGCAGGCGCGCACGTTTATGCAGCCGATTTTGGAAAACCCCTTCCGCGCTGTTGAAGCAGCAGTAACGAAGATGCGCAGTGAGACCGCGAACATCATCGTCGATGCGCACGGCGAAACCACCAGCGAGAAAATTGCGCTGGGCCGATTTCTCGACGGTGAAGTGTCCGCCGTGATCGGTACGCACACGCATGTTCAGACAGCGGACGAGCAAATCTTCCCCGGCGGCACGGCTTTTTTGTGCGATGCAGGCATGTGCGGGCCGATCAACTCCATCCTCGGACGCGCCATCGATCCGATCATGAACCGGTTCGTATCGAACCTGCCGGCATCGTTCCCGGTGGCGGGTGGCGAGGTGCGCCTGCGCGGTGCGCTCATCGAAATTAATGAGACCACCGGCCGCGCCCTGCGCATCACGCGGGTCGATGAACCTGGACCCAGCGAGCCGGCCACTCTGGAGCCCGAGCCAAAGATTGATATCGAGCAGGCGCCTTCGCCCGAGCAGACGTAAAGAGTGCTTGCGGCCAACTGTTTGCAGTATCAGTTTCGAATTACCTAGAGAAAACAACGTCCAACCCAAACATGAAACGATATTCAGCTCTCACTACGATCATTGCCTTGTCGGTTTGCGTCTCGCAAGTCGCACAGGCACAACGCGGCAAAGAAGCAAAAGCGACTAAAGGCGGCAGCGAAGCAAATAAACTTGCGCTAGAAGGCGCAGAAGCCTTGAAGAGTAATGATTTTGACAAAGCCGTCGACCTGCTTCGTAAAGCGACGAATCTCGACCACAAATACACGCCGGATCTCGCCATCGCCTATGAACGACGCGGATATGCTCTTGCAAAGAACCAGCAGTTTCAGGATGCCGTCCAGGATTATACCGAGGCGATCAAAATCAAATCCAACGAGCCACGTATTTACGAGGAGCGTGCATACGCGGAGATGAAGATCTACGCTTACGATAAAGCGCTGGACGATTACGCCGAGTTGATCAAGCTCAAACCAAAGGAAGTCCGCTACATCAACTTCCGCGCTTATATCTACGAGGCAAAAGAGGACAATCAAAATTCAATGGCTGAGACAGAGAAGGCATTGCAGATCGATCCCAACAACCAGGAGGCGAAAGAGCGGAAACAGCGTTTGGAGCGGAAGCAGGCTGAAAAAATGCCGACCCCGCCACCAAATACCCCGGCGCCTAAAAAATCACCCCCGCCAAAGAAAAAACCTTGAGCCAAAGCGGCGAAACGCACCGGCACTTCCTGCAGCGCTGCCTAGTCGTTGTTGTGCAGACTACGCCGGTATCGGCGAGCTGCTTTCTTCGCTCTCATCGGGCTCTTTCGGTCGCACCGTGAATTTTGGTTTCCGGCGGTTCGCCGGCAGCGGAGCGAGCGTCATGGTGATGTTGCGACCAGTGATTTTTGGCTCCATTTCTACTTGCGACATACCGGAAAGATCGTCACGCACTTTCCCGACGAGCTGCATACCAAATTCCTGATGCGCCATCTCGCGGCCGCGAAATTGCAGCTGCACACGCACCTTATTGCCCCGATCCAGGAATTCTTCGCCGTGCCGGATTTTGGTCAGGTAATCGTGCTCGTCGATGTTCACGCGAAACTTAATTTCCTTCAGCCTTGAGCTGGCCGGCTTTTTGTCCTTGGTGTGTTTGGAAATGTCATACCGGAACTTTCCAAAATCGATGATCTTGCACACCGGCGGATTGGCGGTAGGCGCGATCTCGACCAGATCAAGCCCAAGACCTTGAGCTTTGCGCAAGGCGTCGCTCAATTTCATGACGCCCAGCTGTTCGCCGGAGGACCCCATTATGACCCGGACTTCGCGAGCGCGAATGCGACCGTTTACACGAATTTGTGGTTGCAGATTAGATCAAGCTCCTGACCGGTGAAACGGGAGTGCGCCGCGCCACCGTATTTCCTTCTTTCGCATTTCCCGGCATCCGCCACGGCAGGTGCCAGGACACTCTGGCTTCGCCGCGGCTGCGATTTACCGCGACGAAGTGCCCGCATTAATAATTGCGAGCCGAAGCAAAGTTGTAGGCAACAATTTGGAACTAGCAAGGTCAATCTGTATGCAGTTTTTGCCCTCTATCTTCGGGATTCACAAATTAAACCTAACAAGATGAAAGCAGTTTTTCAATCACGATCAACTTTTCGGCGGGTCGCCAAAATGCGCCTTGTGTGCCGCGTAGGCAGCTGCGTCATCGAGCATCGAATCAATTGCGGCAGCCAGGGGGTCGAGCTTCACAACTCCAGAAAAGACCGCGCGATCACCAATCTCGGTGTCAATCACGAAAGCCGGCCGTTGCGTGATCTGGAGCGCGTGAAATTCGGCCGTCGATTCGCGAATGCGCTGTTCGATTTCACGCGATCTCGCGCGATCCAATAATCTACCGGCATCGATTCCGCCGACTTCAGCGCCGATTTGAGCGGAAACATTCCAATCGCCGACTTTTTTTCCGTTGCGCAATGCGGCATGCGCAAGCGCAAGACGAACGCGGTCATCAGTAAAACCAAAGTCCTTTGCGGTTTCCGCGACGCAGTTCGGCGCGAGCCATTCGGGCAGACTGGGATCGTACCAGTCGGTGCTCAGCATGAATGGCGAACGCATGATCATCCCGCTGCGCCGATAAAACCATCCTTCCTGTCCGCGCGAAACAGGCAACCCATTTTTGTCCAGCAGCGCGATCTTCCACTGAAACTCGACGCGGCCGGCGTATCGCCTTTTCAATTCCGCCCATGTCGGTTCGGACCAAAGACACCAGGATGAAATGACGTCGAGATAATCAGTGACAGTGATAGGCATAATGCAAATTGAACGTTGGGAGTTGAGCGTTGAACGTTGGGCGTTTGCTGTAGTGCAAACTAACTTCCAACGCTCAACGTTCAACGCCCAACGTTTAATGAATCCTTCACGCGTCTTCGCAAGATCGATATCGTGGATCTAAATCATATTTTGCTTTTTCTCGCGGTGATTTCGCCGCTGCTCGTCTTCGCCCGGGCATGGCGTCCCAGCGCGCCCTATCATGGCTGGCGTATCGCTGCGCTTATCGTGCTCGCCATTACAGGCGTCGCCTGGCTTTTTTGGCGTGGCGCCGCCGGATACGTCGGTGGCTGCGTATGGTTTCTTTTCCTGTTTCTTCCGGCAATTGGATTGCGCAAAATGACCGAGCTCGCCACGCAGGGAAACTACGAATCTGCCAGAAAACTCGGAGCGGCTCTCCAAATTTTGCATCCCAGTCCTGAGTTGCGCGATCAAATTCGATTATTTCGCCGGTTGGAATCTCAAGCAAACCATCGAGCCGCAGCCGATCCGGTTCCCATCGAATATGAAACTACGCGTCGAGCCAGGGGTAGCCAGCTCCGAAATGCGCGGGCAGTGCTCATATTGATTCTCCTTAATGCGGTGGTCTTTCTTTTCGAGATCTCTGTCGGCGGCTGGAACGACCCGGAAGTTTTACATCGGATCGGCGCGCTCGAGCCGTACTCGGTAGTAGTGCAACACGAATACTGGCGTTTTTTCACAGCGGTGTTCCTGCATGGCGGTTTGCTGCATGTCGGCTTCAATGTTTTCGCGCTCTACGTTCTTGGACCGCCGCTCGAACGATCAATAGGCACGATACGTTTCGTCATGTGTTACTTGATCTCAGGGCTCGCCTCTGGCGTGGGTGTTGTGGGTTTGACCTTAATACGGTTGGTACAACCGGCTCAACTCATCGGTGCGTCCGGCGCGATCATGGGCATCGTCGGCGCGTGGGCAGGATTTCTGATGCGACACAGGCACGCGCCGAACGCGAAACAACGACTAGGAAACGTGGTGATGATCGTCGTGATCCAGATCGCGTTCGACCTTTCAACCCCGCAGGTCAGTATGTCGGCGCATTTGTGCGGACTGGTCGCGGGCTTTCTCCTTGGGCTCGTCCTCGCGCCACGGCCCAAACCAGCGCAAATATCAAGCACGTAAATGAAGTTCATTCGCGTCTATTCGTGTGATTCGCCGGCAGCGATTCTTTTTATGTCCTCGCTTCCTTCCCTGACTGAAAAGGTCGCGATCACTCCGGGCTGCCGGACGAGGCGCGTGCGCTCCCCACAGGTTTTCTTGACCCCGAATCTGTTCGGGGTTGATTAGCCCTCGCCTCGCGCAGCGAGGCGGCTACAGGGATTCGCATGCCGACTTTTCAAACTTACAATGTCACGCCCATCCTGCCAGCGACGCTGGAGCCGCTGCGGGAGGTGAGTTTCAACCTTTGGTGGACGTGGGAGCCCTCCGCGCGCCGCTTGTTTCGGCATCTCGATCACGAGCTTTGGGACCGCACCAATCACAATCCGGTGCGCATGCTGCAGCTTTCGCGGCAATCCCGGCTGGAAGAACTTTCGCAGGACAAAAATTTCCTGCGCGAGCTCAAGCAGGTTTTTGAGGAATTCGAGAAATATCTAGGGCGCCGCGATACCTACGGAAAAACCGGCGCCGGCAGCGCAATTAAGAATCCCATCGCCTATTTTTCGGCTGAATTCGGTTTCCACGAATCGATCCCGAATTACTCGGGTGGCTTGGGCATCCTTGCCAGCGATCACTGCAAATCAGCCAGCGATCTTGATCTGAATTTCGTTGCGATCGGTCTGCTTTATCGGCACGGCTATTTTCGCCAGCAGATCGATAAGGAAGGCGTTCAGGCAGCGATTAACCTTAATCAAAACTTTTATCATCTGCCGATCCGCGAAGTTCGCCGAGGCGACACGAAGCTTCTAATCTCAGTGCCGATTCTGGATCGCGAAGTCTTTGCCAGGCTTTGGGAATTGCGCGTCGGCCGGATAAACGTCTATCTCCTCGACACCGACATTCCGGAAAATAGCGCCGAGGATCGGTTGATTACTGCCGAGCTGTATGGCGGCGATCTTGAGATGCGGATGCGTCAGGAGATCGTTCTCGGAATCGGTGGCGTGAAAGCACTCGCCGCACTCGGTATCCAGCCGGACGTGTTTCATATGAACGAGGGGCATTCCGCGTTCCTGGCGCTGGAGCGGATCCGTCTCAATGTCGTGGAGAAGAAGCTCGATTTTTATTCAGCGCTTCAGGTGGTTGCCGCGGCCAATGTTTTTACCACGCACACTCCTGTTCCCGCCGGTCAAGACTCATTCTCGCGCGAGATGATGCAAAAATACTTCGGCAATTTCGCCAAGGAACTGAACATTCCATTCGACGAGCTGTTCTCATTCGGCCACACGCGCCTCAATCCAAACGATCCGTTTAGCATGACGATTCTTGCTCTACGTCTAAGCCGGCATGCTAACGGCGTGAGCAAATTGCACGGTGAAGTTACCCGATCGCTTTGGAAAGATGTTTGGTCCGGTGTTCCGGTCCATGAAGTGCCGATTACCAGTATCACGAACGGAGTTCATACCAAAACGTGGATGGCGCCGGAGTTTGCGGCGCTTTACCAGAAGCACCTCGGCGATTGGGAGGAACACTTGACTGAACCGGAATTTTGGCGCGGCGTGATTGATATTCACGACGCGCAACTTTGGGAAGCACACCAACAACTCAAACGCCGCCTGATTGAATTCGTCCGGGATCGGGAACGACACCGCCGCGAGCGCCTGGGCGAATCTCCCGAGTCTATTCGCAAGGTGAATCGCGTTCTCGATCCCGAAATTTTGACGATCGGTTTTGCGCGCCGTTTTGCCACCTACAAGCGCGGCACGCTTTTGTTTAGCGACAAGGAACGACTAAAGCGATTGGCGAACGATAGCACGCGCCCTGTGCAATTCATTTTCGCAGGCAAAGCGCATCCGCGCGATGAAGCAGGCAAGGCACTTATCCAGGAAGTTTACAAGTTTAGCCGCGAAGCCGGCTTGGAAAATCGCGTCGTCTTTCTGGAAGACTACGATAGCTACATCGCGCGGCGCCTTGTCCAGGGAGTCGATCTTTGGCTGAACCATCCGCTGCGTCCGTTGGAAGCAAGCGGCACCAGCGGAATGAAATCGGCGCCGAATGGCGGGATTAACCTGAGCGTGGTCGATGGCTGGTGGCGCGAAGGCTATAACGGGTCCAACGGCTGGGCCATTGGCGCTGAGATCGCTAATGGCACCACTGAATTTCAAAACGCAGTGGACGCGAACAGTCTTTATCAATTGCTCGAGAATCAAATCGTGCCGCTTTATTATGCGAAACCGGACGGCAAACTTCCCCTCGCCTGGTTGCAGTTGATGCGCGAATCCATCCGCAGCGTCACACCGGTCTTCAACACGCAGCGAATGGTGAAGGAATATACCGAGCAACTTTATATTCCAGCAGCCCGGGCACACGGCAATTTTTCCAGCGACGGCTGCGGCGCCGCGACCCAACTGAGCCGGTGGAAAGCGCAGATGCGAAAGGATTGGCCGCAGGTGCAGATTTCCGACGTGCAAGTAGCCAACAAAGATCGCCAAAGTATTTTGGTCGGCGAATCATTGCAGATCAGAGCGCGCGTGCATCTGGGCGGAGTGGATCCGCAACATGTGCGAGTGGAAGCGTATCACGGCGAAATGGACAATGGCGACATCCGCAATCCTACCGCCACCGTGTTACATCAAAGTCCCGACCACTCGGGGACGGGCGACGGGAATTACATTTACCAAGGCAGCGTTCCCGCGACTGAAAGTGGCACCTACGGTTTTAGCGTGCGTGTCGTACCCACGCATCCTTGCCTCATGCAGGCGCACGAACTCCGCCTCATCACCTGGTCGTAAATTCTGGGCGGCGCATGTGCGGCCATCTCTAAAGCCGTTCGATTCGAATCGCAACGGCCGACGGCAATGGAAAGATCGCGCTCCATCATGCCTCATGGGATGCTTCGGCTAATCTCCCGTCGCAGGCGAATCGGCAAGGTCCACTTATAAACGCTTTTGCGCCAGGCGTATGCGAATAGCAAAAATTCTACAAAAAATCCTCCGAATACGGTTGACCGTCGGCGATCCGTTGTTATCTTACTGATCCCGCTGGAAGCGGGACTCCTCTAGTTTGGAGAGCGTTCTACGTACATTCGGGGACTGCAAATTGGAACTCAATTTTGTCCCGACATGATCTATCGGAGCTGCGTCCGCAAATGCTAGTGGCGCGGCAGACCCGAGTTCAAGTCGGATTCGAGATTGAGTTTTTTTGTCGGCGAATGCGCGTGAACGGCTGGTTCTTTGACATCTACATACAGGGTAGTAAGAAAATACAACTTTAAGAGCTGAGTCTGAAATCAAGAGGCTGTTGCAAGACGGCCAAGAGAGTTTCAGTTATCAAAGAATCTCGGTCCCGCGCATGCGGGACTGAACAGATTGATCAAGCTACAAAGAGCGCATCATGGATGCCTTGGTGCCAATAGGCGATGAAGGACGTGGCAAGCTGCGATAAGTCACGGAGAGCGGCAAACACGCTTTGACCCGTGAATTTCCGAATGGGGTAACCTGAGCGGGGTAACACCTGCTCGAGTTCCTGTGAATCCATAGCAGGAACATCGCGACACCCGGCGAAGTGAAACATCTCAGTAACCGGAGGAAAAGAAATCGAAAGAGATTCCGTCAGTAGTGGCGAGCGAAAGCGGAACAGGCTAAACCCAGCTACTTCGAGCTATTTCTACAGACCCATGTATTACGTTTATATTCTCAAACATCCGACTGAAGACGACATTTACATTGGCTTCAGCACGGACCTGCGCACTCGAATGAAGGCTCACAAGAGCGAACATCGGGAATGGCGGCTGGCGGATTACGAGGCATACGCTTCAGAGACCGACGCCAGAGCGAGAGAGCGGCGACTGAAATATCACGGCAACGTGAAGCAATTGTTGAAGAAACGAATCATGAGGAGCCTGGAGATGGTTTGAAGTAGCTGGGGGTTGTAGGAGCCCGACGTGGTAGTGCAAAGGTTAGGTGAAGCTTCTGGAAAGCTGCGCCATAGAGGGTGAAAGGCCCGTAACCGAAAACCCAAGCACGCCTAGGGATTTCCTGAGTAATACGATGCACGTGAAACTTCGTATGAATCTGCGCCGACCACGGCGTAAGCCTAAATACTCATTGGCGACCGATAGTGAACAAGTACCGCGAGGGAAAGGTGAAAAGAACCGCTGCGAGCGGAGTGAAATAGTACCTGAAATGATGTGCTTACAAGGTGTCAGAGCTGGCGCAAGCTGGTGATGGCGTGCCTTTTGCTTAATGAGTCTGCGAGTTACTATCAGTGGCGAGCCTAAGGCGTTCTGCGCTGGAGGCGAAGCGAAAGCGAGTCCGAAATGGGCGATTTTAGTCGCTGGTAGTAGACCCGAAGCGGAGGTGATCTACCCATGAGCAGGATGAAGGTTGCTTAACCGCAACTGAAGGTCCGAACCCGTGACGGTTGAAAACGTCTGGCATGACTTGTGGGTAGGAGCGAAAGACTAATCAAACCCCGTGATAGCTGGTTCTCCCCGAAATAGCTTGAGGGCTAGCCTCGT
>QHPG01000254.1 GCA_003219005.1 Verrucomicrobiota bacterium
GCGAGAAAAAGGAACTCGACAAAGATATCGAGTCGCAGTTGAAAGCTGCGCTCGATGAATTCAAAGCCACGTGGCGGTAATCTCCCTGGACGTTTAAATGGCGAACACGCAGGACATACGGCGTCGAATCAAATCGATCCGCAACACCGCGCAGATCACCAAAGCAATGCAAATGGTGGCTGCCTCCAAGATGCGCAAAGCGCAGCAGCATGCACTCGCCGGACGGCCTTACGCTGCTTTGATGAACAAGGTTCTCGTTTCGTTGCAAAAACGGACAGATCCAAGATTTCATCCGCTTCTCGCCATCCGCCCAGTCAACAAAGAGTTGGTCTTAGTTATCAGCACAGACAAGGGACTCTGCGGAGCATTGAACACAAACCTGTTTCGGGAGGCCGCCAAGTTTGATTCGGCTAAAACAGTCTTCGTGGTGACAGGAAAGAAGGCGCGACAATTCATCGGTCGAACGAAGCGCGAATTACTGGCTGATTTTGAATGCAAAGACTCACCGAGCTTCGTTGAGACTAAGCCGATCGCGAAGTTTTGCATGGAAAAATTCCTGCGGCACGAGGTCGACAAAGTCTCCGTGCTCTACACGCATTTTATCAATACAATCAACCAACTCGCGACCGTACAGACGCTTCTGCCGATCAGTAGTTTTGATTTGCCGAAAGGCGAAGCCACCAAAGGTGAAGGTGTCGATCCGATGATAGGCTACGTATTCGAGCCTAACGCCGAGGGCGTCCTTGATTCAATGCTGCCGTATTATGTTTCCTACCAGGTTTTTCAGATGATTCTCGATGCGCGGGCATCCGAGCATAGCGCGCGCATGGTAGCGATGAAGAACGCCACCGATAACGCGAATCAATTCATCAAGGATCTGACATTGGAATACAATAAGATGCGTCAAGCCAGCATCACCACCGAGTTGCTCGAGATCTCCACGGCGCAAATGGCACTCGGCGGCTAGGCAAGATTTATGAATAAAGGAAACATAGTTCAAGTAATCGGTCCCGTAGTGGACGTGGAATTTCCGGATGAAAAGGCGCTGCCGAAAATCTACAACGCCCTCGAAATTGAGTACGAAGTGAATGGCAACCCAACAAAGCTGACGCTCGAAGTGCAACTGCATCTTGGCGAAAGCTGGGTGCGCTCCATCGCAATGTCTTCCACGGAGGGCTTGAAGCGCGGAATGAGCGTAACCGATACTGGCGGTCCGATCACCGTGCCAGTAGGCGAGGGCGTGCTTGGCCGGCTTTTTAACGTCACTGGCGATCCTATTGATAACCGTGGTCCGGTGAAATTCGAAAAGCGTTACCCAATCCATCGCCCCGCTCCGACGCTTATCGAGCAAGACACAAGTGCGAAGATCCTGGAAACGGGAATCAAGGTCATCGATCTCATTTGCCCATTTTCAAAAGGCGGCAAAGTGGGCGCATTTGGCGGGGCGGGCGTCGGCAAGACTGTTGTCATCCAGGAGTTAATCAACAACATCGCCATGAAACACGGCGGGGTTTCGATATTTGCCGGAGTAGGTGAGCGGAGTCGGGAAGGCAACGATCTTTACAAGGAAATGAGCGAGGCGGGCGTGATCGATCAAAAAGACTTGTCGAAGTCGAAAGTGGGGATGGTTTTCGGTCAGATGAACGAACCGCCCGGCGCGCGTTTACGCGTCGGTCTTTCCGCGCTCGCGATGACTGAATATTTTCGCGATGAGCGCAATCAGGACGTGCTTCTTTTTATCGACAACATCTTTCGATTCTCGCAGGCGGGCTCGGAAGTGTCAGCGTTGCTGGGCCGAACGCCGAGCGCAGTTGGTTATCAGCCGACCCTTGCTGCTGAGATGGGTGATTTGCAGGAGCGAATCACATCGACAAATAAAGGATCGATTACTTCGTTCCAGGCAGTTTATGTTCCGGCAGACGATCTCACCGATCCCGCGCCGGCAAACACTTTCGCTCACTTGGATTCGACCATCGTGCTCGAGCGCGCGATTGCGGAGCTCGGAATTTATCCGGCGGTTGATCCTTTGGCATCGACGTCGAAATCGCTCGCGCCGGAGATCGTGGGCGAAGAGCATTACAACGTCGCGCGCGGCGTGCAGCGAGTGTTGCAGCGATACAAGGATTTGCAGGACATCATCGCGATTCTCGGAATGGATGAATTAAGCCCGGAGGACAAGTTAACTGTTCATCGCGCACGCAAGATTCAACGATTCCTAAGCCAGCCGTTCCACGTGGCAGAAATTTTCACGGGTAGCAAAGGCCAATACGTGCCGGTCGCGGAAACGGTCCGCGGTTTCAAAGAAATTCTTGAAGGCAAACATGACGATGTGCCCGAACAGAATTTCTACATGAAGGGCGGAATCGAGATGATTAAAGAGGGCTAGTTATGGCGACGCTTCGACTCGAGATTGTTACACCCGAAGAGAAAATTTACTCCGAAGACGTGGACATGGTCACGTTGCCCGGCTCGGAGGGCGAGCTAGGCGTTTACCCCAAACATGTCCCGCTGCTCACTACATTGATGCCAGGGGAGCTGCGTGTTTTGAAAAACGGTCGCGAAAGTTCCATGGCGATTGGCGAAGGTTTCGTCGAAATCAAAGCCGACGCGGTTTCGGTTTTGACCGACATGGCGCTCGAATCCGAAAAGATCGACATCAGTGCGGC
>QHPG01000012.1 GCA_003219005.1 Verrucomicrobiota bacterium
CCGACAACCGGACCAACGAACAAACCGAGAACACCAAAGAACAGGCCGACCAATGCGCCGATGATCGCCCCGAAGGTTGCCCATTTGGTCGCGCCAAAATATTTCGCGCCGAAATAGCCGGCGAGAACGTCGATCACGTACGTCGCGAGCGTCAGCAGAACAAGCGCAGTGATCGCGCGCCAGCCGATGCTTTTCTCCGGCCCAAGCATGATCCGGTGAATCACGGCGGCGGCGAGAATGATTGTCGTGCCGGACAGGACCGGTGTGATCGTGCCAATCAGACCGGCAGCGAAGAGCACGATTGTGAACAACCACCAAAAAAGTTCCACTTGATCAGATCGTAAGCCACGGATGAACGCAGATGAAACATGGATGTTCGGCTACGGGGAATAATCTGTGTAGGCCTGCGTCAATCTGTGGCTGAAATCACTGCAAATTCTTTGACCGCTGAGTTGTCGATCTTTATAGTGAATTTTCCCCTCTGAACTCGAATCGGAGGATTGTTTATGCCGCTCACAGTTGGAACTAAAGCGCCAGATTTCAGTTTATCGACCAAGACCGCCGATGGGCCGAAGCAAATTAAACTGAGCGACAATTTCGGAAAGAAAAACACGTTGCTGCTTTTCTTTCCGATGGCGTTCACGGGCACGTGCACGACCGAAATGTGCGAGGTTAGCGGAGGTCTGAACGCCTACACGAATTTGAACGCCGCCGTTTACGGGATCAGCGGCGACAATCCGTTTGCGCAGGAAGCGTGGGCGCAAAAGGAGAAGATCACCGTGCCGCTGCTGAGTGATTACGAACACAAAGTAGCAAAGGATTACGGCGTGATGTACGACTCGTTCCTACCGCAAATGAATCTCGGAATGGGCGGCGTGCCGAAGCGATCTGCATTCATCATCGATAAGAATGGCGTGATCCAGTACGCGGAAAGCAACGACGACGCCAGGCGATTGCCGAATTTCAATGGGATCAAAGCCAAGCTGGCGGAGCTGAAATGATTTCTGATGAACCACGAAGGACACGAAGAGCACAAAGGTTCTTGAACGTCCCAATTTCGTGAGCTTCGTGTTCTTCGTGGTACAAATATGCAAGACGAATTTAAAGCGCTGACAAAATTCGACGCTGGCAAAGGCCGCGCAGGCTTTCTGTTTTCGCTGCCGGCGCTGGAAGAAAAAGGCGTCGGGAAGATTTCTCGGTTGCCGGTGAGCATTCGAATCGTGCTCGAATCGGTGCTGCGCAATTGCGACGGCAAAAAGGTCCGGAGTAAGGATGTCGAGACGCTGGCGAACTGGAACGCAAAATCGCCAGCCAACGCAGAGATTCCGTTCGTGGTGGCGCGCATTGTGTTGCAGGATTTCACCGGTGTGCCGCTGATTGTTGATCTCGCGGCGATGCGTAGCGCAGTCGCGCGGCTGGGTCGCGACCCGAAAATCATCGAGCCACTTGTGCCCGTCGATCTGGTGGTGGATCACTCGGTGCAAGTGGATTTTTTCCGGTCGCCGCGCGCGCTGGAACTCAATCTGGAGATGGAGTTCAAGCGCAACCGGGAGCGTTACCAGTTTCTCAAGTGGGGACAGCAGGCGTTCAAAACTTTCCAGCTGATCCCACCGGGGATCGGGATCGTGCATCAGGTGAATCTGGAATATTTGGCGAAAGGCGTTCTCTCCGCGCAATCAACTATCAACCATCAACCATCAACTATTTACTTCCCCGACACACTGGTCGGCACGGATTCCCACACGACGATGATCAACGGTCTCGGTGTGGTGGGCTGGGGCGTAGGCGGGATTGAAGCGGAAGCCGGAATGCTTGGGCAGCCGGTTTACTTTCTCACGCCCGAAGTGGTGGGCGTGCACATGAGCGGCCAGTTGCGCGAAGGCGTCACCGCGACCGATCTCGTCCTGCACATTACCCAGCTGCTGCGTGCGCAAAAAGTCGTCGGCAAATTTGTCGAATTTTACGGCGAAGGCGCGGCGTCGCTGCCGGTTCCTGATCGGGCGACGATCGGAAACATGTCGCCGGAATACGGCGCGACGATGGGATATTTTCCAATTGATCAAGAATCGGTGGACTACCTGCGAGCCACGGGGCGTAGCGACGAACAATGCCTTGCGTTCGAAAATTATTTTCGCGCGCAGAAAATGTTCGGCATGCCGCTCAGGGGCGAGATTGATTACAGTGTCGATATCGATTTGGATCTGGCGGAGGTGCAGCCGAGCGTCGCGGGACCGAAACGACCGCAGGACCGGATCAATTTGCCGGAGCTCGGCAAAACATTTCGCGAATTGCTCGAAAAACCGGTACGTGATGGGGGATATGGAAAACAGAATGTCGATCTCCGTGAAAAACATCCCGTGGAATTGAACGGCAGCGCGCCACGTAACGGGGAGATGTTTTCAACCGACAAGAAAGAAGACCAGGGAATCAACCCTGGGGACGAACTCAACAAAATCGAAATGGTGGCTAACAGGCCAACGCCCGATCCGGGGACAGAAATCGAGGCCGAATCGAGGGAGGTCTTTGCACAAGGACGTACGCACATTGGCCACGGCAGCGTTTTGATCGCAGCAATCACAAGTTGCACAAACACTAGCAATCCGAGCGTGATGATCGCGGCCGGCCTTCTCGCAAAAAAGGCAGTGGAGCGCGGACTGCGCGTGGATCCTGCAGTGAAAACCTCGCTCGCGCCGGGCTCGCGCGTGGTTTCCGATTATCTGGCGAAAACCGGACTGCAAGAATATCTCGACCAACTCGGGTTTAACCTCGTCGGTTACGGCTGCACGACTTGCATCGGCAACTCCGGTCCACTGCATCCAAACATCGAGAAAGCGATCCACGAATACGATTTGGTTGCAGCTTCGGTTCTTTCTGGAAATCGGAATTTCGAAGCACGCGTGCATCAGCATATCAAGGCGAATTTTCTGATGTCGCCGCCGCTGGTGGTCGCGTTCGCCCTGGCGGGCCGAGTTCACATTGATCTTTCCCGCGACCCGCTTGCCAAGGACAAGGACGGTAAAGAAACTTTCCTTCGCGATCTGTGGCCGACTCTCAGCGAAATCCGGCACGTCATGCAATCCGCGCTCGCACCGGAAACGTTCCGCAAACTTTATCGCGATTTTGCGAACCAGAATCCGAAATGGAACGAGATTCCATCCAGCACGGGCGACGTTTATCAGTGGGACGAGAAGAGCGATTACATTCATGAGCCGCCGTTCTTTCAAAATTTTTCGATGGAGCCTGGCCACATCGAAGAAATCCGCGGGGCGCGCGCGCTTGGGATTTTCGGCGACTCAGTAACGACCGACCACATTTCGCCTGCGGGCGCAATCAAAGAAACCTCGCCAGCCGGAAGATATTTAATATCGCGCGGCATTCAGTCCCGAGATTTTAACAGCTACGGCAGCCGGCGCGGCGACGATCTGGTGATGACGCGCGGGACGTTCGCGAACGTGCGGATTAAGAACTTAATGGTGCCCGGAACGGAAGGCGGCGTGACGAAATATTTTGGTCCGAGCTGGACTGGCGGTTCAAAGAATGACGAGGGCGAGCAGATGCCGATCTTCGACGCAGCAATGAAATACGCGGAGACGAAGACTCCGCTGGTTATTCTCGCCGGCCACGAGTACGGCAGCGGCTCATCGCGCGATTGGGCCGCAAAGGGAACACGGTTGTTAGGCGTGAAGGCGGTAATCGCCGCGAGTTTTGAACGGATTCATCGGTCGAATCTTGTCGGCATGGGCGTATTGCCCTTGCAATTTCCCGATGGAGTCACTGCGCAATCGCTCGGGCTCGACGGCTCGGAAATTTTTTCGATCACCGGATTGTCGGACGCAATTAAGCCGGGGCAAAGCGTATCGCTCGAGATCGAAGGCAAGGACGGACCCGCCTCTGCCAAGGCTACGGCGGGCGGGCAAAAGCGAGCGGTGCCAGTAAAGCTTCGAATCGATACGCCGATCGAGATCGATTACTACAGGCATGGCGGGATTCTGCCATTCGTGCTGCGGCAATTGCTGGCGAAAGCGTGATTTCGGCGGTCAGTCTCCTACGCCAAGGCTACGGCGCCCCAAGCAGACCACCGCTACAGAAGAATCTCGCGGCGGTGGATTGTAATCGGTGAGCCGTCAGCAATGAATGCGGAACGCGTTGGCTGATTTAATGTCTCAGCGAATTGTTTGCCGTAGAGAGTTGCGATGTTTGCGTTGAATTCGAAGCTGGCCGCGTTCCAAATTTTCCATCGAGGATGCTCGACTCGATATTCGCCACAGCCGTTGCGAAGAGAAGTGTAACCCCAGTAATGTTCAGTGATGAATTCGGCGTGGGTTCCCGCTGGAATCCGTTCCGGCTCGCCAGTCGCCGACATTTTGAGTGATTCCCATTTGCGGCCGCGTCGCCACGAGTATTCCACTTTCAGATTTGCTTCCACGTGTTCGATTTCGTGTTTCATGGGGACGGCGATATAATTTTCTCCGTATAATGCGCGCGCCATGAGAGCGATTGCGCGACGCGGCACAAGTTCCCGGATGAAAACCACGCCGCGCCGCCATGTACCCGCCGATTTTCTCCGCACGTAGAAGCGCAAATTCACTTCTTCGAAATCGCGGTGCAGTGGAACGGGAAGCCCGAGGAGACGCGTGTCGAGAAAGAGAAACCCAACGACACTGAGAAAAGTCTCACCGTTGTCGAAATCGATCTCTGTGCCAGCTGGAACGAACGGCGTGATCAGCCGAGGATCGACGACATAATTCAGCATCACAAGGTAACGCCAGTTAGCAGTGAGAAACGGCTGCATCAGGAGAAATGCTTCGCGCTTAACGTCTAACGTCCAATGCTGAATGCTCAAGGCTCAACCGGTTGAACGCGGTAGCGTGCGCTGAATCGCGCCGCTTCCGGGATTGGTCCCAGACTAGCGAGTTGGGTGGCGGTGGTCCAGTCGGACCATTGCTCATCTTCGGGGTCGGGGTTGGACGGCAACTTCAGCGTAATGAATTGGCCGGCCATTGGATCGTTTCCAACTACAGCAAAGAGCGAACGTGCTGGATTATGGGCGAGTAAGTGAACGCGGCCGGGAATGATTGTGCCCTCGGGCGCTCGCTTGATCGATGCCCAGTCGATAAACGCATCCGTAGTTTCGCGGTTGCCACTGTAGAGGCTCACACGAACACTGTCACCGCTCGGCGTGTCGGGAATTGAAAACTGCGGCGGAACGCGCAACTCGAATTCAAGCGAGAGGTCCTTGCCACCGATGCGCGGCGGTTTGTCCGAGAGCAGATACGGAACGCCGACTAACAAACCGGCAAGGCCGCAAACAATCAGAAGCGACCAACCCTGTGCGATGAAAAATCCGCCGAGGCCTTGTCGCCGAACGAGGACGGACGAAATGGTTCCGATTACCAGGCCCGCGAGAATCCCAAGAGGCGCGCATAGAAAAACGATGGTCATACCGCGCTGGCCTTCCATCTCAGGCACATGCGCGAGCTGCGTTAAATAATCGCCAACAAAGAACGCAAGAACACACCCGATCAGTGCGGTGAAAATCGCCACGAAGAAAGCGCGAAGTAAGCGCACAACCAGTGTTGGGTTAGCTTTGCTCTGACTCGATCGGACAGTTCGACCTTCGCTCTGTGATCACTGCAACAATTTTTCGAGGGGCGGGCTTGGTTCTATGCCGAGGGCAGTGGCCCGGGCATAATGCTCTCTGGCGAGTTCTTTCGAGCCCGGCTGCGTGGTGATGAGAATGACGGCGAGATTAAAATGCGCATCGGCGTCGTCAGGATTGTTGGCGATAGCCTGAAGGATCTCCTTCTCTGCCTCTTTCTGTCGCCCTTTCTGGCTGGCGGCAATACCGAGATAGTTATGAGCGGTAGCGCTTTTCGGGTTGATCGTGATCGCTTTCGTTAATTGCACAATCGCCTCGTCAAATTTCGATTGCCGATACTGAACAACACCCAGCGTGGTGAGCAGAAAATCGTTGTCCGGCGCGATGGCCACGGCTTTTTCCAGCGTGGACTCCGCGGAGCGCAGGTTGCCGCTCCGGACATAAACGACCCCAAGGTTGGAAAGCGCGTCAAGGTTGTTTGGATCTTCGGCCAGGATTTGCTGATATTGCTTCTCTGCCGCTTTATAGTTGCCCTGCTGAAAATTCTTTCCGGCCGAGCGGACAAGACCCTGCACTTTCGGTTGCAGGTCGGTTTTGGACGGATCGGACCTGTTTGGTCTTGCATCGCTCTCACCGTCCGACCTTGCATCCGCTTTCGCAGTGCTGGTTGAATTTGCCGTCGATTTTTTTTCAAACACAAAGCTCGCTTTGAATAAGCCGGCGCGCTCGTATGAAACTGAGACCACGGGCTGCCGCAGCAAAGCGAGCTCTTCGCTGTTCAATTTTGTCAGCGGCTGCGCGAGAAATTCGACTTGTTTGTTTAATGTCTCCGATCTGATTTTCAATCTATCCAGCTCTGCTACGAGCAGCTTCCTTGTCTCGTCCCGACGCGCTTCTTCCTGTCGCTCACGCACGACAATGTTTCGGAGGAGCTCGTTTTCCCTTGCGAGCTGGTCGGACTCCTCGCTGTTTGCGCCGGCGAGCTTTGCAACTTGAAGCTCTGTGCCTGCGTCATCCAACTGAACGGCAAGCTCCGCAGCTCGCGCGGTCAAATAGTCGTTCCTCTTCTGGCTTTCGCTCAGCTGCTCTTGGAGCTTCGCAATTTGCTCGTTCATCTCGGCAAATGTCTTCGCGTTCACCGGATCGCTCTCGCCGAGGTTTCGTACCTTTTCCTCCGCGTTTGCCAACTTTTGTTGCACATCCTCTTTCTCGGCCAAGAGCAACCGGACGCCCTGTTCGGATCCTTGCACGAGCCTCAATTGGGCGAATGCTTCATCGCGCTGGTGCTCAAACGCGGTGATTTGCTCGTTTGCCTCTGCAAATTTCGCCCGAGTATCGTCTCTTTGCTTTTCCGCTGCCACACGCGAGTCATCCGCAGCGGCAACGGCGTCTTTCAGGTGGGCAATCTCCGAGCGCAATTGCTGCTCCTCCCGGGCGCTATTTTCCTGCGAAGCCTGGATCGCTCTTAATGATTCCTGGGTCTGTACGAGTTGATCGCGCGCCTGACGTTCTGATTTTCTTGCTTTGTCGAGGTCGTCTTGTGCTTTTTCAAGCTTGGAATTTGTCTCATCTAGACGCGTGTTGACGGTTTCCTTTTCTTTCTGTGCGCTTTCGAGATCACTGTGCGCTTTGTCGAGCGCGGTTTGCAATTGGTCGGCTTTGGCGCGCAATTTTTTTGTTGCCTCGTTGATCGCGGCATCGCGCGACTCCTGGGTGACAGTCCCGTCCGATTGCGGGGCCACAACGTCAGGCCCCGGCTCGGACCAATCCGCGCTCTCCGGCAGCGAAGGGGCAACTTCGGGCAACGGATTTGCACTGGCGCTTAGCGCATTTTGCTTCGTCATCCTCTCTTCGGTGCGCAAGATTTCTTCGCTGATCTTTCGGCCACGATATTCCACGATCGCTGGCTGCCAACCGGGATGCGACCTGCGCAACTGCGCGATCAGGCTTCCAGCAAATCGATATTTAGCCAAAGCCGTGTTGAACCGGTTTTCATGTTCCAGCTTTTCGCCCTGTTGCGCGGAGAGATACGCCTTAAGAAAAATTTCGCTCGGATCGTCCTGCTGCCCCACAAGAACGTCCGTAGCTCCAAGGAAAAGGACGAGAGCGAGCAAAGCCGCACCACCTCGCCTCATGCGATGGCGAGATGCCACAAGAAGCCAGCTGCGGGCAGATTCTTGTTCCACCGGCGTCGAGAATTAGTGGAACGACCGCGAAAAGTCCAGTCCTTTGTTTGCAAAAAGAGATTCGAATTTTAAGATCTTGTTTTCCCGCCAATGATGGTGGCCGTAGCTCAATGGTAGAGCCCCAGATTGTGGTTCTGGTTGTTGCGGGTTCGAGTCCCGTCGGCCACCCTTTTTCGTAAAGGGTGAGAAGTGAGAGGTGATTAGTGAGAAGTTCCTGCGCTCGGTATCCGCTTCTCACGTCTTACCAATTACCTGTGTTAACAGTGCCTGTAGCTCAACCGGATAGAGCTTCTGACTTCGGATCAGAAGGTTGGGGGTTCGAATCCCTCCAGGCACGGATTTGAGCTCAGTTGTACTCGCGGAGTACTGTGAGGCCCAGGTTCAATCAACAGCGATTAATCAGTCGCATCGGTGAACGCGCGTTGCCTCGACAGGCGAGAACAATTATTGATCTCTTAAGGCGATGACGACTCGGCGAGACGAAGAATTCATGCGCGCTGCGCTGAACGAGGCAAAAAAAGCGCTTGGCCAGACCAGCCCAAATCCAGCGGTCGGGGCGGTTGTGGTCATCGACAATCGAATGGTGGCGAAAGGGCATCATCGGAAAGTGGGTCGCGATCACGCTGAGATTGAGTGCCTCCGCGATTTCGGCGCGCGCGTGCCTGCTCGCGCCACACTGTACGTTACTCTGGAACCGTGCTCCACAGCAGGGCGCACTGCTCCATGCACAGATGCGATAATCAAGGCTGGAATCAAAAACGTAGTAGTCGGCGCGTTTGACGTAAATCCGCGCCACTCCGGCAAAGGCATCGTGCAATTGCGCAATGCAGGGGTTAAAGTGCGAGAAGGCATTTTGGCTGATGAATGCTCACGGATCAACGAAGCTTTCAACAAGTGGATTGTTTGCGGGCGCCCTTTCGTGATCGCGAAGTGCGGAATGTCGCTTGATGGTCGCTTGACGCGGCCTGACGGCGAGCCTCGCTGGATCACGGATCCTTCCGCCCGCCGTCACGCACGTAGGCTTCGCGCTGGTGTGGATGCAATTCTCGTTGGGGCGGAGACGGTACGAGCAGACAATCCGCGCTTAACCGTACGCGGTGTGCGCTGGGTGCGACAACCGTGGCGCGTGGTGCTGACCCGTTCAGGCAAGCTTCCACGGCGCGCCCGCCTTTTTTCCGACCGATTCGCGTCACGAACGCTGATTTATCGCGATAAATCTCTGGCTACCGTGCTGAAAAATCTGGGCAAACGAGGTATCATCAGCGTGCTGATTGAGGGCGGCGGCGAAGTGCTCGGCCAGGCGCTCGATGCGCGTCTCATTGATAAAGTGCAACTCTACCTGGGTCCAAGCTTGAGCGGAGGACCAGTGATCGCGTTCCCGGGCCCGGGCGCCGAAAACACTGCGGATGCGTTGCGCCTCCGCTGCGTTTCATATCGAAAGATTGGACAAAGTGTTTGCATTACGGGGTATCCCGAAGCGCTTCCACCCGAATAAATCGGAAAACTTTCCCTTGTGGCTCCTGTTTAATTATTGGGAGGTAAAACAATGAAAAAACTTCTCTTAATTGGATTGGTGGCCGGGATACTGGCTTTCGTTCCCGCGCAGCGTTCTGACGCTGGCGTTGCGGTCGGAATAGGGATCGGACCTGGCTATTATGGATATTACCCATATGGCTATTACTATCCGTACCGCTACTACCGGCCCTA
>QHPG01000267.1 GCA_003219005.1 Verrucomicrobiota bacterium
GCGCGACTGGTCGAGACAGAGAGCACGGTCACGCGCACGATGGAAGTCTTGGGCACGCCAAGTTACATGGCACCCGAGCAAGCTGTGGGGAATAACGCAGCGCTAGCAGCAGAGACAGACGTTTATGGACTCGGCGCGGTTCTTTATCAATTGCTAACTGGTCAACCGCCTTTTGCGGGTGGAACAACCTACGAGACTATCAAATTATTGTTGGATACGGAGCCGCGGCAACCGCGCCTGCTGAATCCGAAAATAGATCGTGATCTCTCAACGATCTGCCTCAAATGTCTCGAGAAAGATCCCAAGCGTCGCTATTCTTCCGCTCTCGCGCTGGCCGAAGATCTTGAGCGGTGGCTAAAGCATGAGCCAATTCTGGCCCGCCGCATTGGACCATTCACACGCGGCAAAAAATGGGTGCGTCGAAATCCAACCAGCGCACTCTTAGCGGCGTCGCTCGTTGCTCTCGCCTCAGCGGCGGGCTGGATCATTTCGAAAAGTGAAGTGATCCGGCATCCGGTGACAACTGGGATCGCAGTGCTGCCATTTGAAAATCTGAGCGATGAGAAGGAGCACGCATTCTTTGCCGACGGCGT
Organism: Verrucomicrobiota bacterium; assembly: GCA_003219005.1. Classification (GTDB taxonomy): domain Bacteria; phylum Verrucomicrobiota; class Verrucomicrobiia; order Chthoniobacterales; family UBA10450; genus Udaeobacter. The sequence goes on from QHPG01000267.1 coordinate 594, forward strand.
CCAGGACGACATTTTGACCAAGCTGGCAAAAATCGCCGATCTGAAAGTGATCAGCCGCAGCAGCGTCATGCAATATCGCGGTAAACAGGATGTGCGGGAAATCGGTGATGCTCTGCGTGTCTCCCACGTTTTGGAAGGAAGCGTACGTAGGGACGGAGCGAGAATTCATTTGAATGCGCAGTTGATTGACACCCGCACTGACACGCATGTATGGGCCGAAGAATACGATCGCGATTTAAGCCAGATGTTCGCAATCCAAAGCGAGATTGCCCAGAAAATCGCTGGTCAGCTTCACGCGAAAATCTCGGCTTCGGAGAAACTGGCTATTGAGAGCAAACCAACCGCCAACCTCACCGCCTTCGACCTTTACACGCGCGCCAAAAATATTCTTCTAGACCCGGGGTACAATCAAACGAACGCAGAGTACCTCGAGGCAGTCGATCTCCTGAACCAAGCTGTTGCGCGTGACCCATCATTCCTCGATGCCTACTGCCAGCTCGCTTACGCCCAGGACTGGCTTTATTTCAGTGGGGGCAACGCCTTAGACCATACCCCCGCGCGGCTGGCGTTGGCAGAAGCAGCCATCGAAGCGGCGGCTCGCCTTAATCCCAACGCTGGTGAAACGCATCTGGCGCGTGCCCAAAACCTTTACTGGGGGTATCTCGATTATAACGGTGCGCTGGCCGAACTGGAAATCGCCCGCCAGACTTTGCCAAATGATTTCCGCGTACCCCGGCTGATGGGCCACATTCAGAGACGTCAAGGACATTGGGAGGAATCGACACGAAATCTCGAGCGCTCGGCGGAGCTCAACCCGCGCAATATTCAAACAAGACTGGCGATTGCAATCAATTACACGTTCTTGCGGCGCTATGCTGACCTAAGATCTGCGCTGGCCAGCACATTAGCCGTTTTTCCGAACGATTTGGACACGGCGTATTGGCCAGCGTACGTGGAATTTCAGGCAAAAGCCGACACTCGGCCGTTGCATCAAATGATCGATTCAATCCGAGCCACAAATCCCACTACAACGCCGGATATCGCTGAGTGGTGGCTCGCTTGCGCGCTGGCTGAGCGCGACACCATTGCCGCAAAAACCGCTTCAGATGCGCACGGCGAAAATTTAATCGACTTGGGCGGCGAGGTTTTTTTAAGCCGCTCACTTGTAGAAGGTCTTATAGCGCGCATGACGAAAGACGAAGGCAAGGCACAGGCAGCTTTTGTCGCTGCACGCGCGGAGCAGCAGAAAGTGGTGCAAGCTCAACCCAATGACAGCCAGGCATTGGGCCTGCTTGGGTTGATCGACGCCTATCTCGGGCGGACGCAGGAAGCACTGCGCGAAGGCCGGCGTGCAGTCGAGCTTGTTCCCATGGAAAAAGATCTAGTCGAGGGAGTCCGTCGGGTGGCAAATCTGGCAATGATCGCAGCATGGGTCGGCGACAAAGATCTCGCCTTCGAACAGCTGGAGAACATCATCCGTCTCCCAAGCCCGCTCAGCTATGGTAGCCTGAAATTGTTCCCGTGGTGGGACCCTCTACGTGGCGATCCGCGCTTTGAGAAACTCCTCGAAGAAGCGAAGCAGCCGGTCGTGGTGAAATAGAGAGACCAATTTCACGAATTCACACGAACCAACTCCAACGGTTGGATTGATGCGGTCCCGAAGTTTGTGACCATTAGTGGAATTCATGTCTGTCGTCCTTGTTTAATTCTGGGAGATCCGTGACATCCGCGTAATCCGCGATTGTCCGAAATTCCGAAACTTTCCGCGTAACGCACCGCAAAATTTTACGGAGTACCTCGGTGAACGGCTAGAAATGAATTCTCGCGGTGAGAATTCAAAGAAGGCCAAAACAACAAACAAAAGGAAAAAATAAAACACAGGTGATCTTCACTTGTTTAGAAAGCACCGATGAAAGCAAACAACGCAAACAGATCGATAAATAACCAGAGCGAAATCCAAACTGTAAAACCGGCCTTTG
>QHPG01000268.1 GCA_003219005.1 Verrucomicrobiota bacterium
AGTCGCAAAAAGATGTAGGCGGAGAAAAGTCCGCCGAAGAGCATCACTTCCGACGCGAGAAACAACCAGATGCCAACCTTCGCATTCCAGAGGCCGGTGTCAGGCCGCGTGGAGACTGTGTACGGAATCTCCATCTCTTCAGTCTACACGAGAACAGGTTCGGCGGTCTTACGCCGCACACGTTCGCTCGGTTCCACCGGTTCATTTTGCATTGTGTAATCACGATCGCGTCCGGGAAGGCTGTACTCGTAAGGGCCTCGATAAGCGATGGGCGTCGTAACGAAATTTCCGTGGGGCGGCGGCGAAGGCGCAGTCCACTCCAGCGTCGTTGCTTCCCACGGATTGTCGTTCACCTTTTTCCCGTGTTTGATGCTCCAGAAAAAATTGATGATGAAGGGAATTTGAGCGAGACCCATGGTCCAGGCCGCCCATGAGATCGGTGTGTTCCACTGAAAACCAGTGAGCCCCCAAACGTGTTCGCCGGACACTGTCCAGCCTTGCCCGCCATCGTACCGGCGCCGGTGCATGCCGGCCATTCCCTGGAGAAACATCGGTAGGAAAATCATGTTCATACAGACAAGCGTCGGCCAGAAATGCACTTTGCCCCAGAAGTCGTTCATCTTTCGGCCAGTGGCTTTAGGAAACCAATAATAAATTCCAGCAAACAACGCGAAGATCGTGCCGGGTGCGACGATGTAATGGAAATGCGCGATCACGTAGTAAGTGTCGTGCAGATAAAGATCGGCTGAATTGAACGCCAGCGGAATCCCGGTCAGGCCGCCGATTCCAAACATCGGCAGGAACGCGGTCGCGAAAAGCATCGGCACGGTAAAGCGAATCGAGCCGCCCCAGAGCGAAATGAAAAACGCGCTCAAGATGATCACCGATGGGATCGAGATGATGAGCGTGGTCGTCTGGAAAAATGCGCTCACCGTCGAGCCCATGCCGGTGAGCCACATGTGATGGGCCCAGACGATAAACGACAAAAAGCCGATCGTGAGCACGGAAAAAACAAGCGATTTGTAACCCCAGAGCGGTTTGCGTGAATTGTTCGCCAGAATTTCAGCGACAATACCCATGCCCGGCAGAATGAGCACGTAAACTTCGGGATGCGCGAGGAACCAAAAAAGATGTTGCCACAAAAGCGGGCTGCCACCACCACTGATCTGCATCGCTGCGCCATTCACCACGAGACCTGCCGGCATGAAAAAGCTGGTCGCCGCCACACGGTCCATCAGTTGCATGATGATCCCAGCCTCCAGCGGCGGAAACGCCAGCAAGAGCAGAAACGCGGTGACAAATTGTGCCCAGACAAAAAACGGCAACCGCATCCAGGTCAGTCCTTTGGCGCGCAACTGGATGATCGTCGCGATAAAATTAATCGCGCCAAGCAACGACGACGTGATCAGAAAAATAAAACCAATGAGCCAGAGTGTCTGTCCATTGAAAATCGGATGATACGCCGGGCCGGTATCGGCAATCCCGGCCAGCGGCACGTAGGAAGTCCAGCCGCTCTTGGCCGCGCCGCCGGGAACGAAGAAACTGATCAGCATGATAATGCCGCCGACAAAAACGGCCCAGTAGCTGGCCATGTTTACTTTCGGGAAGGCCATGTCCGGCGCGCCGATTTGCAGCGGCACAACGAAATTGCCAAACGCGGCGAACGCCAGTGGCACAATCCCGAGAAAGACCATGATCGTGCCGTGCATCGCGCCCAACGTGTTGTAAAAGTCAGGCGTCATTTTCCCGTCCGGCATTGAGCCCGCGCCGAAAATATGCGGAAGCCACTTGCCGATCACCGGTAGCGCCTGTCCGGGATAGGCCAGTTGCCACCTCATCAGCATCATTAAAGAAAACCCGAAGAAGAGGAAGATCAGCCCGGTGAATCCGTACTGGATGCCAATCACCTTGTGATCGGTCGAGAAAACATACTTTCGCCACCACCCGAGCTCGTGATGCTCATGGCCAGCCTCATGCTGATGTGGATGGGGATGCGTTTCGAGAGAAGTGGAAGCGTCCATTCAGGAAAAAGTTAGCGCTTCAATATCTAAAGAGAAGCGTGATTTGCAAAGCGCGAAATTTTGAAAATCCCCGCCGATTTTCCTGTGGCGGCAGCTGAGCGCTTGCGAAACCTCTTAGTTTTTTCATGTCCATTCATGTCCCTCATAGTTAAGTCATCGGCTAATCCGCTCACTTCGTCAGGCTGTTCCACCACTTTGACAAACGCGCTTCGGGAATTTCCGGGATGGCCTTGCCGGCTTTGTCATAATGCGACGTGTCGTTAAAC
>QHPG01000269.1 GCA_003219005.1 Verrucomicrobiota bacterium
CGGGAACGGAGCCCAAAATTCGTCTGCTTGTAGAAGGACGCGAGTCGGATAAGATCGACAAGCAAGCGGACCGAATCGCGGATGCAATTCAGAGCGCGATCGGAGCGGATTAAACAAGATGCCAAAACGCGCTGTCATCCCGAACGAAGTCAGGGACCGCACAAATGATGATGGATCACACAATGAAATCTGCGTATCGAAAACTTCGAGCGCGAGGTCCTTCCCCGTTCGGCTTCGCGCTCGCGCGCTTCGCTCAGAGCTTCGGCTATTTTGCAGGGCAGCGGAGCCTGCCCTGAGCTTGTCGAGGGGCTCAGGATGACATGCCTGTTGTTTTTATGAGTTTGGAAAAGGTAATCGAAGCGCTCCTGTTCAGCGCGCAAAAGCCGCTCTCGACCCGTGAAATAGTCACGGCAATCAAGAGCGCAGAGGATCCGGAAACTGCCAGGCCTAAACAGTTCTCACGCGTGCGCGAAGCCGAGGTGGCCGCGGCTCTCGAACAATTGAAGATCGACTACATCAAGCAGGAACGCGCGTTTCAATTGATCGAAAAGGCCGAGGGTTGGCAGCTCGCTACCGATCCGAAATACGCGCCATGGGTGCGTCAGCTTCTCCCCGCGCAGAAGCCGGCGCGGTTGAGTGCTCCTGCGCTGGAAACGCTGGCGATTATTGCATACCGGCAGCCCATTGCCCGCGCCGATGTGGAAGCCGTTCGCGGCGTGAACATCGACGGTGTGCTGCAAACATTGATGGAGCGCGGCCTGGTGAAAATCGCCGGCCGCGCCGAAATCCCCGGGCGTCCGCTTCTGTATCAAACGACACAGTTTTTTCTCGATCACTTCGGTTTGCGCAATCTCGATGAATTGCCAAACGTGGAAGAACTCCGGAAACGTGATCTGCCGGTCGCGCGCCCTGCAACGCCCGCGGCAACGGCAGATTCCGGGTAGCGCGCGCGTCACGCGTGCTGGTTTCGGCGTGCGCGCCGAAACAATCTTTTCCTAAAACCGACATCGTGTGAGTAGTGTGGCATCACAGGAAAGTCCGCGATCGCGAGGACGCGCTCGCCAGCATGCGAGACGTATGCGCTACCCAATCCACTTCGCTATCACGCTAAGTCTCACATCCGTATCTGCCTTCGCCGAAATCCGCGCCACCGATTGCGCGCAAGCGGCAAAATATTCCGAGAGTAAACGCGGAGTCTCCATGCTGGTGATGCAAAATGGCCGCACGATTTTTGAGCATTATGCAAACGGCGGATCGACTGGCGGACGATGGCCCATCTTCAGCGGAACAAAAAGTTTTTGGGGAATGGCAGCGCTGGCCGCGGCGCATGACGGGTTACTTAAACTCGATGATCTCGTCGCAGACACGATCACCGAATGGAAAAGCGATCCGCGCAAATCGCGAATCACGATTCGCCAGTTGCTTAACCAGACCGACGGCATCGAAGGCGCCTCGTTTCTTCAACACGCATCGATTCGAGACCGAAACACCATGGCAAATCGGTTGCCGACGCTTGCTGAACCAGGTGCGTCTTTCATCTATGGCCCGAGTCATCTTCAGATCTTTTCCGAGCTGCTGCGCCGGAAACTAGGAGGTCGCAGCACGATCGCATACTTCGAAGGACACGTGTCGGACCGGCTTGGGCTTGGTCGCCTCAACTACAAAAAAGACGCTCGCGGAAATCCGCTGCCAGCGACAGGATTTGAATTGACGGCGCGCGAGTGGGCGCGACTGGGCGAGCTGATCCTCGGCAATGGCAACTATCGCTGGCGGCAAATTGTTCCGGCGAATTTGTTGCGAGAAGCGCTCGCCGGCTCGCAGGCAAATCCATCATACGGTCTGACATTCTGGCTAAACTCGCAGGCGGCGAATGGCCGCGAGGCAGATTTGGAACGAATGCTCGATTTGCCGTGGCAAAATGTGCAGTGGAACAGTGTTTGCATCTGCAAGGACGCGCCAGCCGACATGGTGGTGGCGCTTGGCTCGCATTACCAACGCCTGTTCATTATTCCATCGCTAAAGGCGATCATTGTGCGGCAGGGATCGGAAGCAAAATTTTCCGACGCGCATTTCTTGCGGCTGGTTCTCGGTCGCGAGGGTTGACTTGGTAGAGCATTTCAAGAACGATTCACGATCGTATGAATAGATTCGCCCTCGGTTGCATCGTTGTCCTTCTCGTCCTGCTCTTCGTTGCTGTGTCTGTGGCTCTTGCAATTGGCGGCAGTTACAATCGCCTGGTCCGTTTGCAACAAGCTGTCGATCAAAGCTGGGCGCAGGTGCAAAACGTCTATCAGCGGCGCGCAGATTTGATCCCGAACCTTGTGAATACGGTTTCCGGCGCAGCAAATTTCGAGAAGTCCACGCTTGTGGAAGTGACCAATGCGCGTGCCAGCGTTGGCCGCGTGCAAACACAGATCGATCCGAACAAAGCGCCGACAGACGCAGCGCAACTTGAAAAATTCCAGGCTGCGCAAGGTGAATTGAGTAATGCCCTATCACGGCTGCTGGTCGTCGTGGAGCGCTATCCGGAGTTAAAGGCGAACCAGAATTTTCTCAGTTTACAGGCGCAACTCGAAGGCACCGAAAACCGAATCTCCGTTGAGCGCGGGAACTTCAACAAGACGGTGCAAGACTACAACGTTGCGGTGCGCAGTTTCCCGACGAATTTCATCGCGGGGCCGCTTGGTTTTTCGCCAAGACCATTC
>QHPG01000270.1 GCA_003219005.1 Verrucomicrobiota bacterium
CGGCGAGAATGCGATCCAAATCGCGGACAAGATTTTCCGCGGGAAAGGAGAGCCGTCCCGATTTAAGTCACACGTTCAACATCTGGGCGAAATTTTCGGCGCCGAAAATCAATTAATCGATCAAGCAGTGCTATCAATCCATCGCACACCCGCGAGTTACACCGGTGAAGATTTGGTCGAGATCAGTTGTCACGGCGGCACGCTCGTTTCCGCGAAAGTTTTGGAAGCCTGCTTGCGGGCAGGGGCGAGAGCGGCGCGGCCCGGTGAATTCACTGAGCGCGCGTTCCTGAACGGAAAAATGGACCTCACCCAAGCCGAGGCCGTGATCGATTTGATTCGTGCCCGCACCGATCTCGCGCTGCGTTCGGCCACGGAGCAGCTCGAAGGCAGACTTGGCGATCAAATCAGAAATATCCGCGATGAATTGATCGCGCTCTTGGCGCACATCAACGCGTCAATCGATTTTCCCGAGGAGGGTATTGCGCCCGATGAAGGCGAAATGCTGTGCGCCCGGCTAGATGCTATTCGCGAAGAGATTGGCGCCTTGCTCGCCACGGCCGATCAGGGTCGCGTTTTGCGCGAAGGTGTGCGCGTAGTGATTTATGGAGCAACAAACGCCGGCAAATCGAGTTTGCTCAATCGGCTCCTTGGCTACGATCGAGTGATCGTCAGCGACGCCCACGGGACGACGCGGGATACGATCGAAGAAACCGTCAACTTGGATGGTGTCCCTATCCGGTTGCTGGACACTGCTGGCCTGCGCGCTTCGGAAAGCGAACTGGAGAGCGCAGGAATTGCGCGCACGGAAAAATCGCTGCAACTGGCAGACTTGCGTCTGCACATCGCCGATCGCAACGCGCCCAAGCCGGCGCATTTCAACTCGCGAAAGCTTTCGGAGTTCAACGGCCGGGCCGACCTGTCCGCCGTAGCCTCGGCGCAGGCGGGCGATGCGAACGAAATTGTGGTTTTAAACAAAAGCGATTTGCCCGAGGACAACGACTGGAAAAATTTCCCGGCACTGCGGATTTCCTGTGCAACCGGAGAGGGTCTGCCGCAACTGCAGAAGGAAATTCTGTCGCGAATCAGGCAGCAAAATCTGAGGCCGGAAAGCGCAGTGGCGATCAATACGCGCCATCGCGATTGCCTGCGCCGCGCTTTGGAATCATGTGATCGGGCGCGCTCAGCATTGGGCCAGGGGATATCGCAGGAATACGCTGCGGTCGATCTTGATCAGGGATTGCGCGCGGTGGGGGAAGTAATTGGCGTGGTCGATGTGGAACAGATTCTCGACTCGGTTTTCAGCGAATTTTGCATCGGCAAATGAGATCGGCACGTTAAAGCGTTGAAGCGGCGGATCACATGAAAAACGGCTATGAACGATTCATTCGGCCCCTATTGTTTTCGCTCGATGCTGAAGCGGCGCACCATTTCACAATCGCACTGTTGAGGCAGGCATCGTATTTCGATCTTGTGCTGCGAACGCTGAAGGCGTTTCAGCCCTCGCCAAAACCAAAAGCGCTTTTCGGGTTAAACTTTCCAAATCCCATCGGACTTGCGGCTGGATTGGATAAGAACGGCGTTGCCATTCCTGCATGGGCAGCGATCGGTTTTGGCTTCATCGAGATCGGGACCGTGACTGCGAAAGCGCAGCTTGGAAATCCCAAGCCGCGCATTTTTCGATTGCCCAAGCAGCAAGCGTTGATCAATCGCCTTGGTTTTAACAACGACGGCGCGGACGCGGTCGCGGAGCGATTGCGCCGACTGCGCGGGAGCGGAAGATGGCCGGCGGTTCCAGTCGGGATCAATATTGGCAAATCCCGGGCAACGCCGCTCGAACAGGCAACGGACGATTACCTCTACTCGTTTCGATTGCTTCGGGATTTTGCCGATTACATCGCGCTGAATGTCAGCTCACCCAATACGCCCGGCTTGCGCGAGTTGCAGGAACCCAAAAAGCTTTCGGAGTTGTTACAGGCGATTGGCCGCAAGCCCACCGCAGCTCCGAAACCGGTCTTGGTGAAAATTTCGCCGGACCTTTCATCGACTGAACTGGAAGCGATGCTGGCAGTCTGCGAGGAAAACGCAGTGGCCGGCATCATCGCGACAAACACAACAGTCGATCATTCGTCAGTTCCGCTGCAGTTTAATCAGGAAGGCGGCTTGAGCGGATTGCCGTTGCGTGAAAAATCCACCGCGCTGCTGCGCGAGATTGTCGGGAAGTCCACAATACCGGTGATCGCTTCCGGTGGAATTTTCGACGCAGAATCGGCGCACGAGAAATTTCAGGCCGGCGCACAACTCGTTCAGCTTTACAGCGGATTCGTTTATCGCGGGCCGCGACTGCTT
>QHPG01000271.1 GCA_003219005.1 Verrucomicrobiota bacterium
CAATACAGATCGTGGTCGCACCACGAGCATTCGATGCCGCCACGGCTCCCAGGCCCACCCCGCCACATCCGAAAACTGCAACGGTGTCGTCCGCAGTCACGCGTCCCCGTGCTACGGCATGAAAGCCGACGGTCAGAGGTTCCACCAGGCACAATTCCCTGGCCGTGAGTCTTGCCGCGTACAGCTTTTCCGCCGGCATTACGATAAATTCGGTGAGAGCGCCGTCTCTTTGAACGCCAAGAGTCTGGTTGAGCTGGCATGCATTCGGGCGTCCTCGGCGGCACGATGCACACTGGCCGCAGCTTGTGTAAGGCGAGAGTGCGACATCTGTTCCCGCTGCGAACCCGTGCTTGCTCTCAACCACGGTGGCACACACTTCATGCCCCAGAATCCGCGGAAACGAGACAAGCGGATTAAGTCCGCGGAAGGAATTCAAATCGCTTCCGCAGAAGCCGACCATCCGAACTTTGAGTAATAGGTTTCCGTCCGTGAGCACCGGATCTGGGACGGTCTCGATGGATGCCTGTCCCGGTTTCATAAGTACAAGTGCCTTCATTTGGGTTCCGAGACTAGCACTACCGCCTCTTGCGTTTTGCCGCATTTGGCCGCTGACTTTTTGATCGCATTGCGACCCGGAGCCGATTCTCTGGTTCGGCATCCCAGTATCCGCATCCCAGCTCAAAAAAAACCGAGGTATATGGGATCCGCATGTTTGTTTTGATCAAGAGCACTCGAAACATTTCGCCGACCTGATCAAGCTTGGAGATGATCTCTTCGTGCGGAAGGGAGTGTATTTGATGCCCATCGAGTAGACTCTCTAGCTGTTGCCGGTACGCCGTGATACCAGTGGCGTCCTGCTCCGAGACAAACTGCAGTTCTTTGTCCGTATAAATTGTTGGTTTGATGTGTCTGCATCCGCCAAGAATTGCAAGCGCCCGCGAAAGGACAGTAGTTTGTTCTTCATCGGCGACGATGGTC
>QHPG01000013.1 GCA_003219005.1 Verrucomicrobiota bacterium
CAACGAGGAAGAATGCGAAGATTTGCAGGTTTCGCCGGACGGGAAAAATGTCGTGTGGCCGGCGAAGAAACATCTCTGGCTCGCGCAGATCGACGGCAAGAAAAAGACGCAGCAGCTCGAGGATTTACTCGGCGAAAGCGACACGCCGCGCTGGTCCCCGGACGGAAAGCGCATCGCGTTTCGCTCGAACCGCAAGGACCATTCGTTCATCGCCGTGCTCGAGCTGGCCACGAAGAAGATCACTTATCTCGCGCCGACCACGAATCGTGACGCCGGTCCAGTTTGGTCGCCCGACAGCAAACATGTGGTGTTTATTCGCCAGCCCGGCATCGAACTCAAACGGCCGCTCATTCCTGAGTTCCCGCGACCGTGGTCGCTTTGGATTGGAGACGCGCAGAGCGGCGAAGGTCGTGAGCTCTTTCACACCGGCAACGGGATGGAAGATTCGCTGCCGCTGTTTGCATTTTCATCGCTGCAATTCACGAACGCCGGTCGGATTATTTTCGCGAGCGAAAAAGATGGGCGGAATCATCTCTACTCGATCGCGGTGGAAGGCGGCGCGCCGCAGCTGCTCACGCCGGGCGATTTCGATGTGGAGGACGTAGCACTTAGCGCGGACAAGCGGAGCGTTCTCTACAGTTCGAACCAAAACGACGTTGACCGCAGGCACATCTGGCGCGTGAACGCGACGGGCGGCGAGCCGCAGGCGCTCATGCGCGGTGAGACAATCGAGTGGAGCCCACGCCCAGCCAAGTGGTGTTTAAAAGCGAGGACGGCCTAGAAATTCACGGGCAGTTATTCGCGCCGAAAACGAAGCAACGTGGGCCGGCTCTAATCTTCACTCACGGCGGACCGATCCGCCAGATGCTGCTCGGTTTTCATTACATGCAGTATTACCACAACGCCTACGCGCAGAATCAATATCTGGCGAGCAAAGGGTACACCGTGCTCTCGGTCAATTACCGACTCGGCATCATGTACGGGCGCGCGTTTCGCGAGCCACCGAACTCGGTCTGGCGCGGTGCGTCGGAATATCAGGATGTGGTCGCGGGCGCGAAATTCTTGCAAACGCTCGAAAACGTTGATCCGCAACGGATCGGACTCTGGGGCGGATCGTACGGCGGGTTCCTCACCGCGATGGGCCTGGCGCGCAACTCCGACATTTTCAAAGCCGGCGTTGATTTCCACGGAGTGCACGACTGGGCGGATTTCCTGCCGATGTGGGCCGAGAATCCCGACACTGCGCCGGACGTGAAAGAGGCGCGTGCGCTCGCCTTCAAATCATCGCCGGTCGCGAACGTCGCGAACTGGCGCTCCCCTGTGCTGCTGATCCACGGCGATGACGATCGCAACGTGCCCTTCCAGCAAACCACTGATCTGGTCGAAAAGCTGCGCGCGCAGAACGTTGCATTCGAAGAACTGATCATGCCGGACGAGATTCACGATCTGCTCCGTTGGAGCGATTGGGTGCGCGCGTACCGGGCGACCGCCGAATTCTTTGACCGCAAAGTGACTGCTTCGGATAAACCCCAATGAGCGGGCACGAAAATTATTGACGAAAATTTGTCGCAAGGAGCGGCGATCTGTAATCCGCTGCTGGGGCGATCTGTACATCGCTCTCCTTAAAGGAGGGCGCAGATAGGATTGTCCGCGTCACGTGGTCACCGAACAGCTAGTTATCGGGGCGGTGACCCTGCTCATCGCCATTTCCCCCTTGAGTCCAATCACTGTACTCGTCGCCACCGTGACCATGATATTTCTTCCATTTCACTTTCCACTTCCCGTGCTTGAACTTCGTAACCGGCACCCAGGTTTCATAGTGGCGAGGTGTTGGCTCCAAGTACGCTACGTTCCCATCGGATAGCCCGAGTGCGTTGAGGGTGCTGCTGTCTAGGTGACCGGTGGGCGGAAGTCCCGAACCGAATTGGAACGCGCGCAGAGCGAACGCTGTCCGCCGTCCGTAGCTCCCGTCAATTCGACCTTGATAATATCCGCGACTGATCAGTTGCTGTTGCACTTCCGCAATGACCATGCGCTTGCTCGTCCGAGTCGGCACCGGCTGAACACCGGCGTTCGATAAAGCCGGGTTCATTTCGGGCTGGTGATTTGGTTCAGTTGGCGAGGCCGGCAGCGAAACCTGGCCGAGCCGCGAGTTATCGTCAGGACGAACCGGATTCGTGTTCTGCTGAGCGACAGCAGGCTTGGAAGTGGATTGCGGCGACGCGACCGAATTCGAATTCACGTTGAGAGAGCGGAGTGTTTCCGGGTTCATCTCGCCGGTAACTTGCAGCCCGTTACGAATCTGGTAACGCCGAACTGCGGCGGTCGTCTCAGCGCTCTTGTCGCCGGTAACGTTGCCGTAGTAAAACCCTTGATCTTTGAGAGCTTGCTGCACGGATTGGACCGTCTGATCAGCGCGCACCAAACTTGCGACGCACATAGCAACGACAAAATGTGTAATTGTTCGTTTCATGGCCGGAGATTTTAAAACTGCGGCTCGCTATTGAGATTCGTGCGCGCCTGTGTTTGCGCGTGCGTTCTGTCGGCACGCGTTCAACGTCAATGTTGCGCTCTCCGCCGCTCTCTCCTTGCTGCAAGGAGAGAGGATTGAGGTGAGGAGTTTCGCCACGCTTGCGACAGAAGCGAGCCTGTCGCGCGCTAAACACACACTTCTGTCCAGACGCGTCAGCTGCCGGTTTTCGCTTGCGCGACGTACCTCTTGACGGTGTCGAGATCAACGCCATTAACGCTGCCAACCAGACTGCCCGCGCGATTATAAACGTTAACCTGCGGAACGGAGCGAATATTGAATTGCTGCGCCACGGGTGTTCCCCACCTGACGATGTCGATCTTGCGCAGCGCTACCTCAGAATCTGTTTGCGCCATCTGCTCCAAGCTCGGTGAGAGCCGTCTACACGGGCCGCACCAGTCCGCATAAAATTCGACAACGGTCACATTGCCCCGTGCGAGATGCTGGTTGATGTCCACCTGTGCGCCATGAGAAATCACTTCGCTCGGCTGACCGCGACCAGCGACGGCCGTCGTCGGCTGATTGACTGTTTGTTGCGCAGAGTAAGCAGAGGCAATCGCGGGATTGTAACGAAAGCGTTCCTGCTCATCTTTAGGCAGCTCGACAAAGTAAACCTTCGCGATGCCCCATTTGGTTCTGAGCACAATGCCGTCCGGTTCGACTCGGCTAACCGTGGCGTCTTTGTATTCTCTCCCGTCAATCAATTTGAAGTCGTCGGCCAGGGCGAATGATGTGAAAGACAGGATTAAGAAAGCGAGGATCTTCATTTCGGTTCGCTGCGAAAAGTCACTCTAACACTTTGGTCGGTCGCACAAAGTGATACAAGACTTTTTGCCGCAGGCCTCGAAACACCGTTGCGGAACGATCCGTAAGTCCAAGAAATTCTTGCCGGCCCCGAGCCGAAGACGACCTACAAATAGTTGCTTCATTGACGCGCTGCTCCTAAAACGGAATCACAAATGAAATCTGCCAGGACTTGCATCGTCGTTGCCATGATTCTCGCATCCTATAGTTTCTTACGCCAAGGTCATGCTGACACAGGACTCGTCGGCGCGGGTCCTCGTACTTCTTCATTATGCGGGCGAGAGTGGATTTACTAGGCGTGAGATTGACCAGTATGCGCGGTGCTCGGCTGCATCCGTGACCCTCGTCTTTCAGAAGTTGGCGGCTCCAGACACGCGGCAAATCATCACAATCGGTGACCGCTTCCGTCTTACCGATTTAGGAGCAAAACAGATTCGCGAGAATCTTCCAGAAAAGTTGCTTCTTGAGTAGTAGTGCACTGTGCGTGCCCCCTTCAAATCTAAAAGTTCGAAAAGCCGCAAATTTCCGGTTTACCGCATTCGACTTCTTCCAGGCAAGAGGACATTGACGAGTCAGGAGCAATAATCGACGAGCTGCAATGATCCGTGGAGTTATGAGAGGTCAAATGCCTAAAGCGGACAATAGCGTGGAATATTCGCTCACAAACGCGGCGAGCTTTGGATGAGATGCTTCGAACTTTTCAACGGATTGTTTCAATCCGTGCAAATGTGTGTGGAGATGTTCCGGGCGTTTCTCCCGGCGAGTCGCTTCGTGCGCCGAAGCTTCGACCAGACGAGCAATGCTCTCGGCATCTTCCTGGTGCGTTTGTGAAATCTGCGCGAGCTCTGGCTTTAGCTTCGACAACGCCGCGGAGAGCGCAGCTTTCTTTTCGGCCGGGATATGGTCGGCAGCGTCAACCGCTGATTTCGTCTTTTCAATACGTTCGTCGCTCATATGGGACAGCCTTTGTAGTGTATTCAGAATCGCCGGACGTCCGAATGCAAATTTTACCGGCAGAACGTTTGGAAGCGATGATCAATTAATTCAGTATGAAGGAGTGAAAACAAGAATCTCCTTCGGGCTTCAGCAATGTTGAAAGGCAAGCTTGTCGAGCTGCGTAGACGGCTGCCCCATGCCTTCCTGAAAATTTAATGACTTCGCCCGATTTAATGGCGGAAATACGGTTCGGCTAAACCGCCGAACAAAATGTGCCAGAACAGATAGAAGGCGAGACGAAACACAATCGGTGTGAACCAGCCGTAGCGAAGAAGAAGCCAGCCCTCGAATACGTTGGAAAGATAAAGCGGCTCCACCGCTGAGAGTGCGATGCTTCCCCAGCGACCAGCGTGAACATCCGGAAGCAGGTACGGCCAGATTTCGTAAAGCGCCACGACAAGGTTCAAGGTCCAAAAGACGGACAATCGAAAATGGCGCCGCAGCAGTACAACAAAAATGAGCCAGAAACCACTGCAGAGAGCGCCAAGACGCAGCAGGTACTCAAGAAAAATTGCGCCAAACGTGTAGAACGGAATTGACCATGGCAGTCTGACATGATCCCAGTCCGAGCCGGTGTTTAGCGGACTATGTGTCGGATGCCATACGTACATTCCGATCGTGATAAGGCCGTAAATCGCGCCATTGATCGAAGCTAACCAAATGCCGCGCCAGTCGCGCGCCTTGTTCGTCAACGGATCGGGGAATCCAGTTGCGCGCTCAGCGATCAGTCCTGCAAAGCCGATCGCGATGATCGTGAGGATTAGTTTCCACGTAAATGCTGCGGCCTGCTCACGCAACGCAAGATCGGCAAGGAACGCATCGAGAAGAAGTTTGATTTCCACCAGCATGAGCGACAATCCGCCGAAAAGAAACGTGGAGCGCCTCCCCAAAAACTGTTGAAACATCGAAGAATAGATGTTGCTGAACGCCGAATTGGATTCAGACAAAATTGCCGTGGGTTATGATCGACCGATCGCTTTCCGGCGTTCCAAAAGAGTTCGAAGACTTCGTAGCAACGCTCAGTTCGTACCACGAATGGACCCGAATACGCCAAGCCTACGACGCGGCAGGCACGAATAGACACGAATTTTTCGGACGGTCACGGCTCTTAGGTCGGCGCTCAAAGACCCCGCTACAGCAAGACCATTGGTGTTCATTAGTGTGAATTCGTGGTTGGGTCCTGCAAAGTCCGTTTCGGCTGGCAGCCGAAACCAACAGGCTGGCAGCCTGTGCTCCCCAGAACTGCGGTCGCGGCGGTGGGTCACGGCTTCCGAACCCCGGGTTGCAAGCGCAAATGTGCAGGCAGAACCGATTTTATCTCTGAAAGGAGCGCGCCAAATGAACTCCATGGAGACTATCGTAATTGAAAAACCGCAAAGCCGTCGTTTCCGAAAATCTCTTCGAAAATCGACTCCGAAACCGGCATGCCCCGGTTGCGGAATGATTAAGAACGATTGGCCTGGAGAAGGATACACACACGATGGCGAAACCTATTGTTGCCAGGGTTGTGCCGAAGGCACCGGTTGCATGTGCGTCGCCGTCGGGAAACCAGGCTTCTCACGCCGAGGACAGAAACTAACGCGGGCCGAGCCGCGTCCCGGCGAACAGCGCTCAGGCGCGCCTGCACCGAAGGGCGAACTAAGCGGAGAACGAGATACCTTCGGCACCGAAGAGGCTCTCGATCAGGGCGGCTAAGATCAGCCCCCAGAAAAGTAGGAAGTAAGAATTAGGAATTAGGAAGTAGAAACCGAAGACTGCCGCTACAGAAGTTCCTGGATCAGGCCCTTCGCTTGTTCCGCGGAAATACCGAGATTACGGAATGCGAGCGGACCTTCGCCAGTGTGCAGCACCGGTTCCAGATCTTCCAGGCTTTCCAAGTCCGTCCGACGCCAGAACAAACCAATCGGAATTTCTTCGCCCCACTGATAACCGCGCTCGATCGCCTTGTGGAAGTCGGTCGGGTCGTGACCCTGTTCCTCGAGTATTTTCACGCGCGGATTAAACCATTGGTAGGTGTTGTCCTTGTTGTAGGTGACGCAAGGACTGAAGACATCCACCAGCGCGAAGCCCTTGTGTTGAATGGCGCCTTTGATCATTTCGACCATATGCTTCTGTTTGCCGCTGAAAGCGCGCGCCACGTAGGTGGCACCGCCAACGATTGCCATCGGGATCGGATTAATCGGGTTCTCAACGCTTCCGTGCGGCGTGCTCTTGGTCTTCATTCCCTTGACGCTAGTGGGCGAGCACTGGCCGGTGGTTAGACCGTAGATCTGGTTGTCCATCACGATGTAAGTCAGGTCGACGTTGCGCCGCATGGTGTGAACGAAATGGTTGCCGCCAATTCCGTAACCGTCGCCGTCGCCACCGGTGCAAATCACTTTCAGCTCGTGGTTGCCCAGTCGGACGCCGGTTGCAACCGCCAGTGCGCGGCCATGAAGCGTGTGCATTCCGTAAGTGTTGATGTAACCGGGCAGATTCGACGAACAGCCGATGCCGCTGATGACGCAGGCCTGATGCGGCTCCTGCTCCAACTCGAACAGCGCCCTTTGAAGCGCGACGAGCACGGAGAAATCGCCGCAGCCGGGACACCAATCAGGATGGATGCGGCCGCGGTAAGTCTCCTTCGTGAGCTGGGCGGGTTCGGCGGTAACGGGTGGTGCAACGGGCGCGTTCATGGTTCGTTAGGCGTTAACTTCATGGACAGGAATGGAAAGACGGGTCTTGCCAGCCAATTGCTCTTTCACTGCTTCGACAATGTGGTGGGGCATAAACGGCTCGCCGTCGTACTTGCGGATATGACCGTGCGTATCGAAACCGGTTTCGCTTCGGAGATAACGGGCGAACTGGCCGCTCTGATTGTTCTCAATTAGGATCACATTCTTGCTGCGCCCGAGGATGGCGCTGATCTCCGCCGCGTGCAGCGGCACAATCCATTTAATGGCGAGCTGATTGGCCACGATGCCTTCTTCGCCCGCCAGTTTTTCCACCGCTTCCCGGATTACGCCCGCGGTTGAGCCCCAACCCACCAGTGTCACCTCAGCCTGCTCCGGACCAACGAGTTTCGGCGGCGCGATGTCTTTGAGTGCGCCTTGCATTTTGCGGGCGCGTTTCTCCACCATCATCCGTCGCTTCTGCGGATTGGTGAATTCATCACTGATGAGCGTGCCGTCTTCATCATGCTCGTCAGTCGCTGCGGTAAAAATGTGACCGAGCACTCCCGGCACCGCGCGCGGAGAAATTCCGCTCGGCGTGTTCTTGAAACGCAGATACGCCTTGTCGTTGTAGCCGCTGCCGGGATTCGCGCCGTTTCCCTCCTTCGCCAAGGCTACGGCGGGCAAGCCGTTGCCGTTGGGCAGAATCAATTCGCCGCGGTCAATCTTCACTCCGAAGTCCAGATCATCCGGATCAATGCTGGTGGTTCCTTCGGAAATCAGCAGATCGGACAAGACCAGACCGGGACATTGGTATTTGTCGCAGAGATTGAACAACTCCGGGATCGTGTGAAACAAATCCAATTGATTGGTCGGCGCGACAACGATGCGCGGATAATCGCCCTGACCAGCACCGAGCACCTGCCAGAGATCGCCTTGTTCGGTCTTGGTCGGCACGCCTGTCGCCGGTCCGGCACGTTGCACATCGACGCAAACAATCGGCGTTTCAATCATTCCCGCCATCCCGACGGCCTCGGTCATCAATGCAAATCCGCCTCCGCTGGTTGCGCACATGGCACGGCAACCGGTATGGGCTGCACCGATCACCATGTTCATCACGCCGATCTCGTCTTCAACTTGGCGGACCATGATGCCGAGCTCACGCGCGTGCGCGGCCATCCACATCAGCACGCCGGTGGACGGGCTCATCGGATACGCCGCATAAAACTTCACGCCGGCGGCAGCCCCACCCATAGCGGTGGCTTGGTTGCCGGTAATTATGCCCAGCGGTTTGGCCCCTCGCGGCGCTTTCCAAGAAAAGGCCGTAAAATTTTGAGCCGCGTAATCGTAGCCTGCGCGGGCGATGGTCAAATTTTCGGCGATGACTGCATCGCCCTTCTTTTTAAATTGCCGCGAAATGACCGTCTCGAGCGGTTCCGATTCAATCCCGAGCAATTCGAGCGTCGCGCCGAGAGCAGCGGTATTGACTGCGAGCTTGTTGCCCTTGGTCAATTCTTTCATCGGCATGGCGCAGAGTTGGACGCCGTCGGCCGCCTTCCCGGGCGTGACCTTCTCTTTGTCGTAAATGGCGCACGCGCCGCTCTTCAACAGATGCAGGTGCCGATCCATCGTATCTTGATTGAGCGGGATGAAGACGTCGATCTTGTCGCCCATGTTGCGGACCGGCCCGTCACCGGCGCGGATTGTCAGGAAAGTGTGGCCGCCACGGATGATCGATTGGTAAGCGTTGTAAGCGTTGAGATGCAGCCCGCGCCGCGCAAAGATAAGTGCGAGAATGTTGCCAGTGGAAGCGATCCCCTGGCCGTTCTCGCCGCCAATGCCGACTGCGAAATCAATCTTGTTCATTACGCCGAACCGTTTTTTTCTGTTGGGAGCGCAAATTTGCTGCGTCGGACGCTAATAAGCAAGCGAAAGCCAGAAAGGAAGGTTGATGGTCGAGAGCGTAAAGCTCCGTTGGAGCCACGCTCCTTTACGGAGTTGAGTGTTGCCTGACAGCTGAAGTGCTGAGAGCTGAAAGGACGATCCGAATCAGGCGCCCACTTCGCAGTACGATGCTTCGGACCGAGGTGACGGAATGGGTTCCCCTGCGCGACGCAAAACGTCCAGGTGAAATCCAATCGCGGTGCGCATTTCGCGTTCTACCTTGGCTCGAGTTGCCCCGGTAGCAACACAACCAGGAAGATCTGGCGAATATGCCGAATAACCGGTGCCGGTTTCTTCGATGACGATAAAATAACGGCTCATTTCAATCCTGCTTGATTCAGAAGACTGTTTTGCGTACCGGGCGCAAGATCGTCACTCGGTTTTCCGGCAATAGTGACCACGCCCTTTTTCTGATTGTGTTTGTATTGCCGATGACTGCCACGGGTTCGATCGAGATACTAACCATCGCTTTCGATTACTTTGATCATCGCCCGGACTTTCACGCGGCGAATCGTGACAATTCCGTATCTCTGCGTCAAATATCCATAATGAAGAAGATAAATCCTTTTTATGGTTCGATTCGGAAGCGGAGCGGGCAGCGAAATTCTACGTCGGCATTTTCAAGAATTCGAAGATCGAGAAGATCGCGTCATGGCGAAGAGGCCGCATAAAAAACCGGTCGCCTGGCGGGATCGGTCATGACGGTGGAATTTACGCTCGACAGAGTCGAGTTCGTGGCACTTAACCCCGAAAGCTTTCGGAGCAGTTCAAATTTACCGAAGCGATCTCGTTCGCGGTCAACTGCGAGACCCAGGATGAGATCGATTATTTCTGGGAGAAATTCTCTGCCGACGGCGGATCGCCGAGACCAGCACGCGAGGCGCGACTGCTCCCCGCAATATTTGAATACGTGATTATTCGTGTCGATTCGGCACGATTTGACAGCACACCGGTTGAGCGTCTTAACTCCCGCCCATGAAATTCAACTGGATGCGGTATTTTTCGCGTGGGTTTGTGATTCTTATTTGCTGCTGCGGTGCAATCGTATTCGGATCGGGCGCAAGCGTTGGTGTGCCGGACACCGCTAGTTGGGTTCAGCTTTCGCCCGCCAGTTCTCCTCCAGCGCGCTCGTATCTTGCGATAACTTACGATCCAGCCAGCGACAAAATAATCATGTTTGGTGGATTCGATGGCACGACATATCTGAACGACACGTGGACATTCGACGGCGTTACCTGGACCGAAGTCGCAACGAACACTCGGCCTCCGGCCCGCGCTGCCGCCCAGATGGCCTATGATTCTGTCACTCGGAAGGTCGTGCTTTTCGGCGGGTACGATGGAACAAATTACCTGG
>QHPG01000272.1 GCA_003219005.1 Verrucomicrobiota bacterium
ACTGAGAACCGGCATGAACAGCAGAGTCACGGTCACACCAAGGAATTTCATCAGCCGGCCCGTGACGAAAATCTGGAGCAACAAAGTCAGCGTGTTGACTGAAAGATCGAGCTTCGCGAAAAACGCCGTCCGCGCGGCGCGATCGACAAAGCCGATCTTGGTAAGTTCAGATTGCTGGAAGTAGGCCCACGTCGACGTCAGCGTGTAAAGCATGATGAAAACAAGGAGACCAAAAAGGTAGGGCGAGCGACAAATGTGAGTGACGCCGTCCCAAAACCTGCCACCAATTGGTTTTTCGGCAGTGGCGGCTTCATTCTGTGCTGATTTCGAATCATCTCGTCTAAATTCTGCAGGAAAAAAACGCACGCTCTGCGCGGCAATCTCGAGCATCGCAGCGCAAATCAATAGCAACACGCCTGTGCTGACGCGATGCACGAGCGACGCGGTAATAATTGGTCCAAGGATTCCTCCGAGCGAACCGCCGACAGCGATAAAGCCAAAGAGACGTTTTCCCTGCTCAGTCGTGAACAGGTCGGTCATGAACCCCCAGAACACCGCGGTCGCGAAAAGATTGAAGACGCTGACCCAGACAAAAAAAGATATATCGACCCACGGCCGCTTTCCGGGCGGCGCGAACTGCATTAGCACGAAGAAAATGATGAGATTCGAGATAAAGAAGCGGTAAGCGATCGGAATAAATCTTCTCCGCGACATGCGGGCGACAATGGCGGAAAAGAGCGCGTTGGCGACGAGCATCGCGAGCATTACCACCGTAAACATCCACCACAGATTTTCCGAATAACTGGCGCCAATGTTGTCGCGAACTGGCCGAATCACATAATAGCCGGCGAGGACGACAAAGAAGAAAGTGAAGCCGAGCCAGAGCGCGCGGATTTCTTCCGGATTTACGTCAACGATTTTGCCAAAGAATTTTTTCATGCAACAGCAATGTCATCCCGAGCGCAAGCGAGGGACCTCCCAAATGCGGAAAGGGTCACACAAGTAGGAGAGGTTCTTCGCTCCGCTCAGGATGACCCCGCTTTTTGTTTTTTCCACGCCGTCAAAACCTCGGCTTCGCGCTCGGCAGTAATGCCGCCGCGCAACTTCGCTTGGCGATCTCGCCCCTGGGATTTGAACCAGGCGAGCGTGTCGCGCGCAGTTTCTGCGAGCGGCCGGAATGTCAGCCCTTTACTCAGCGCGCGATCGATCTTTGCCCGAGCGAGCCCGCTCTCCTTCCCGGTCCACACCGGCATGTCAGACCATGGCTGCACCTTTTGCTGCGTGAGAAAATCTTCCGTCACCCACATGAACGTCGCGTTTGATTTCAGTGCGACTTTAATTTCATCAAGCATTCCGCCGATGCCCAAGGGCTTCGCCGGGCCGGTTGCGTTGTAGATCCCGGTCTCGCGGTTCTCGACGATGCGGACCGTCCATTCGGCAAGGTCGCGGGCATCAATGAATTGCACCGGGTCGTTAGGCGAACCCGGCGCGAGAATTTCGCCGCCGCGATCGATTCGCACCGGCCAGTAAGTGAAGCGATCGGTCTCGTCGCGCGGGCCGACGATGAGCCCCGGACGGATGATCAGCGTTTTTCCGGGAAACCATTTCTCGGCTTCTTTTTCGGAGAGCGCTTTGAGCGGACCGTAGGTTTTGTAACCGCCCGCCTTCATCGCCTCGAGCGTCTCCTTGTATGGATCGACGCCTTCGTATTTTTCTGTCGGCGCGTTCTCGTCCGGACCGGTTTTTACTTCGCCGTAAACGGAAATCGTCGAGATGAAGACGTAGCGCTCGACGTTGCCTTTGAGAATCTGCGCCGCGTCCCGCACCCACGCCGGAAGCGTCGTCGGGTTGTCGATGGCCACGTCCCATTGTCGATTTTTCAGCGCGTCTAGCTGGCCGTTTCGATCGCCAATTAATTGCTCGACTTCGTTCGGCAATTCGCCTGGGTGCGTTTTGCCGCGGTTGAACGTCGTGACCTTGTGTCCGCGACTAAGCGCGTACCGAACCTGATATGGGCCAGTGAATCCTGTGCCGCCAAGAATGAGAATGCGAAGAGGCTTCACGGATTCCTTTGCGACCAGCGTGGTCGATCTCGTTC
Organism: Verrucomicrobiota bacterium; assembly: GCA_003219005.1. Taxonomy (GTDB): domain Bacteria; phylum Verrucomicrobiota; class Verrucomicrobiia; order Chthoniobacterales; family UBA10450; genus Udaeobacter. The sequence goes on from QHPG01000272.1 coordinate 2,099, forward strand.
CAAAGGCAAGTGCGCCGCCAGTAACAGCGGAAAGTTTGATGAATTGGCGGCGCGTCCTTTTCATATAGCCGCTAACCTTTCTTGTCATTCCGAGC
>QHPG01000014.1 GCA_003219005.1 Verrucomicrobiota bacterium
TTGCCGGATTCTTTTGGTTGGCAGGGCAAGATTGTTGTGGTGCTCATCGGCTTTCTTATCTGTTTTGGCTGGGTTTTGGTCGCTGTAAAATGACACGGCCTAACCAATCGATGAAGCCAACTCCGAAAGCATTCGCGAGCTGCGCGGCAAGGCTGAAGTATAAATTATGAAGATTGAAATAAAAACAGATCGCGCCACGGCCTGCCGTGGCTTATCTCTTTCTCGTTATGCCTGAACTTCGTTACCACCACATCGGTATTCCCACGGACCGACCGCTGCCGGCAGAAGATTACAGCGAGAAGTACAAGCTCTACGCCTCAGGATACTTTCAAAGCCCTTACGGAGTGGAGTGGATGAAGTTCGGTCCCGACTGTACTCTGCCGGAGTTGGTGAAGACCGTTCCCCACGTCGCCTTTGTCGTTGACGACATCAAGTTGGCAATTGCTGGAAAAGAAGTATTGATTGAACCGAACAGTCCGGTCGAGGGCGTCACGGTTGCATTTATTGTGCACAACGGTGCTCCGATAGAGTTCCTTCAGTTTGATCGACCTGAAGCGGAGATTTGGGCACATGAATCGAAGTTCAAAATCACGTAGCTACGGCGAGGAAGGGCATAACGCGACGGTGCAGCGAACGGGAGCCAGCCGTTTCGCTCAGTGGCCAAAGCGAACGTCATCGGCGGCCGGCTCCCGTCGCTAACCTTTGCGTTAGGCGCTGGTCATTTCATGTTAGGAGGAAAGAGATGAAAAGGGTGCTTCTCGCAGCCGCAACCGCAATCATGGTGCTCGCGTCGGTTACATGGATGGTGACTTGGGCCGGGCAGAACAAAAAGGAAGTTGTCGGCTTAACACCGGAACACGTGCGGTGGTTCACGCCGCCTTACTACAAGGACGGGCGACAGCGGGCGCAGCTGCTCGGCGATTCCAACCAGGGCGGCGCGTGGGTCGATAGGGTGAAGATACCCGTCGGCGGACGCGTACTCGCGCATACGCACCCGCAAGACGAAGTGGTGACGGTTATCGAAGGGACTTGGTACCTGGGCGAGGGGAAGACGTTCGATCCGGCTAAACTGAAGGGCTACCCGGCGGGCAGTTTCATCGTCATCCCGGCCGGCGTTCCCCATTTCGTGGCGGCAAAAGACGGCGCCGTGATAGTTCAGGTGAGCGGCGTCGGCAAATTCGTCACGGACTATTTAGAGAAATGAGTGCGTACCTCATTCGGCCCGTTCGGAACGCGCCTAACAACGGCATGCAGCGGACTCGCGCCTCGGGCGCGGTCTGTTGTTAGACGGCGAAAAGTTCCCATGAATGGCACCTTCTGCAACGTGTACGAAGACGAGGAGCGCGCCCGCGCATATGCGACGCTTCAATTTCCCGGAACATACTACCTCGCCTTTCGCGACTTGCCTGCTTTGATTCGCCGCTATAGCCACGGCCGTCGAGCGCTCGACTTCGGCTGCGGAACCGGTCGGTCGACTCGATTTCTCAGAGATCTCGGCCTGCAAGTTACCGGCGTAGACATCTCGCAAGCGATGCTGGACCAAGCGCGCGCACTCGACCCTGCGGGAGATTACTACCTTGTTCGTGATAACGTTGGCGGCGAGTTCGCGCCAGGCAGGTTTGACGTGATTTTCGCTGCCTTCACCTTTGACAATATCCCAACGGATCAAGCAAAAGCGGATGCCCTGAGCGGGCTGCGCCATCTTCTCGCACCGAACGGAGCTCTGTTTTTAGTTGTCTCTTCGCCTGCAATCTACGTCAACGAGTGGGCATCTTTTAGCACGCGGGACTTCCCGGAAAATCGCCACGCGCGCGACGGTGATCGAGTTCACATAGTAATGCTGGACGTTCCTGACCGACGCCCCGTTGAAGACGTCCTCTGCACTGATGCGCATTACCAGCGATTATTTGAAAGTGCGCGGTTGTGCGTTCTTGACGTCCAGAGCCCGCTTGCCACTGGGGAAGAGGCGACGCACTGGGTCACCGAAACAAGCACGGCCCCTTGGACGATTTACGTCTTGCGACGGCTAACCAATCGATGAAGCCAACCCAGCCACTTGCGTTACGCTTGCAGCGAAACTCACACTTTTGCTTCAAGTGGCTGGGTGGCTCAGCTCTGTCTCGTTAGATGCGTTGATAGACAAAGGGCAGGTTCGGTGGCGTCTAAGACGAGGAGATAAAATTTATGTGGCGACTCACCTTTGCAGCTTTGGTGACTGGCTTTTTGCTGAATCTGACCGGTTGGGCTGGCAATGTGTTTCTGCTTGGATCGATGTGGGGACAAGCGGTCACGCTCGCGCCGCCGCCCATGCACTCGCCCTTTTCACCGCTCGCACACGTAATTTTGCAATTGGTTTCGGATTTCGTGTTCGCGTTCGTGTTGTGTGTTATCTATTTGCTGGCCAGTAAGGGCTGGCGCGGATCGAAAATGACACTGGCATTTCTTTGCAGCATGACTGTTTGGCTAGGCGGAGTGCCGATGTGTTATCTCGGCTTGGTCAATGGCGGTTATTTGCCTGCCGGGATTTCAGTCGCAACTACTGTTCTCGCGTTGGTGACATTTCTTATCGTCGCTCCGCTGTTGCCGTGGTTTTTCCGTGATGGGACGGTAGACCTAACCAATCGATGAAGCCAACTCCGAAAGCATTCGCGAGCTGCGCGGCAAGGAAGAACGATGAATTATGAAGGATGAAGTAAAAACAAAGAGCGCGCTCGGTAGCGGTAGCTCATCTTGAGCATGACGTTCGCGATCAAAACCGAGGTTAGCGATCCGCGGGCGAGGACATTCGTGTTCAGCGCGCAGAAGACGATGTATGGTGGCAAGCGCATCGCCAAAGGTGATACGATCTTCGTTTTCGCGAGCGAGAACGAAGGCGGGACAGGTCTCATCGCCAGAGGCGTTGTCACCTTGGCTAAAGCCCGAGACCGAACTCAATTTCAAATTCTATCGTCAGGCAACGAACAAGATCGTTGGCATTTCCGATGAAGCGACGGCGTTCCTCCGCGGATTCTTTTAATGCGGCCGCCGGGCCTTTATTCACTCTTTAATTGGTTCAAAACCGGCAAACAAGTCGTTTGCTTCTGCCAAAGTATTGAGAGGGACGCAGTCACAAACCGCGAAGAACTGATTCCACATCGCAAGGACGTTGGGATTTTTGTGCGCAGCATCAATCGCGTCTTCGGATTTCCATTCCGAGACTTCAATGATGGTGCCGTCACGTGCGCGCATGATCGTGGGAACGCGATCCGTCACGAGCCCTTCCTTTCGGAGAGTAGGAACACGACTACGCACTAGTGCGAGCGTTTGCTTTTCTTTGCCGGGCTTGGGCCGATAAACCACAATCACAATGACGCCTTTCATGGCTTTGTGGTCTCTCATTCCAAAAGAAACTTATCGGCGGTCATCCACTTTCGCCAAAGGCTGCAGCGTGACAAGTAGACCGCCGCCACAGGAAACGTCCAACATCGATTTCACAGATCCGAGTACGCGCGAGTCTTTTCCAGGACGACGAGCGCGATTCCGCCCAAGATGGCGACGGACGCAAGGAGATAACGCAAAGTAAGCGGTTCGCCGAGCAAGAGGATTCCGCCAGAGGCGGCGAGAACCGGAACGCTAAGTTGAACGGTAGCGGCGCTGGCTGCTTTTAGGCTCGGCAGTGCGCTGTACCAAATCACGTAACCAAGACCCGATGTGATCGCACCCGAGATTATGGCATAGGTGACTCCGGCAAGATCGAGGTGCAACCACGGAATGAAAATGATGCTGACAACAGCCGCGAACGGGACTGTGCGTACAAAATTACCGGCGGTCACAGTGGCCGGATTTTTCTCTCTCCTGCCGCGCAATGAATAAATACCCCAAGCTACCCCGGCTCCTATCATCAGGATCGAACCAGATAATGGTGGAGCGGAAAGTCCGGGAAATAAGAGCAAGACAAGTCCTATCAAAGCGACGATTAGCCCAAGGGTTTGAACTCCGCGCAGATGTTCGCCTTTGTGCAATCCCCACAGAATCATTGTTGCCTGGACCGCGCCGAACAGCAGTAGCGCTCCAGTCCCCGCTCCAACACCGACATAGGCGAATGAAAACGCGGCAGCATAAAGAAAAAGTGCGAGCGCCGAAATCCAGTTGCCGCCGGCTCCGCGGTCACACACGGCCCCTGTGGTTCGTCGCAAGTTCACAATCAGCCAGAGTGCAACCGCCCCAGAAAACATGCGAATGAACGTAAATGACGCGGCGTCAATACTCGTCTGCGTCAGCGCGGCGCGGCAGAGAAGCGAATTGGTAGCAAAGGCGATCATCGCCATCGATGTCAGGATAAAAATTCGCGGCCTCACGAGAATAAGAATTCAAAACCGCAGCATTCGTAGTGAGCTGTTTCTTTACGTGCGGCCACGCACGCCGCCAAGCTCCGCGTGTCGCGGACATGTGACGAGATGATCGTTGACCATTCCGATCGCTTGCATCAACGCGTAGCAGATGGTCGGGCCGACGAATTTGAATCCGCGTCGCAGCAAATCGCGACTCATCGCGTCGGATTCAGCAGTACGTGCGGGCACCTCCGCCATCGTGCGCCAACGATTCTGAATTGGCTGCCCGTCGACAAAGCTCCACAGGTAAGCGTCGAAAGTCCCGAATTCTTTTCGCACGGCGAGAAACATTTTCGCGTTCTCGATTGTGGCGGCGATCTTCAGCCGGTTCCGCACGATTCCCTCGTCGCGCAGCAACCGTTGAACATCGCGTTTGCCGTAGCGGGCGATCTTCTCCGGGCGAAATCCATCGAACGCCTTCCGGTAATTCTCTCGCTTCTTTAAAATGGTTGTCCAACTCAGCCCCGCCTGCGCACCCTCTAGAATGACAAACTCAAAGAGCACTCGATCATCGTGCACAGGGACGCCCCATTCCTTGTCGTGATAAGTGATATTTGGTTCGGTCGTAGCCCAGGGACAGCGCGGCATAATGAAATATCATTTAACAGAAGGAAACGAAGGTAAGAAAGAGACGAGTTTAGGAGATTCAGGGATCCTTTGTTCTCTTCGGTTGTCTTCTGTTCAGCTGTTCCCGCTATCGCTTGGCGCCTCTGTTTTTTCGCGCTGAAAAGCAGCACGCCGAGACCGATGCACAGCCAGGCGACGCCGTAAATCCACCACAGCAGGACGAGCACCCCGCTCGGGAAGAGCGGAAAAATTAATCCTGCGCCGACCGTGTTGATCGTTGCGTGAAACAACATCGGCAACAACACGCTGCCTCTGGTGCCATTGAAAATCCATGTCAGCAAGAATGTTCCTCCGAAAACCGACAGAACAAACGGCGCAACGATCGGCAACAGAAATTCATTTCCAACGAGCGACAAGTGCCAAAGCGCTCAGATCGGCGCGAGAATGCCACTCGCGATCAGCGGCGAGTGTTTAGTTTGTAGTTGTGGCAAAGCGAAGCCGCGCCAACCGGGTTCCTCGCCGAGGCCGATGAACAACAGAATGAAAAGAAAACGCTCCGGCACGTCACGCAGTTTCTCGATGGATAAAGCGGAAACGTGAGAATCGTGCACAAAGCAAAGAGTGATCACGACTGCAACCAGACAGATCAGCACTGGCATGCCGAATACGATCGCGTACCACTTGACACTGACGCGCCAGCGAACCAAGCGGCTGAAAAATTCGCGAAGACCAGATCGACCGGAGACGATCGCAGTGACGATAATTCCAGCCACAAGCGGACCGAGAGGATTCGGACCACTGGTTCGGCCGCGCGTGAGCGCAATGATCCACGGATACCATGAGAGCAGGAATGCAAATAGGAAGAACAGGACCAATCTGTGCCGCTGCAGAAACGCTTTCACGTTGTTCCAGTGCGAGACCCTGAGCCAGCTCGCAATTTCATCCTTTCAATCCTGCTAATCGTGTCTATTTTTTTCGTTATCGCCAGGCGCTAGCAGATGGCCGAAGAAATGGCCGGCCAGAAGGAAAATGACACCGGCGACTCCGCATAGTGCGGAGTGCAAAAGCCAAAAGTGTGTGGCCGACATTTTCTCGAGAAGACCGCCAATGGTGCCTACGAGATTGTTCGCCGCAAAGAACGCCAGGTAGTAGATACCGATGATGGTGGCGGACAGAGCCGCTGGCGCCGCGCGCGCGTATAGTGCTAGTGAAACGGGAAAGATGTTCGCGAAGCCGATGCTGTTGAGCACGTGAAAGGTGATAAGCCAGCCGATCGAGACTTTGGTTCCAGAACTCGCCGCGATCGCTGCGCCCGTTGCGAGGGAGATGAATCCCGTCACGGCGACGAGGCTGCCTATGCCGATCTTGGTAATTTCAGGAGGTTCCCGGAATTTTTTCGCCCACAGCCGCCAGAAGACGACCGTGCCGGCGAGAAAACTTACCGACACAATCGAGTCAAGCGTGACCAGCCAGGTAGTTGGCATCGTCTTGCCGAAGAAGATGAGATTTGCGCTGCGTTCTGCCCAGACAAGATAGGCATTGAAAATTTGGTTGTTGCCGATGATTGCGATCGTCAGCACCGGCAAAAGAAGAAGCAGCGCAACGATCGCCATCTTTTCGCGGTGTGTGAGACGCGGCTTGGTAGCTTTCTCTTTGCGTTCGACAACAGCCGAATCGGGAGGAAGCCATTTGCGGCCGGAGAGGTAAATAGCGAGACCGATCAGCATGCCGACGCCCGCCGCGCCAAAACCATACTGCCAACCGACTTTTTCCCCTAGCGTACCGGCGATTAACGGCGAGATGATGACACCCGCGTTGATGAAGATGTAATAAATTTGAAACGCGTCGGCGCGCCGGTTATCACCCGTCGCGTAGAGGCCGCCGACCTGACTCGCGAGGTTTCCCTTGAAACAACCGACACCGACGAGAAGAAATGTCAGAGCGATGAGAAAGGTGACGTCGTAAGCTACAAGAAATTGACCGGCCGCCATGAGCAGCGCGCCGATCGTGATCGTGCGGGTGCGACCGAGGAGACGATCGGCCAAAAAACCGCCCGCGATCGGTGTGAGGTAAACGAGACCGGTGTAGAGACCGAAAATTGCAGAGGCAAGTGGTTGCACCGCGAGCGGTCCGCGATACAGCGTCTCGAGAAAATGACGAAACGGAGTGAATCCGGCGATGTGCTCGATGTGGCCGGGATGCAGCAACTGGTTGACCATGTAAAGAATCAGCAGCGATTGCATCCCGTAGTAGGAAAAACGTTCCCAAGCCTCGGTGAATGCGATGTAGCCGAGCCCGCGCGGATGTCCGAAAAAGGCGCGATCCTCGGGCTTATGCATGGCCGCAGAGTGTTGCGCCGGGTTCGCTTTGGCAAGCTTTTCGGAAATGTCATTCCGAGCGGAGTCGAGAATGGAGCGGCCGGGGAGCCGCGACATGGACGGGAAGGCCGAAGGCTGAGCGAACGGGAAGTGAGCGAATCAAATCTTTAACTATTTCTGCAGCGTCCGTTTGAGTTGAGTAATAAGAGATGTCTCGACTTCGCTCGACATGACAGAACTTTTAATAGCGTTTAAAAATGCGGTGAGAAGAAAATGTTTGTTGGGCATTACAGCGTTGCGTTCGCAGCGAGGACGGAGAAAAACAAAATTCCGCTCTGGGTTTTGTTCGTCGCTGTTCAATTTCTCGATTACATCTGGGCGACGCTGGTTTTGCTTGGAATTGAAAAGCTGCGCGTGATCAAAGATTTCACCGCGGGCAGCATGCTCGACTCATATTTCCATCCGTACTCGCACAGCCTGATCACAGCAATCGCGTGGTCAGTGCTTGCCGCTCTTGTTTACAAGCCGCTTTGCAGTTGGCTCGGCTACACCTACACAAAGTCGGCTGCCTTGATTGTGGGCGTGGCTGTTTTCTCGCATTGGATACTCGACCTTATTGCGCATCCGCGCGATCTCCCGATCTACGACAACACATGGAAGGTCGGTTTTGGTTTGTGGAATTATCGCGCCCCAGAGTTTGCATTGGAAATCGCGTTGCTTGCCGGCGGGATCATCCTCTACCTGACGCGAAACCTGATGCCGGCCTCGCGAAAAGTGGCCGCGATCGTATTTGGGGTTGGCCTGACCATTATCCAAATCGGCGACACGTACGTTCCGCGTGAGGCGTTGACCGACAAAGCCACTGCGATGGGCGTCTGGATTTTCTATACGCTCTTTGTCGTGATCGGGTTTTTCTTGGAGAAGATGGGTAGGCGGAGGCAAACTAATCCATCGTGATTGTAATCATCTTCGGAGTCTCCGGTGCTGGGAAAACCACGGTGGGCAAATTGCTGGCGCGCAAACTCAACTGGCATTTTCTTGAAGCCGATGATTTTCATCCGTCAGCAAATGTCGAGAAGATGCGCAGCGGTCATCCCCTGACAGACGAAGACCGATGGCCGTGGCTGGAGCGTTTGCGCGAACAGATCAAGCGGTCTCTCGCCGCGGAGGAGAACGCGGTGCTGGCCTGTTCCGCTCTCAAACGAAAATATCGCGACTCTCTTCGTGTGAATTCGGATGTGAAGTTCGTGTTTCTTCTCGGCGACTACGGACTCGTTGCTAAGCAATTGCGTCATCGACGCGGTCACTTTATGAATCCGGATTTACTGCGAAGTCAGTTCGCTGATCTGGAAGAACCCGAGCCGGATGAAAGTGTCTTAACCATCGAATTGGGACGAACGCCGAAGGAGCTAGTCGAGGAAATTAAGGCGAAGCTCGACGCGTAGCTACACACAGCGCATTGTGTTATGTTTGCTGCGATGAAAGCAGTTGCCTCGGACGACGCCTCTGTGCACGATCTCATGCCCGATATCGATCGCAGCTTGTTGCGCGAGAATCTCAAACTGAGCTTCGAAGAACGCGCACGAAAGCATTTGCGCGTGTTGCAAATGGTGGAAGAACTGCGGCGCGCCGGCAAAAAGCTGCGACAAAAGAGCGATGGCCGTTGCGCTTCAAATGTCTTGATCTTCCGACGCTGATTCGCATCAAGGGCGGCAGGGAGACGAAAAGACCTGGAAGCAATCGCTGAACTGCGCGTTCTATTGGAAGAGATGGAGAAAAAGCAACCTTAGGCGTGCGCTGGTTTTCTCATCGAGACGAGCTTGTTCACCAGCATGTTGGTAGCTTTTTCTAGGAGCATTCCCCACGCGCTCAGGGCAGCTAGCGTCACAACTGCGATCAATAGGAACAACCAGATCGGCACGTCGCGAATGCGAAGTCCCAGCCAGATGACGTATGGCTGGTGAATGAGATACAAACCATACGAATAGAGTCCGACCAGCCCGAAGAGTTTCGCCGGATTGCTAAATAGCGAAATGATTCCGGCGATGCCGACGATTTCGAGCATGCAACACGCGCCCGTGGCGAAATCAACGAAAATGTAATCGTAAAGGCCGTTGTAGAGGAGTAATGCCGCAGGATAAAGGATTAATCCGATCACGAAACCTGCACCGCGAAGAAAGAACCATTCCACGCGCGCAGCCGATTGGCGGTGCCACATTGCGAGCGAGATTCCGAGCGTAAACTCGGGCAAGCGACAGATCGCGAAACCGCCAAGCACCCACAACCCATTTTGCGGCCAGAGCACGAGCAACACGTAGCGCGCGAAAAAGCCGGCGGCGCACGCGACTAACAAAAAGAGTCCCGGCCCGAGCCGGCGCGCCGCCCAAAAGAGCAGGGGAAAGATCAAATAAAATTGGATCAGCATGGAGAAGTACCACCATGCCGCGTTCAGGTACATGAAGTTCATCTGAATATCGATGAAACGGAGGCCGAGCAGACTTAGCACGATCCGGTCGTCCACCGGTTCGAGGCGCGCCACGAAAGGCGAAACGAGATAAACCAAATGCGCTACCCAGTACATCGGGTAAAGCCGCAGGATGCGCGCGCGATACCACGCGCCCCACGCGACAGGAGCCGCTTCGACGCGTCGCATTGTTGATTGCATGAGCGTCCAGCCGCTCAAGATGATGAACACGCCGACGGCGTGGAATCCGAGTCCCGAGACTTTGAACCAGACCAATCTCAGGATGGTCAGCGCGCCCGCCGCGAGATTGCTCCAGTCCGCTGGCGGAAGAACGCCGTGTTGGAAATAGGTTCGGAAGAAATGAAAGTAAGCGACGAAGAGAATTGCCAGACCCTTTGAGACGTCGATCCAAAGGAGCCGTTTCATCGCACTCGCTTAGCAGCGCGAGTCTGCCGTGGTCAAGGACATTAGCCGAATAGATCCACCACCCGCGCTCCCGCGCTAGAGGCCCGGAGTTCAGGGAGAGATTTTTTGACATAATGAACAGAATTTTCAGAATGATTTGTTCCGTTTTGTTGATTCTGTCTGAATCCTCTGCGATCTCGGGATCTCTAGGCGGGGACGCCGGGTGGTGAAATTGTTACCCTTATAGGCCCCGTTTGCGCCGGAATGGCGGTTGACGCTGCAGTGTTTTCCGGCAAAGTGCCTCTAATGGGGGTAAAAATAGATTGCAGGTTGGCGTTTAATTCTAACTTCAGAGAGCTTGCCGCCATCGTCTCCGCCAGCGGTGGCTGAGCTCTTTTTCGTTGGGTCTATGCGTCTCCACCATTCAAAATGAAAAACAACTATCTTCACACAGGAAATACGACGAAGAAATCATCGGCGCGAGCGAGGCCCGTCTTCCGCGCCTTCGGCGTAGTCGCGGCAGTCACTCTGGCCGGTGTCGCTTTGGCGGCTGGGCCCGAGCACCCGAGTGTCCGAAGCAGCAAATCACAGATTGTTGCAGAGAATCCTGACGCTTCAAACAATCATGGAAGCGGTAAGGATCCAATAGCCGAGAAGTACGACACGCTGGTAATGCGCGTCTACTTCCGCGATCGCGCCGAGCGCGACCGGCTGGCCCAGGAACTCAGCGCCGAAGAAGTGCTCACGACAGGAGGCTATCTCACCGTAATCCGCGATCGCGACCTCTACTATAACCTGACGGCGCGCGGCCTCCGTGTCGAGATAGACGAGAACAGCAGTCGCAACCTCAGCCACCCTCAAATCCTGCCCTTCACTTTCTACGGCGGCTACAAGACGGTGGAAGAAATATACGCCTTCCTCGACCAGAAGGTGGCCCAGTTCCCCAATCTGGTCGAGAAGATCGACATCGGCGACTCCTGGTGCAAGGCCAATCCAGGCTCGTGCGTCCTACCCAGTCCCTGGAACGGCTACGACCTGTGGGTGCTACACATCACGAACCGCAACATACCAGGCCCCAAACCAGTCTTCTGGGCGGACGGCAATATACACGCCCGCGAGATCGCTACGCCAGAAGTCGTCATGCGCATGATTGACTACCTGCTCAATAACTACGATACCAATGCCGACGTTCGCTGGCTCGTGGACTATCATGACATCTGGCTTATGCCCGAAGTCAACCCCGACGGCCACCACATCGTCGAGGCAGGAGGCGGCGGCAACAGCCCGTACTTGTATCGCAAAAACAGCGACAACGTCGGAGGCGAGGGGTGCTCCTGGCCTCCCACAGCATTTAACCACTTCGGCGTAGACAACAACCGCAACTTCCCCTTCAAGTGGGGCTGCTGCGGCGGCTCGAGCGGTTTTGTGTGTGACCA
>QHPG01000060.1 GCA_003219005.1 Verrucomicrobiota bacterium
CGCAGATCCGGATTATATTTATGCCGAATACCAAGGCGGCGAGATCGGCCGGGTAAATCGAAAGACACATCAGCCGCGCAACATCAAGCCGCGGCCGAATTATAACGAAAAACTCCGGTTTAACTGGAACACACCAATCGCGCTCTCGCCGAATGAAAAGGGGACCATCTACATCGGCGCGCAATTTCTCTTCCGCTCACGCGACCACGGCCAGAACTGGGAACGCATCTCGCCTGACCTCACCACGAATGATCCGCAAAAGCAGAAGCAGGAACAATCCGGCGGCGTCACCGTGGACAATTCGTCGGCGGAAATGCACACCACGATTTATTCCATCAGCGAATCTCCCAAGCAAAAGGGGCTCATTTGGGTCGGCACGGATGACGGCAACGTTCAGCTCACTCGCGATGCTGGCAAGACCTGGACCAACGTCACCGGCAATATCCCCGGGTTGCCGAAGAATTCCTGGGTGAATTGGGTGCAGGCGAGCAACTTCAACGCCGGCACGGCCTACGCCGCGTTCGATCGGCATACCTTTGGTGACATGGCGCCGTACGCGTTCAAGACGACGGATTACGGCAAAACCTGGACGCCGCTGGTCACTCCGCAGGACGTGAAAGGCGTTCGCGGTTACGCGCATGTGATCAAGGAAGACTTGGTGAAACCCGATCTGCTGTTTCTCGGCACAGAGTTTGGGCTTTGGGTCTCGATCGATGGCGGCAAAAACTGGGCACAATTCAAAGGCAACCGTTTTCCAGCGGTCGCCGTTCGCGATCTGGCGATTCATCCGCGCGACAATGATCTGGTTCTGGCGACGCACGGCCGCGGCATCTGGATCGTGGACGACATCACACCGCTGCGCGCTTTGACCCCGGATCTTTTGGCTCAGGATGCCGTTTTCGTTTCAGCGCGTCCCGTGCAACAGCGAATTGAAGGCAATGGCGGCTGGGCCAATGGCGATGCGGTGTTCGTCGGCGATAACCCGCCCGACGCTGCGGTGATCAATTACTATCAGCGCGAGCGCCATCTCTTTGGAAAACTGAAGCTGGAAGTGCTCGACGCTTCCGGCCGCGTCATTGACGAATTGCCGGCCAGCAGACGGCCCGGTCTCAATCGCGTGACTTGGGCGATGCGCGCGAAACCGCCGCATGTTCCGCCTGCTGCGCAGATTGCCTCCGCGGGAACGCGCGGGCCGCGCCTCGTACCCGGAGTGTATATGGTGCGTTTGACGAAGGGCGGTAAAGTTTCGGAAACAAAATTGACCATCGGTCTTGATCACCGCGCAAAATTTAGCGAAGCAGATCGCAAAGCGCAGTTCGATGCGGCGATGAAAGTCCATGCTCTATTCGGAGACGAGAGTGCGCTATTGGGCCGGATTGTCGCGTTGCGAAAAGGGTTGGCACAGAGCGCCACAGGACTTCCGGAAGGTGATCCGCTTCGCAAAAACGTCACCGACTTCGACGGAAAAGTTGATGGCATGCGCAAGAAAATCGTCGCCACCACTGAGGGCGGCGCGATCACCGGCGAAGAACGTTTGCGCGAACACACCGACCAGCTTTACGGCGCAATTCTCAGTTACGAAGGCAAACCCGGCGGCTACCAGATCGCTTACATCGACGCGCTCAAGCGAGAACTCGCTGACGCGACAAAACAATTCGACCAACTGCTCACCCAGGATCTGCCTGCATTAAACGAATCGCTCAAAGCCAAAGGCCAGGAGCCAATCTCTGCGCCGCCAGCTAAAGTTGGCGCAAACGATGCGACACATGGCTCGGGCGGCGCTCTAGGCGCGAGCGCATCGCTCCCAGCCGATTTCCGTATTTCCTACTGAAATCTGACGCCTTACGACATAGCTGCCCGCAGCGTTGAAAGGGCCAACAGATTCTCAGGGAACTTCGGTAAGCGCGCCGCGTTTGGGTGTCACGTTAGTTTTGATTCGCGCGATCCCACCGGCCTGTTTAAGCGCGATATCATAGGATTCACCGGCGTAAACCAGGATCGGGTCGCCAAAATGCTTGCCCTCTGCAGCGATTTCGTTTGTTCCAGCGCGAAGCGCGTAAATCCTTTCCACCTCCAGCCCGGCGACCTTTGGATCACTAACGAAAAAACCGGCAATTTCGTTGTCGGTCACGATTCGCTTCGACTCGCGCGCTGTTACTGCAATGTTGTTTACGAGAGTGAACTCGCTCCCGGCTGCAGTCTTACACTCCACATCGTAAGTGCCGGCAGGGATCGGCAAGGTGGATCCTAGCTTTTGCGTTTGTTGACGAATCAACCGGCGTCCTGCGTCAACGACGATGACTTCCTTGATTTCGGGGAATCCCTTCCGGGTTAGCGGATCGACGATAATGCTGCCCAGGACCGCATTAGGATTGATCCTCGCCATTGTTCCATCTTTCACCTCGACGTTACCGGTCACGAGAAAAGTTCCTCCTCCTTTTGTTCTCGCCACGATGTCATAGGTGCCCGGTTCGACAACAACGGTGCTACCCGGCTTTGGTTGATACTTTACTCGATACGAGCCACTCAAATCAGTTCCGGCTTCTACAACGTGGAACTCGTCCAAGGCATCGGGCGGGCCGTCAAACTTTTCGACGACGATTGCAGGGACGGAGCTTTTCTCGAATTTCACTGCCGACGTAGCGGTTGCCGGCTGCTCCGGGGGACGCGTGGGCGATGGAGTTGCAGCAGCTAGAGTTTCGGTTGCCTTAGCTAAAGTCTTTTCCGTGTTGATTGCGTCATTTGCCGCTTTCTTGGCTTGCTCCGTTTTCTGCTTAACGAGTTCAGGTTTCTGTTGTTCTTCTGCTGATTTGACCTCTTTGATGTTGTTCACGACCTGAACGACTTTTGTTTCATAATCCTTCGCGCCATTCATGCAGACCTGGAACTGATCTGCGTTCAGCGTGCCGGCTTGCTGCGCGATACAACAGGTCTTCAAGTGAAGCGCGACCTTCTGAGAACCTTCGGTCAGCTCCTGTACTTTCTCACGGCCGAGCACCAGTTCGCCTTTGATTTTGATGAACTCCAGGTTTCCGCTCAGTCGGTTGGCGGTTTGCTCAAAGATGCTGTCGCATTTCGAGCGCACGAGGCCCTGATAAACAAAGTAGATGATGACAAGTGAGACTGCCGTCGCCGCGACGATGATGAGCGGCAACTGGCTCTTCCACGTTTCGGCTCGCGACCAAGCAACCCTCCGGCTGAACAGTGTCTTCCTGCCATAGTCGTCCTTATCCGGCAATCCTTTTATCGGCATCGGTCGACACATGTCCGCGGAACAACATTTTATTTGGTTGTGCGACCGAGGGGAGTTAACCTCCCGCTAAAGAATGGAGCGCAAGCTCGCGATCGTTGTTATTTTTCATCATATCGGTCCTTATCATCACGCGCGGCTAAATGCGGCGGCTGATAGATTGTCAGTGACCGGGCTTGAATGGTCAGGCAAGGCGTATGACACGTGGGGCGCAGCCGAATCTCCCGCGCACTACCAAAAGATTTCTCTTTTTTTGGAAGCAACAGATCGTTACCCCGGAAAGGCAGAACTTCTGCGAGCGTTTTCCTTAGCGCTGGAGCAGGCGAATCCTGATGTGGTGGCGGTCAACGGCTGGAACAATTTCGGGTCGCTGGTTGCCGCGAATTGCTGTGTGCGTCTCGGAATACCGATGATCGTGATGTCAGAGAGCGCTCGCCAGGACGAACCTCGCACTTGGTGGAAGGAAATGATCAAGCAGCGGATCGTCGGTGTGTACTCTGCCGCGCTCGTAGGAGGTCAGCGTCACGTTGAGTATCTCGTTGAACTTGGAATGCCACGGGAGCGCGTTTTCACTGGGTATGATGTTGTAGACAATGATTATTTCGCCGAGCGCGCTCTCGAAATTCGAAATTCGAATCCGCCTCAGGCGGACGGAATTCGAAAAAAGTATGGGCTGCCGGAGAATTACTTTCTTGCTTCAGCGCGGTTTATCGAGAAAAAGAATCTGCCAAGGCTGATCAGGGCGTATGCGAAATACCGGCAGAGGTCATCCGCCTTCGCTAACCAGCCTTCGCGCAAGGCTACGGCGGGTCAAGAGGCTACGGCGGGCAGGGAGGTCGGAAATCAGAAGTCGGAGGTCACCGCACCATGGGATCTCGTGCTCTTGGGTGACGGGCCGCTAAAACCTGATCTCTGTCGTCTGATTTCCGATCTCCGATTGATCGCCCACATGCACCTTCCCGGTTTCAAACAATACGAGGAGTTGCCGGTTTACTACGCATTGGCCAAGGCGTTCGTCCATCCCAGCACGACTGAGCAATGGGGCTTGGTTATGAATGAAGCCATCGCGTCTGCGTTGCCGGTAATTGTGTCCGAGCGCTGCGGATGCGTGCCGGAGCTCGTCGGAGATAATGGATTCACTTTCGATCCACTTAACGAGGATGAGTTGACCGCGCGATTATTGGATATGGCGTCGCAGTCGGACCACGATTTGGAGCGCTTGCGGGAAGCGAGTCGCAGAATTGCGGCGCGCTTTGGACCGGAACTTTTTGGCAAGGGCTTGGAACAGGCTGCCAGCATGGCGATGCAGCTTAAGCGAAAAAAGTTTGGAGTAATCGACCGGGCGCTGGTATTCGCGGCAGCAAGATATGGACGATGAGATGAACGATCCGGTCGCTGCCTATTTCGACAAACTCCCGCAGACTCACAAACGCCAGTTCGCGCGAAGCGCTTCCGGCGCGAGCTTCAATTTTCAAATGCGGCTAAGACTGGCATGTGAATTGGCTGGCGGGTCGGCGGGACGATTGCTCGACTGCGCGGCGGGCACGGGCGAAATCACCTGCGCGTTACTAAAGTCCGGCAGGTTTTCTCATGCAACCCTGGTGGATATTTCGCCGGCGATGTTGCGAAGCGCAAAGGAACTCCTCAGCGCGCAAATCACCAACACACAGCTCGAATTCGCTCATTCGGACGTGTTTAACTTCAAGCCTTCTGATTCTCATTTCGATCTCGTTCTCTGCCTGGGATTAATTGCCCATGTCGGCCGGCTGGAGATCTTACTGCGACATTTGAAATCGATGCTGACGCCGGGCGGGCGAATCATTTTGCAGACAACACTTACCGATCATGTTGGTACACGGGTTGTGCGCGCACTCACTGCGCGGCGCGAGCTAGCGCAGCGCGGGTACGGCATTTCCTGGTTTTCACAACGCGATATCGCCAGCGCGTGCGATCGCACGGGGCTCCGCGTGTTGGAGATGCGGCGGCACAGCCTGGGCATCCCGCTTGGCGACCGGCTCTGGTCGTGGGCGAATTTTCAACTGGAAAAGCGCCTGCAAAGGTGGGCCAGCCGCCATGGAGCGGATGCGATTTATCTGCTCGCACCAATTGCGGCTTAGCACGTGAAAATCGGTTTCGTTGTCAGCAGCATTTCGCGCGAAGCGGGAGGACTTTTTCAGAGCGTGCGCGGACTGGCCAAGGCGGTGACGAGCGCGAGTGCGAGTGCGCGCGTTTTTGGTATCAGCGACGAACAGAGTGCCGTTGATTTGCAGGACTGGCAGCCTCTTTGTGTTCAGACGTTTCAGCCACAATGGCGCGCGTGGGGTTACTCGAATCAACTTGTGCCTGCCATGGTCGGCGCTGATCTCGACATTCTGTCCACCCACGGGTTGTGGAAATATTGTTCCGTTGCTTCGCTGCGATGGCATCGCCGGACGGCTCGGCCGTATATCGTTCATCCCCATGGCATGCTGGAATCATGGGCATTGCAAAATGCGAAGTGGAAAAAAAGAACCGCCGCGCTGCTTTATGAGAATCAGCATTTGCGCGTCGCGGCGTGCCTGCGGGCGCTATGCGAAGCCGAAGCGCAATCGATCCGCGCCTACCGATTGCGCAACCCGATTTGCGTCATTCCTAATGGCGTTGATTTACCCGATCTGAGCGAGACGCCGACGCTGCAGGCTCAGGCATTTGCTGAAGGCCGAAAAGTCCTCCTTTATCTGGGCAGACTTCACCCGAAGAAAAACGTGGCGAATCTGATTCGCGCATGGAAACAAATTCTCAATTCGCATCCTTCGACCAGGTCTTCCTGGGTCCTGGCTATCGCAGGCTGGTCCCAAGGCGGATATGAGCGGAAGCTCAAGCATCTTGCAGGAGATCTCGACACGGCTGCCACTCCAGAACTCGCCTCTATTGCATTTCTCGGTCCGCGATTCGGCAGGGAAAAAAATGAATGTTATCACGCGTGCGCCGCATTCATCATGCCGTCGTTGAGTGAAGGTCTGCCAATGACGGTGCTGGAAGCATGGGCCTATGCGAAGCCGGTGCTGATGACACCCGAGTGCAATTTGACCGAGGGGTTCGCTGCCGGAGCGGCATTGC
Source organism: Verrucomicrobiota bacterium (assembly GCA_003219005.1). Classification (GTDB taxonomy): domain Bacteria; phylum Verrucomicrobiota; class Verrucomicrobiia; order Chthoniobacterales; family UBA10450; genus Udaeobacter. Next base: position 6,350 of record QHPG01000060.1, read on the forward strand.
AAATTGGGACGGGCCCGGAGGAGATTGCGGCGGGTCTAAAGCAACTAATCGAAATGAGTGATGACGATCGACGAGCAATGGGCAATCGTGGTCGCAATCTGGTGGCGACAACATTTTCATGGCCTCGAATTAGCGAACAAATGCGCTCGGTTTATGAGTGGGCGCTCGGCGGCGGTCCAACGCCGGAAGTGATCGTAAAGTGAGCAGGAAATAGCGGTTTAAAGGAGAAGCATGCTGGACGTTGAAAAAAATCGTCGCGTCAGGAAATACTCAACTGGCGAGATCATCCGAAGGGTGCTGTGGATGTTCGCCCAGCCGCTTTTCCGGTTCAGCCCTAGGCCGTGTTTCGGCTGGAGGCGATTTCTGCTTCGCTGTTTCGGAGCCAGGGTTGGTCGCAATGTTCATGTGTATCCTTCCGCGACGATTTATTTTCCATGGAACCTCGAGGCCGGAGACGAAAGCGCCATCGCCGAGCATGCATTTATTTACAATCTCGGCCGCGTGACACTGGGGCCGCGCGCTACGATCTCGCACCGAGCGCATCTTTGCGCAGGAACACATGATCATACTAAGGCGGATTTTCCGTTGCTACGTCCGCCGATTACGATTGGCTCCGAGGCGTGGATCTGTGCCGATGCGTTCGTTGGGCCGGGTGTGACCATCGGCGAAGGAGCAGTCGTTGGGGCGAGAGCAGTCGCGATGAAAGACGTGAGACCGTGGAGCATCGTGATCGGAAACCCAGCGCGCGAAGCGAAAAAACGCGAGATTACTCAATGAGCGAGCGATCGGAAGCGCGGGCGCCCTTGTCGGTGCTTGTCCCGGTTAAGAATGAAGGTGCGAATCTGCGGGACTGCCTCGCCAGCGTCTCGTTCGCAGAAGAAATCGTTGTAGTTGATTCGGCGAGCACAGATGGAACGCTAGCGATTGCCAAGGCGGCGGGAGCTCGCGTCGTGCAGTTCGTTTGGAACGGAAGCTTCCCACGAAAGAAGAACTGGGCTTTGGAAAATATCCCCTGGCAACATGAATGGGTGCTCATCGTGGATGCCGACGAACGTGTCACACCCCAGTTAGAACGCGAAATCCGAGAAGCGATTCGGCGTACCGATGTGGACGGATTTTATCTTAACCGGCGCTTCTGGTTTCTGGACGGTTGGATAAACCACTGCGGTTATTTTCCGAGTTGGAATCTGCGCCTGTTCCGGCATCGGCTGGGTCGGTATGAACAGATCGAAATCGAGGACAACGTTCTCTCAGGAGATAACGAGGTGCATGAGCACGTAATGCTCAATGGCCTAGCCGAATATTTGTCCGCCCCGATGGAGCACTACGCCTTTCCCGATATTGCCACTTTCGTCGAGAAGCATAACCGCTATTCCACTTGGGAAGCGGCGGCGTCCGGAAAGCTGCATGAGCGAGAAGGCGAAAAGACATTGCGAGCGACACCCTTCGGCACCCCTGTAGAGCGCAAGCGCTGGCTAAAGAAACTCGCAACGAGAACGCCATTCCGTCCGAGCTTACGATTCCTTTATCATTACGTTTGGAAGCAGGGTTTTCGCGATGGCTACCGTGGATGGATGCTCTGCCGGCTGCTCGCCTGGTACGAGCGCATGATCCTGCTGAAGCAGCGTGAAGCGACGGCGCAGTCGGGTGTCTCCAGTCATTCAATTACGCAGCGCTAGATTCATCAGAATGCCCATTCGCCCCGGGCAAATAGAACAGCGAATAATGCGAAAAACAGCAGCGACCACACGGTGAGAGCGCCGAACCAAAAGCGGTTCCTGCCAAGCAGCGCAAAGAGGATAAATATTGGGAACATCGTGAGAGTGTAGCGCGGCACGCTCTGCAAAAAGTTAACAGCCGTGAAGAGGAGCCACGTCCCAGTCATCCACACGGCGTAAACCGGCCGAAGTTTGATCCAGCTAATGAGCATACAGACGAAGCCCAGCGCCACGAATTGCAACTCCTGCGCGCCGACCATTTCTGCTTCATTTGGTGTGAGGTAGTGTGCCGAGATCGCGTGGCGAATTCCCACGGAAGGCAAGGCAAACCACTGTTTGAATGATATTTTTCGCGTTTGCAGGAAGGCCAACGCATCTCCGCTGACGTGCCAGTTAATTAGCAGATATACTGCGAAACCAAGAGGCACGACGGCGATCCAAAGCCATCGCCACTTCCAACGCCGCGTGCTGCAGTATTGCTGCGTAGCTTCGATGGCGAGCGCGGGCACGAGAATGGCGCCCGTCCCACGCGTCATCCAACAAAACGCTCCCAGCAGTCCTGCCAACCACCATCGCTCGATGCGTGCGGCCAAGATGGAAGCCAACGCCAGAGCGAGAAATAAGCTTTCACTATATCCAATATGAAGAAAATATGCCGTCGGAAAAATGAGAAAGAACCATACGCTCCGCATCGCGACACTGGTCGGGTAATCAAGCTGAACAAGTCTTCGCAACAGGATCGCTGCGACAACGGAAGCGATACCAGAGACGATGAGGGCCGCAGCAAGATAACTTCCGCCGATAGAAGCAACCAAACGGATCGACCATGGAAACAGTGGATAAAAGGCGATGGAGCCGTCCTCTCCGCTGTAACCAAATTCTGCGATCTTTTGGTAATACCCGAAGTCCCATTGGTCCCATATCTGAAGCCATTGCTGTGGGCTTGGTTCGTACCTATCCCCAAACATGGGGTAGCTCTTCACACCGATCAGGAACAGCAGTAGCTTGATAGCCATCACCCAGCCGACCACGATCCAGTCCTGTCTTGGCAACAAAGAAACGATTCGTCGCAAATCTACACGCCTGCTTTCGCCCAGGGCTACGGCCCGGCAAGCCCTTCGACCAGGATCATGTTTGTCCTCGCCGTGCGGTGCCGCATTTTGCGGGGTTCGCGATATTCTTCGCAATTCAGCCAGTCTTTGGCATGCTGCGCTGAATCGAATTGAAGCACCACGATCCGCTTCGGCTTCCAATCGCCTTCGAGCACCTCGGTCCTACCGCCGCGGACGACATACTTCCCTCCGTACTTTTCAACCGTCGCGCCGGCGAGGTTTTTGTATTCTTCGTAGCCGGCCGGATCGACAATGTCGATTTCAACGATGACGTATGCAGGCATTGCGTCAGCCTCCGTTGCGGTCTTTCGCGGCTAACTCCGGAATTTTTTTCCGGCGCCGCAATCGCAACCAGTTGTTCCAAGTCTTGCGGAGGCTATCGCGCGGGGTCTGGTATTTTTGATTCAGCTCGTTGCTCTTCAGGATTTGCGCGAGAATTCCTTTCACCGAAAAATCATCGGTCTTGAAAGCGTAACGGTTGTAGCGGCGAAGTGTGGTTGCCGCGTTGAAAACCTCGATCGCATCCACCGGCAGCGTTTCCAAAGTGGAAAAACGGATACCGGCACGGAACAAATCATATGGATGCGGAGGAATGGCGAGACCGCCACGTTCATGAATGATGTCGCAAACTTCGCGGGCCGGTTTTCCTTTCAGGTAAGGCAACTCCGCTCCGATGCAGAGTAGATGACCGTCAGCGGTCGTGACCTCGACCCCCGGGAGAACGAGAAAATCATTGACCGGCAATCCATCCAGCCGCATCAGGCCTTTCTCGAGAAGATAATTCACCGCGTCGCACGTGTTGTGATCGGTGATGGCGATGCCGTTCAGACCTTTGGCGCGCGCGGCCGCAATCAAGTCTTCCGGGCTGGAAACACCGTCTCCCGAAAAAAACGAATGCGTGTGCAGGTCAATGTTAAACGGCATTGCGAGAGGCTATGGCCATTGCTTTCCGAATTGCTACACGAGCTCTTCAACAAGAACGCCTGCTTCGGCTTCGGGTTCCTTCTGAATCCGATTGAATTGGTGATCGTATAATCGGCGATAGTAGCCGGATTTTTCGAGCAGCTCGGCGTGCGTCCCGATCTCCTTAACCCGGCCGGAATCCATCACAATAATTTGATCGGCGGATAGAATGGTGGAGAGACGGTGAGCGATGGCGATCACGGTGCGTCCAGCGGCCAGTTTGGCCAGGGCCTGTTGAATTTGCTGTTCTGATTCGGAATCGAGCGATGACGTGGCTTCGTCGAGCAAAAGAATTGGCGCGTTTTTCAGAATAGCGCGCGCGATGGCGAGGCGTTGCTGCTGGCCGCCGGAGAGAAGACATCCTTTGTCGCCAATCACTGTCTGGTAACCGTTTGGCTGCGCCATAATGAAGTCGTGCGCGTAGGCAGCTCTTGCGGCTTCGTAAATTTCTTCAGGCGTAGCGTCCAGCCGGCCAAACTGGATATTCTTGAAGATCGTGTCGTGGAACAAAAATGTCTCTTGGGTGACAAGCCCCATCTGTTCGCGCAAGGATTTTTGCGTTACTGAGCGCAGATCTCTGCCATCGATTTTTACAGCGCCGGCGGTCGGGTCGTACAGGCGCAGGATGAGTGAGAGAATGGTGCTTTTGCCCGCGCCGCTGGCGCCGACCAGAGCATGGGTTGTCCCCGGTTCGAAATGCAAGTTCAGATTGCGGATGGCATCTATGGCGGTGTTTACATAGCGGAAGGTTACATTTTCAAAATCAATTCGACCCTGTGAAGAATTCATCGCCTGAGCGTCTGGCGCGTCCTGCACCGCAGGCTGTGAATCGAGAATCGAGAAAATCGCCGCCGTTGCTGCGATCGATTGCTGCATCACCATTTGGATCTTGCTGAGCGTCTTGATGGGGTCGTAGAGAATGAAAATTCCTGAGATCAGTCCAAAAAATCGGCCGACACTCAGGTTCGCGGCGTAAACATAAAACAACGCTATTCCCACACCGATCGCAGCGATCGTCTCCACCAGCGGGCTGACTGCCTCCATTGATCTTACGATGCGCATCATCTGCGAGAACTGAAGTTGATTGCTGCGTTTGAACTCCTTTTCCTGGTATCCTTCACGCGCAAACGACTTGATCACGCGAATGCCGGCGAACGTCTCCTGCATCGTCACGACCATTTCGCCCATGCCTTCAAACTGACCTTGCGCCGCCTTTCGCGCGCGCCGCCCATAAATGCGAAGTGGCAGCAAACAGGCCGGGAAAAGAATCAGGGTGACCACCGTGAACTTCCAATCCATCAGGAGAAGAACGATGATTGCGCCTATAATCGACACTGGTTGCTTGAAGATATCGCTACCGACGGCAATTAAAGCGGTTTGCACTACGCGGGTATCATTGGTGATTCGTGATATCAGAAAACCCGACCGCATCTTATTGAAGAAGTCCATGGAATGGCGAACCATCTTGCTGAAAAGCTGGGCGCGGATATCGGTGACGACCTTGTTGCTCACCCACTGCATGCAATAGGTGCTTCCATAGGAACAGAGACTGCGCACTGTCATGATCGCCGGAATGGCGAGACAGATCAGAACAATCGAATTAATCTTTGGGCCCGTATCCAGGACGTGGAGGTTTGAGCGTATGGCCCCTGGATTGGGAGCGGCGCCCTGGAAAGCAGTGCTGGTGACGCGCGCAATGGCCAACGGTAAAAGTGAAGTGACGCCGCCGTAGCCAAGACCGAGCGCCAGGCCGAGGATGAAACGCGCCTTATAGGGCCTGACGTAACTGTAGAGCCGCCGATACGAACCGGAAGCCGCGCGTAACGTTTCCCAGAATGACTGCTTGGTCCTAGCTGCCTTTGCGCCGCTCATGAGCTTTGCGCCGCCGCACGAAGCGACAGCAGCGAATCCATAGCACTAATCACCGCTTCCGTCGAGATTTGACTCATTGCAAAGCGCGGCTGCGCCGGCACAAACTCGGTGACTGGCGCGGCTGATTTTCCTTGTAAAATGAGTGCCGGACTCTCTCGGGGGCGCCAATGGAATGGATTAGTCGGCCCAAACAGCGCTACCTGCGGCGTACGGGTCGCCGCCGCCAGATGCATGGGAGCGGAATCGACCGTCACAAGAAGCCGCGCATGGCCAATCAATGCGGCCAGTGTTAGCACATTTGTCTTGCCAGAGAGATCGATGATTTGTTGCACCTTGTTTTTGATTGCCGCGATATGCGCTTGCTCGTTCAGCGATGATCCACTGGTCAGGACAAGATCGATATCGTTGTTTCGACCGAAGTGGTCGATGACCTCCGCCCAGCGCTCGGGCTCCCAGAGTTTTTCCCGGCGGGCCGAGCCGGGATGCAAAATGACATAGGGCCTGGTGATTTTCCAATAGCGTCGCAGCGCGTCGCCTTTTTCGTGGGCCACTTGCGTCAGATGCAGATACGGGGCGCGGGAGGCAGCAGTTCGGACCCCGAGTGGCTCAAGTAATGCCAGATTGTAGTCGATAGTGTGCGTGTCCCTCATACGAACATTAACAAAATCAGTGTAGGCCCGCGCACGCATCTTCGACTGTTGGCGCACGCGATAAGACACCACGCGTCTTCGCGCGCCGGATAAGAGCGCCAGAAAAGCTGAGCGATCATTCCGTGTGAAATCGATGCAGTAGTCAAATCTGCTGGCTGCAACGGAAAAAAACAGAGCGAGGTCGCGCGTATTGCGTCGCGCCATCAAGGTACGATCGACATCTGCAACGGCTGGCAGCAGGTCAGCACATTCGCTCGAAACGACGATCGTCAGTTGTGCATCTGGAAAGCTTTCACGCAAAGCTGCGACGGCGGGCGTCGTCAAAATCAGGTCGCCGATGCGCCTGAGTTGCAGAAGGAGAATTTTCATGAGCTTCTAACTGTAGCGGCGGTCTGTGACCGCCGATTGCCATGTTTCGGTGGTCAGAGACCGCCGCTACAGAAATCACCGCGCCGTACGCATCGCGGTTGCATACGCGTCCAGCAATCGTGTCCGAAAATGGTCCCAGGTGAAATTTTCCACTACGCGACGTCTTGACGCGCTGCCCATCCGTTCAACGATTTCAGGATGTCGATACAAATGCTCCAGTGCCGTTGCGATGGCGCTGACATCCCCTGGCTTCACGATCATTCCCTCAATGCCATCGCGCACCACGTCGCCTGCCTCGCGCGTAGTGATTTGAGGCAACGCGCACGCCGCTGCCTCATATGTGACTTTGGCGCTCCCCTCCCATTGCGACGGAAAAACATGCACCGTGGCTTGGTTGAGATAATTCTCCGGATCGCGCACGAATCCGACGACGCGAATATTATCGCGCCAAAATTCCTTGAGATAGGGCTTCGCTTCATCGTGCACGAAACCAATCAACCAAAGCTCGGCATCGGGGAGATTGAGGCGGTGCCATGCTTCGAGCACATGTTGAACGCCCTTTCGCTTGATCAATGCGCCTGCAAAAACAGTGCGAAATTTTGCCGGCCGCGGCCCCGGCTTGAAGCGCTCCACGTCGACCCCGCGCGGCAAATAGAAGAGTTTTTCCTCCGGGAAGCCGCGCATACGAAAGGTCTCGGCAGCCGTTTCTGACAGGACGAGCAGAAAATCAGCGCGTTTGTACTCTTCGATAAAACGACTCCGATGGAGCAACAGTCTGGCTTTCCACTTTCGAAAACCCGATAGCTTGCCTCGCGATGCTGCAATTTTCGCCTGCTCGAATTTCTGTTTGCCGCCATCGCGATGCCAGGTTGGGACCTCCACGATCGAAGGGATGCGGCGTTGTTTTGCGATTTGGAGGGAGCGCAAACAGTCGCCCGACCAGCTATGAAACAGATCGTAACGTCCGGTTGCCAGATGCCGTGACGTGATCCAATCGAGATACTTTTTTTTGGCGCCGTAATAATAGGGCCGATCAAGAAAGGAAATGAGCCGTACCGGATGCCAGCGCAGCGAATGGATGAGCGAGCTGGGAATTTCGTTCTGCCGGTTGCCATAAGCGACTGCCTTGCCCAGGAATCCGCCGCGATACGAGGCGCGCAGGGTTTCAAATGCATCCGTATCCAGGCCGGAACCACCGATGCGAGCGAAAATCGAATAGAGCAAGCTCCTCGGTAAAGTGCGCGCCGCGAGTGCGGTGGAACGTGGTGGCGCAGGAGCGTTTAAGATTTCACCCGGCATCGGGTTAGAAGTATTCTGGCGAACGTGGAGCATGTAAAGTGCCCTGTTGTCATGTCGAGCGGAGTCGAGAGATCTCTAATTGTTTGGTCCATGCGTCGCTTCTGCCTAACCATCAAGAGATTTCTCCACTGCGCTTCGCTCCGGTCGAAATGACAAGAAGGTATGGAGAAGAAACTCCGACTCGCTTTTGTTCGGCGCGGCTATTCTCCGACCGGCGGAGCGGAAGCGTACTTGAAACGCCTCGCGCGTGGAGTCATCGAGGCCGGGCACAAGGTGCGACTGATCGCCACGAATGAATGGCCGGAGGATCAATGGCCGCTTGGACCGATCACGCGCCTGCGTGCAGAATCCGTCATTGGGTTTGCGGATGAACTGGAACAAATCCGGCCGCAGCTCGACTGCGACGTTTTGTTGAGCCTTGAGCGTGTCTGGAGCTGCGACGTTTATCGCGCCGGCGATGGTGTCCATCGCGCCTGGCTCGCGCGCCGAAGAAGATTCGAGCTTCCCCTAAAGCAATTTGCCCGGGCTCTCAACCCCAAGCATCGCGACCTATTGCATTTGGAGGAGTCGCTTTTCGCCAGTCGCAAAGCTAGGCGAGTGATCGTTGCTTCACAAATGGTCAAGAAGGAGATCGTCGATCTTTATCGCTATCCTGCAGACAGAACCGACATCGTTCACAACGGCGTTCCGCTCGATAAATTCCGGTTCGATTCCGAGCTCCGGGAAAAATCGCGCGAAGATTTGGAACTGAAACCGGATCAAATTGCGCTGCTGTTTGCAGGCTCTGGCTGGGAACGCAAAGGGTTGCTGTTTGCAATCAAGGCGATGGCGCTCTGCAAGAACAGAAAAATGCGGTTGCTCGTTGCCGGCCGTGGAAATGCAGCGCTCTACAAGACGAGACGCTTGCGCTTTTGGCGCGAAGAACCGGTGCAATTTCTCGGCGAAGTTGCAGACCTCATGAGGATTTACGCGGCTGCGGACATCTTGATTTTGCCTACGATTTACGATCCATTTTCCAATGCCTGCCTGGAAGCCCTCGCCTGCGGATTGCCGGTAATCACGACGCGTTCCAACGGCTTCAGCGAAATCATCGAAGACAGCGTCCACGGATCAATTGTCGATCACGCAGGCGATCTGATTGGTTTGCGTGACGCGATTCGCTTTTGGTCCGATCCGTCGCGCCGAGCCGCAGCGCGGTCAGCGAACATTAGGCGAGCTTCGCAGTTCGACATTTCAAAAAACGTCGAGCAAACAATGGAGATTTTAACGCGCGTTGCGCTGTAGTGTCCGGCTCGTCCGCCGGAGCCTTGGCGAAGGAGGATGTCCTCAGCGGAGATCAGTTCGCCAGCGCATCGTCCACGTCTGGGAAAATCTGAAATACCTGATCGAGCCGCGAGATTTCGAAAATCGAGCGCACAGTTTCCTGCAAACCAGCGAGCAAGAATTTGCCGCCGTAGGCTTCCACCTTTTGCATTGCTTGTATTAACGCCGCCAAACCCGCGCTATCGATGTAAGTCACATCGGAAAGATCGACCACCAAACGTCGCGGCTTTTTCTCGATCATGGCATTGAGCGACGCCGTGACAGAAGGAGAGACGTGTAGATCGATTTCGCCTTTGAGCGGCACCACGCTCGAACGATCTCTTCGCGCCGTCGGGCCAGATGTAGAAGCGTCTTTTTTCATTTCACCTTCCAATCGTCAATGGATCACCATCCGAGCGTATCGACAATGGTTTCCACATCTGAGAGATCATCGATCAAAAAATCCGGCTGATATTTCGCAAGTTCATCTCGGCTCCATGTGCCGGTAGCCACCGCAACAGTGCGCGCCCCAAGTGCTTTGCCGCAGGCAATATCGCGCGGCGTATCGCCAATGACATCGATCTCGGATGCGGCAAACTCGCGGCCGTGCTTCTCTTTTGCGCGCGCGCGAGCAAAACGCCCGAGCTGATTGCGGTCCTGGTGATCATCGGCAAAAGCGCCAAATTCGAAAAAGTGCCAGACACCGTAATGCTCGAGCTTTAGGCGCGCGCCGCGGGAAACGTTTCCAGTGAGAAGGGCAAGCACCAGATGCGGTCGCGACTTGAGCTGTTGGAGCAACCGGAGTACGCCAGGGAGCAGGTTGCCTTTTCGGCGCGGCAATTCCAACGACAGAAAGTGCACGTAACTATCCAGGAACGCGCTCACGTTTTCGTTGGTTACGGGAATTTTATGCTTGTTCAAGATGCTGAGGACGATGCCTGAATCGGTCATGCCGGCGATTTCGATGTCGTGCAGATCATCCATGATACCGAATCGCTCTTTGAAGGCGGATTTGAGCGCTTGAACGCCCGCGCCACCCGAATGGATCAGCGTGCCATCGATATCGAAAAGCAGGAGCCGCTTTGTACGTGCTGTCAGCCCGAGAGAAGTCGAGCGAACTCGGTGCATTATCCTCAAGTTTGGCACGGGATTCCTCGGACTCAAAGGCTCGGCGCGTGCATCATCATCACTGCGATCATGCTCAGGAGAAATACGAGCAGCACAATTGCAAGGCCAATTAATATTGCCTTGCGAACCGGGTCATTCTGTTGTTTTTGGCTCCGGAAAAGCGACGCGGTCGTAAAATCGGCGGGAGCTGCGCTCGTTTCCTCAGGTGTGGTTTTTGAAATGGGCAGGTCTGGCATACCAGCCGATTTTAATCGAATGGATCGGATGAGACAAATAAGGCGAATGGGCAGCGTAACAATTGACCGACAACGGTGGTGCTCAGTGCCGCCTGTGGTGGATTTGGATTTGTCCGTAACACCGCCGCCACCTCTCACGTCTCGTGCTGGTTTCAGGTCACGAATGATGGCGTCCTTTATATCCCTTTTGACTCGGCGCCAAACGGATCGAACTAAATTGAGGTTTGGGATTTGTGTCTTCATGCTCAAATGGCCTCCCCGTTATTTCGTAGGAACGTTTTAGCGACGACTCCCGGCGAGAGCAAGCTGAAAAGCTACTTGATCGCGCGCGTGACTTCATGCGAACAAACCAATGATCATTCTTTAGATTTTTGCGCCCATGTCGCTGCCGTTTGACTCGGGTGTTGTCTCTCGTACTGTTCGCGCCTCGCCTCCTCCGGAGCGCCTCCCTTCAATGAATAAGATCCGTAATATCGCCATCATTGCGCACGTCGATCACGGCAAGACGACGCTTGTGGATCAATTGCTGCGCCAATCGGGGACGTTTCGTTCCAATCAAAAGATCGAAGAGCGCGTAATGGATTCGATGGATCTCGAGCGCGAAAAAGGAATCACGATTCGTGCGAAGAACGCGGCTTTTCATTGGAACGGTTATCGCATCAACATCGTCGATACACCCGGCCACGCCGATTTCGGCGGCGAAGTCGAACGGATCATGAAAATGGTGGACGGCGTGCTGCTAGTCGTCGACGCCCACGACGGACCGCAGGCGCAGACGCGCTTTGTCTTGCGGAAGGCAATGGAAAACAAACTCAAGCCGGTCGTTGTCATTAACAAGATCGACAGAGAAAACGCACGGCCTCACCGCGTTCTAGATATGGTGTTCGATCTTTTCGTTGAGCTGAAGGCAACAGACGAGCAGCTCGATTTTCCAATCATTTACGCCAGCGCGAAGAACGGTTATGCCGTGCGCGAGCTGCACGAAAACAACGCCGATATGACGCCGCTCTTTCAGGCGATCGTGCAACATGTGCCGCCGCCGAAAATTTTGTCCGAGCCATTTTTTCAAATGCTCGTGTCCAACCTCGATTATAGCGATTATCTTGGGAGAATTGCGCTGGGGCGCATCGTGAGCGGTCGCGTCGCCGTCGGCGATTCGATCGTCTGCATTCACCGCGATGGCCGCCACGAGCGAGCTACAGTCACTGCCCTTTTCACCTATGCGGGATTGGAGCAAGTCGAAATAAAACACGCCACCGCCGGCGACATCGTTGGGCTAACTGGCTTCGAGGAGGTTTACATCGGCGAAACGCTGACCGATCGCGAGGAGCGCGCGGCGCTTCAATTCGTCGATATCGATCCGCCAACAATTCGGATGCAGATTCTGGTCAACGATTCGCCGTTTGCCGGACGCGACGGAAAATTCGTGACTGCGCGGCATCTTCGCGAGCGACTGGTTCGTGAAACGCGTGGCAACGTTTCCCTTCAAGTTAACGACACCGAGACCGCAGGGACATTTGAGATCAATGCGCGCGGCGAAATGCAAATCGCTATCCTGGTGGAGCAGATGCGGCGCGAAGGGTATGAACTGATGGTGTCGCGGCCCGAAGTGATTTTTCACCGAGCGGAGGATGGCACCTTGCTCGAGCCGCTTGAAAATCTGTATGTCGATCTACCGAATGAAAATCTCGGCGACATTCTGCAATCCATTGCCAATCGCAAAGGCGAGGTTGTAGGAATGGATCATCACCCCTCGCGCGTATCAATCGAAGCAATCATCCCGACGCGCGGTCTGATCGGATTCGAGACCGACCTGGTGAACCTGACTCGCGGTGAAGGATTAATGAGTCACCTTTTTCGCGAATACGCGCCGTTCAAAGGCGAGATTGGCGGACGCAGGCGCGGCGTGATGGTATCGATGGAACCCGGCGTCAGCACTGCTTACGCGCTTAACAATATTCAGGAGCGCGGCCGGCTTTTCATCGGGCCGCAGGAAGACACTTACGAAGGAATGATCGTCGGCGAAAATGCGCGCCCGGAAGATTTGCCAGTCAATCCATGCAAGGAAAAGCACCTCACCAACATGCGCAGCCAGGGCGAAGGCAAAGGGATTCAACTCGAAGCACCGCTCCGGATGACCCTGGAGCGCGCGATCGAATACATCGACATAGATGAGTACGTGGAAGCGACGCCAAAGTCACTTCGCTTGCGCAAGCGCATTCTGGACGCGACGGCACGGAAACGAGCTGCCGCGTAGCGCGCTCTCGCTGGAAGGCGACTTAGCGGCTCCCTCAAAGGATCAAAAAACGAGGCTGGTTTTAGTGGGATCAGAGGTTAGCGGTCGAGAATTGATTTCCAGGGGTAGGTCCGGATCGAGATGATTCGAACCCAGCCAGTCGCGATTGAAAAGCCTCGATTGGTTTCTATTTTTGTAACAGCTATTTTGTGAAGTACTCCAGTGATCGTTGAATTGTGATTTCCTTAGGATCACAACAGGTAGCAGATATCTCTATTTCGTCTTCGCCTCCCTTTCCGCCGCCGGTCCGTAGAGTAATCTTCGCGTTTTCCAAATCTTCATTGCTATCGGTGATATAAGCAACCTGCCAGTCGAATGTAATGCTGTCATTGGTGCA
>QHPG01000259.1 GCA_003219005.1 Verrucomicrobiota bacterium
ACACGTCCTTGTGGCCGAGTAACTCTTGAACTGTACGGATATCCTGCCCGTTTTCCAGCAAATGTGTGGCAAAGGAGTGCCGCCGCGTAAAAGCTACGCTGACGCGGTCGATTTGATCGGATTTCTTTTGAAATAGTTTGCTAGTTGAGCTTTTAGAAACCGTCGGCCGGCTCCGCTTTTCAAGTAACGTTCGCGTCCCATCGCATCGGCTTGTTCGATGTACGCTTCATAATAGATCAACGTCCAAGGTCCGCGATGCGAAGTCGCAGGCGAATCACCTTGAAGATGCTGCTCGAATCGTTTCCGCAAATTTGCCGAATAACCGATGTAAAATCCATCATCTTTCACCGAACGAAGCACGTACACATAATGCATTAGAGGTGGGGAATCTTTAGCGCGTGCTTAAGAGCTTTACGCGCCAGTCCGCGTAGGCTTCTTCAGTGCGAATGGAGTAATGCTTTCCGCGAAGACGCCAGCGCACGCGATCGAGCAGCTTCGGCGAAGAAGCGACAGTCGCATTCGAAGGGATCACAAGCGGAATCATTTCAGCATGAGCTGATTTGAGACAAGACAAAATCGCGCGCGAGAGATTGGACATCGAAGCGCGGTTGCAGAACTATCTCGCGGGATAAAGATCGACATCGTGGCGAACGTAAGCAAAGCAGCGATTCCGGCAGAAGAGATTGTGGCGCCAAGCGGGCTCGGCGGATTCATTTCGAAATTCACCGTGCTGAGGGGCGCGCAACGCGAGCTGTGGCTGACGTTCCTGATCAAGTTCCTCATTTACACAGCTTACTCCGTCACGAACAAAACGATGGTGCTGTGGCTGTCGAAGGACCTCGGCTTTAGCGATCAGGCTGCGGGAGCATTGGTGGGTTGGGTCTGGGCGCCGGCAATGACTGTCTTCACGTTGCTCGCCGGTTCGCTCACGGATGCGATTGGATTGCGCCGCACTTTTTTCCTAGGCGTCATCATCTGCACGATCGCTCGCAGCGTAATGGTTGTTACCACGATCCCATCGCTAGCGCTCGCCTGCGGCGTTCTTCCGCTGGCAGTCGGCGAAGCTCTTGGGACGCCAGTATTGCTGGCGGCGACGCGCCGCTATTCCACAACCGCGCAGCGCTCGATCTCGTTCTCGATCATCTACATGATCATGAACGTCGGCTATATCGTCGCGGGATGGATGTTCGATTACGTGCGGCAACTGAACTTGCGCGTCAGTCTCTTCGGATTTGAGCCGACCTCATACCAGCAACTGTTCATGGTCAGCCTGGCGTTCGAGATCGTGCTGTTTCCCGTGCTCTATTTTATCAGGCGCGGCGCGGAACCAACTGATAAAGGCGCTGTGATTGAGGAATCGCGTTCCCCTGCCCCCGCATTTTGGAGTGACATCGGAGAAACGGTGCGAAAAAGCGCGATCGACACGGCGCAGCTCTTCCGGCGGCTGATTAGTCAATCCGGTTTCTACCGGATACTTGTCTTTTTCCTGCTGATCGGATTTCTCAAAGCCATTTTTTTGCAGATGGATTACGTGTTTCCGAAGTTCGGGATTCGCGAGCTCGGGCTGTACGCCCCAGTCGGAAAACTCGCGAACATCAACGCAATCATGATCATCCTTCTGGTTCCGATTGTAGGCGCGCTGACGCAAAAGCTTGCAGCGTATCGGATGGTGATAATCGGTGGAGCGATCTGCGCCGCGGGAGTATTCATCATGGCGCTGCCGACGGAATGGTTCCAGCCCGCTGCCAACAGCGTGATCGGCCAATGGCTCGGGTACGGCTACCTCGGATTGCACGGGAGCATTCACCCGTACTACATCATGACTGCGCTTTATCTGATCGTGTTCTCGGTCGGCGAAGCGTTCTATTCACCGCGCGTGTACGAGTATGCCGCCGCGATTGCACCGAAAGGACAAGAAGCGTCGTACGGCTCGCTGGCGTATCTTCCATTCCTCGTGGGTAAACTCCTTGTCGGCACCGGCGGATGGTTGCTGGCTGCGTTTGTTCCCGAACATGGTCCGCGACATCCCGCGACGATGTGGCTGATTTTCGCCTTGGCAGCGTCTGTCGCGCCGATCGGATTGATTACGCTGCGTCGCTACATTCGCGTCCCCGAAGCCGGGCGACAGG
>QHPG01000260.1 GCA_003219005.1 Verrucomicrobiota bacterium
CTTCGTCGTACAGGCTGCGCAGGCGCTCATACGCTTCGCGCTCGCGTCCCTCGCAGTAAGAAAGCTCATAGGCCGAGAAACGCTTGTCCCACGGCGCGGCTCCGGGCAGGTCCGCCGCCTTCGCATAAAATTCCGAGGCCCGCTCGTGGTCTTTGTATTTTTCCTTGTAGAGCCGGGCAAGCGCTTCGTAGAGCTCAGGACGATCCGGATTATTTTTTATTCCGCGTTCCAAGAAATCTTTGCCCAGCGCAAAATATTCACGCTGCGCTTTGACTCGCAGCGCAAGGCGCGGCTGCTTTTGATCATTCATCGCGGCAACGCTTGCGTTCCAAGCCATGTGCCAGGCGGCCGTATCCCAAAACAGGAGCACCCGTGGTTGGAGCGTCGTGATGTGCCGGAACAACAGTAACATCCGGCCCCATTCTGTGTTTTCCCATGCCGAGTACACCTGGATGAAAAGAGCGTCGGCGACGATCGCTCGAAACCCACTCAGGGCCGCGATGAACCCGAGTTGCCCGATTTTTTCGCGAAGATCGAGATTAAATTCGACTCCGCGGAAATGTTCCTGTCGATGAAGGGCCGCCAGGTTGTGTTCAACTGGCAGCTTGACCGTCCCGACCACGATCAGGACTGCCAACGCAACAAGGCCCCGCATCATAATTCTTTGCCGTAAAACACAAACGCGGCTAACAGCGTGTAGATTACCGTGTAAAAAACGCCGAGCGCGGCCGTTTTGGCGAAAAGCGTCAGGGAAATGGCGGTTCCGGCGACGATATCATCCATCAGGTTGAAAGCCTGCAAGTCGGGGAAAAGCAGCGCCACAACCGCGAGAAAGACTCGAGCAAGCAATCCGCTGCTATGTTCCTGCAGCCAATATTCCCGGGCAGTGGCTTCCAAATGTCCGATAAAATAAATGAAAGCCATCACCACAATGGTGAAAATGTTTGAAGTGGCGAATGTGGAAACAAAAAGGGTAAGCGCCGCGAGCAGGCACGCTTTCAGGTAAATGATGATGATTCCGGGAACGATATCGATATTAAAAGCGGAGGATCGTACCACGCCCAGAGCATCAGCGACTTGATCGGCAGGCGCGCCGGACATTTGTCTCGCTATCGCGTGCACCACGGCTTGTTCGCGCATATACAGGACAAGCACAAACGCTGCGGCCATCACCAGGGTGCTGATCGCAAGCAACAAAAGAACTCCGGCAATTTTGCCCAGCACGTATTCGAAGCGCGGCACCGGCTTGGCGAGAATGGTATAGACCGTGCGGTCTTCCATGTCCTGCGGAAGCAACCGCGCAGTGGCAACGATTGCCAGCAGCGAGGTAAAAATTGAGATCGCGCCGAGCGAAACATCTTTCAAGATTTGGAATTCCTGCTGAAACGAAAACTGTGCCATGAAGATTGAGCTGCCAATCAAAACAAGCGCGAAGACCAGCAGCACATAAAAGACTTTCAGGCGTGTCAGCTCGGTGACGGTGTTGGTTGTAATCGCGTAAATGCGAGAGAAAGAAAAGGCCCGATACCGCTTTGCGGACGTTGAAGCGTTGCCCCGAAAGTTTTCGGGGCCAGGGAAGGGTTGAAGCGTTGATGCGTCTGTCATTTCTGCTTGGTCATTTCTTCGTCATTCTTGGCTGTCGCCTCGAGGAACAATCTCTCCAGTGTGGTGGTCGATTTGCGCCGCTCGATCAGTTTCGCCCTTGAGCGGTTAACGACCGATTCGATTTCCCGGACCAGCTCATCGGAAGCATCGGCGATTACAAACTCGGTTTGATTTTCGATCGCGATCAGTTCCTGCAAATGCCCCTCGCGCACCAGCACGCCGTCGGCAAGGATGCCGACGCGGTCGCAAATCTCCTGCGCTTGTGCGAGCAAATGCGAAGAAAGCAGCACGGTGATTCCGCGGCGCTTTAGGTCGAAGATCAAATCGCGAATGTCTCGCGAGCCTGCCGGATCGACGCCGGCGGTCGGTTCGTCAAGCACTACCAGCCTTGGATCGTGGATCAATGCTTGCGCAAGCCCGATGCGTTGCAACATTCCTTTGGAATAAGTCCCCAGCCGGCGGTTGCGCGCCTTGTTGAGCCCGACGAGATCGAGCAATTCGTTCACGCGATTCCTAAGTTTTGCGCCTCGCAGTCCGCAAAGGCGCCCAAAAAAACGCAGCGTTTCCTTGCCAGTAAGAAACTTTTGGAAGTACGGATTCTCTGGCAGAAAGCCGACCGCGTCCCGGCTTTGTACAAGACGACTATCCCGTCCGAAGATTTCGGTGCGGCCGCGCGTCGGAGATACGAGGCCGAGAATAATTTTCAGTGTGGTACTTTTACCGGAACCATTCGGCCCGAGCAACCCATACACCTCACCCGGCTCGATGCGAAGGTTGAGGTCCTTCACCGCGACAACCCTGCGAGTGGGATGAAACGGAACGGAAAAAATTTTGGTTAGGCCATGAACGGCTACTGCCGGATTAGTCATAGCGAATCTCAAAGCCGCGAGGAGTGACCGGGTTGTTCAATTTATTTTCGGTTTGCCTGTGAATCAGCGAGTGCAATTCGCCTTGCGCGACGCGATCGAGGAAAGCGCGCACTTCGGTTTCCTCTCCCGTAACCTGAAGTTCCACGCGGCCATCCGGCAGGTTATGGACCCACCCGTTTACGTCGAAGCCTTTGGCCACGTCGCGTACCGACCAGCGAAATC
Source organism: Verrucomicrobiota bacterium (assembly GCA_003219005.1). Lineage (GTDB taxonomy): Bacteria > Verrucomicrobiota > Verrucomicrobiia > Chthoniobacterales > UBA10450 > Udaeobacter. The sequence continues at coordinate 2,697 of QHPG01000260.1, forward strand.
CAACCCCTTGAACGTGGCCCTCGTAAAATACCTGAAGGGAAGTCATGACAACCAGATCGACCGAAACAAGGTACTGGCCGCTGTTCGCCGGTGAAAACCCGGCCGCCGCTTTTTCTCCGTTATTGTAGCTTTCCGTTGTCACTTGCTTTCCGCTCTCATCATAGACGCTGACGGCAATTTTCGCCGGTTCCGCGGACGCAGTAGAGAACCAATACTGGTTTCCCGCGTAGAGATTTACCGCCACCAGGGCGTGCTCGTGCGGCTTGAGGACCCCGCACCAGTGTCCATCTCGAATTTTGAAACCATCGTTTGAAAAAGCTCCGGCAACGTCGAGCGCATCTTTACGCGCGCGCACCTCGGCATCTGTTTCCGCGCGCACGGCAACGCTGGCCGCCAGCACAAGGATTGAGAGAAAAATCGGGAGCCAGCGTTTCATTTCGGCAGTTCTTTGCTCTCTATTTCCGTCATCACCTTAGTAACCGCTTCGTTGACTTTCCGCACGTCATCTACAGCGGGTGTCTTGCCCGCTGGAAATGAAACGGCTTTCTCAATTCCGTTCAGCTGCTCGCTCACATCTTTAACCAGAGGTTCCTGGCGTAATTCGGGCGAGACTTCATTAATTTTTGACTGCATGAAGCGAACCAGCGCTGGTTGCCGCAGGACTTTTGCGCTGCGCTCATCATAGTTCTGCATGATCGCAGCCGTGACCACCTGGGTGCCGCGAATCCAACCGCCGAGAGTCACAAGGATTACCAGGTCCTGGTCCGCATGCGATTGCATTGAGGATTTAACTTCGTTTTGCGTCGCTTCCAGTTCTTCCTGAAGCGTGTCCCACTCGTTGTTGTCCGCGAATTCGTTGATGCTCTTGCCGCGGCTAAGCAGGTGCTCGCTAACTCCGAGTGCCTTTGCCAGCTTGATAATGTCCGATCCGATGTTTTTGACCTGCTGACTGTCCTTTGCTTGGACCGCGATAAAGCCATCGGCGATCAAACCGCCCAGGTTTAGAGCGATCTGCGCGCGATTGCGGTAAGTTACCGGCATTGGCCCGCGATACTGACCCGACCAGTTGGTTTTCTCCGATTTTCCAAGCGCAGCGAAAAGTTCGCCCGGTGTCGGGATACTGATCGAGTCGCTTCTGACCGCTTTTGCCAGCTGATCGGCTGGAAGACGCCCAGTGTCCGTGGCGCCGGTCGCTACGAAAACGATCGCCGCCAATGCAAGCGCGCACAGTTTGGCCAAACGAATCATCGCCCATGATTATGCGTGCCTGCGTTAAATTGCCAACGGGAATCTCTGGGGCGCAATTGAGGAAGAACTTAGTGACAAAGCTCTGTACGGCGCTACACTGCGCGAAAGTGGATCACCCTTACGGCGATTTCCGCGCGCGTCGCGAAGCCAGCGTCTGGCGGCGATTAAACCGGATTCTTCTCGTTCTGCTTATCATAGCGATCTGGCTGGTGATCGTGAGCTTGTTTGTTCCGCCATATAAAAAACTGATGCAGAGCCGGACGGAAGTCGACAACCTGCAGCAACAGGTGAACGAACAGCAAAGTTTGCTCGCGCGTCAGACCCGCGAGGTCAATCTGCTCAAGACGGACGTGACTTATCTGGAAACGATCGCGCGCGATCGCCTTGATCTGATGAAGGAAGGCGAAACAATTTTTCGCCTCGAGACGGCGCGAGCCAAACCGAAGCCGGGCGATTCCGCACGCAGGTAGCGCACGCACGTCTGGGGAGCACAGGCTGCTAGCCTGTTCTTTTCGGCAGCGTGCCGAAAGGCTTATAGAACGGTCGTTGCGAGGAATTCTTGTACTGCGCTGGAAGTCGCTGGCAAGCTGCCGACGACAACAGGCTGGCAGCCTGTGCTCTCGAGCATCAGGAACGCGCTCGCGCTTCAACACCTTTGCGCTTCGCAGTGAATTAAACTATGTTTTTGTATGCCAACGGAAATCTCGATCCCGGATGCTGAGGATCTAAAATCGCGTGTCTGCGAGTTGCGGAGGTTTCTTTGACGTCGAAAAGCTCCAGAAAGATTTAGCCGCTATCGAAGGGCGCATGGCCGCGGCCGATTTCTGGTCGAACCGGGAGCGCGCTCAGGTGGACGTCGAGGAAGTTTCGCGACTCCGCTCGTTGATTAATCCATTCCAAGAGCTGGAACGCGAAACCGAAGATTTCAGTGCGTTGCAACAACTCGCTGCGGAAGAAAGCGATCCGACGGGCCGCGCGCACGCCGAGAAAGAGGTCGCGACTGAACACGACCGCTTGGTTCACAAGTTGGAGGAATTCGAGCTACGCCAGTTTCTTTCCGGTGAGAACGACCCCGCGAGTGCGTTTCTTACCATTCACTCCGGGGCGGGCGGCACGGAGTCGTGCGACTGGGCCGATATGTTACTGCGGATGTACCAGCGCTGGATCGAGCGCAGCGGTTTCAA
>QHPG01000261.1 GCA_003219005.1 Verrucomicrobiota bacterium
CGAACGGAAAAACGCCTGCGAGCGCGCCCCATTCGGTGGTCATGTTGGCAATGGTCATGCGCGCGGACATTGGAAGATTCGTCACGCCATCGCCCACGAATTCAACGGCGTGATTGAGTACTTCGTCTTTGTTGAAGAGGCCGCACAAGGCGATGATCACGTCCTTGCCGACGACACCCGGCGAAAGATTTCCTTTCAGCACGACCTTGGCGACTTTCGGGACCTGCCACCAAGTCACGCCAGTTGCCCAAATACTCGCGGCATCGGTGCGTACAACCGGCGTCCCGAGTGCCGCCATCGCGCCGTACAAATTGGAATGTGAATCGCTCGCTACCACGAGCGCGCCCGGAACGACGTAGCCCTGTTCCACCATCACCTGGTGCGAAATGCCGGTCCCCGGCGGATAAAAATCGATGCCGTGCTCGCGAGCGAATGCCTCGATATTCGCGTATTTCGCCAGATTTTCTGGCGAAGTATTTTGAATATCGTGATCGATCGCGAACACCGGCTGCGCCGGATCGGCGATCGACGTCGCACCGATCTGTTTGAACTTCGGGATCACCGCGCCAGTGTTGTCGTGGGTCATCACATGGCGCGGACGAATTGAAATGAAGTCGCCGCTGCGCACCACTGTGCCCGGCGGAAGGCCGTCCGCGTGACGCGCCGCAATTTTTTCAACCAGCGTCAGTCCCATCTTATTTCCCGACAATAAGTTCTTTGCCGTAGATGCGTTCGAACAATAGTCGTCGTTGTTCAGTTTCTGATAAGCCTCTCGGCAGGGATGCCTTGATCATCTCGCGCGCGCTATCGAACATTAGTGCGCCCATAATGAAACGTTCCTCACCCGAGCGCGCCATGATTTTTTCGCGAATCATTTGCTCCACTTCTGGCGGCGTATCGGTCACTTGAGACATTCTTCCAATAATTTATCCACACCCAATTCGCGCGTCCAGCGCCGCAAATAGGCGGCGTCGTGGCCGGTCGCCAGGAGATTTCGTACATCGCCCAGTTGGATTTCGGAATGTGAGTCCTTCGCCCAAAAAAGTTTTGAGATGATCAAGTCCTCCTTGCTCACAATGTAAGTTGTGAAGTCGCAGATCGAGATCCGCTGCCGGCGCCCAAACTCGACGCGCCTGTATTTGCTGCTTCTGCGGACGATGCAGTCCACTTTAATGACGCTCTCTTGATGGATGAGGTTAAAAATCGAGTCATGGCTAAGCGAGTCGCGGATATTTTGCTCGCTCACGTAATAATCCGGCCGAAACAGGTCAGTCACGCGATCGACATCCGCCGGCGTAATTTCGATGACGACGTCGATGTCCCGGGTCATGCGCGGTTGTGCATAGTAATTCATCGCCATCGACCCGGTGAGCATGTACGGAATCTGGGCACCCTCGAATCTGGCCGAAATGTCGCGCACGATATCGATCTCGTTCATAACGAAGCGATCTCGATTGAGCACGTCACTTCTTCGCTGCGCCCTTGCCGAGAAACTTGGCAATGTCGAAGTCAACAAAGTCGGCATGATGAAAGATGATCGATTCGATCGAACGCTCCACCTTGTCGCCTTCGTGACTGTGCGTGGCGATGATGTGCAGCACTTCGCCGGGAATGCTGTGCTTGTATGCGAGCGCGACGCCACTGAACGGATGGCGTACTTGCTGCCCAAATTTTCCCTGAATCACTTTGCCCGATGCGTCTTTGTCGTACTCCAGCGGTTTGCCCACGTCAGCCAGCAGCGCGCCGGCGATGAGGTAGTCGCGCTGAATTGGGATGCTGCAGCGGAAGGACTTCTTGAGGACATCGGCGATCGCGATGCATTGCCGTGCGCATGAATTGAGATGCTCGACAAACGTCATGTTGATGTCGCCGGCCAGCAGTGTGAACTTGACCGCGCGCAGGTCGTCGAACGTCCAGCCCTTTCCGCCGCAACCGGTGGTAATCGCCTCGTTCCAAACCGCCGCGACCTTTTCGCG
>QHPG01000262.1 GCA_003219005.1 Verrucomicrobiota bacterium
AAGCTCCACGCCTTTGCCCGGCTCGGCGAGCCCGAGAATTTCGTAGGCGACAATTTCAGTGATGGAAAAGCAATCGTGTACCTCGGCACCTTGCAGATCGCGCGGCGTCAGGTTTGCCATTCGGAAAGCTTTCTCCGCTGCTTTCCGCGCGATCGAAAAGGTTGGCGCATCTTTCTTATCGAGCGGCAAATAATCGGTCGTGTGACCGTACCCAAACAGTTGCGCAGTCTTAGTCCGATCGCGGCCAATCTTATTCAGATATTTTCCGGAAACCAGAACAACCGATGCCGCGCCATCGGTGATCTGCGAACAATCGGAAACTTTGAGCGGCGGCGCGACGCTTGGGTTTTTGTCTGAAACTTGCGAGGCGCAATCGAAAGTGAGATCGGCGCCGCGCATTTGGGCAAGTGGATTCAACTTGGCGTGCGCATAGTTTTTCCATGCCACTCGCGCAAGGTCTGCTTCGGTCGCGCCGTATTTGTCGATGTAGATCTGCGCGATGCGTCCGAACAATTTCGGGAACATGAAATCGCCATACTCCGGTTTTTCGTTGTGATAATCGGCAGCCGCGCCAAGCACATCCGAGCCATCGAGCGACGACATCGTCTTCTGCTGTTCCGCGCCCACGACAAGCACGACGTCATAAAACCCGCCTATGATCCATTCCGCGCCGAGCAGCACCGACAGCGCGCCGGACGCGCACGCCGCTTCAGTGTGCATCGTCGGTATCCCGCGCAATTTCGGATCGATCTCCGGGATAAACGCGCCGAGTTGCAACTGTTTCGTGAATTGCCCCGCATTGAAATTGCCAACCGCGCCCGCCTGAATCTCCGCGGGGTCGATCTTTGCGTCGTCGATCGCCTTCTTGCCAGCCTCAATGATGATGTGCCGGATCGTTTTGCCTTCCTTCTTCAGGTTACGCTTAAAATCCGTGCGTCCGCCGCCGAGAATGTAAACTGACTCACTCATAGATTTACGTTAACCCATTTTTTGAGCGAGTCATCCTGAGCGAAGGCGAAGGGTCCCGTGGCGTTACCTGAAGCATTCTCGGCGGGATTCCTCGACTTCGCTCGGAATGACCATCTCGTTTATCCACCAAACGCATCGACACCCGTGATGTCGCGACCGATGATCAACGTGTGGATGTCGTGAGTGCCTTCATACGTCGAGACGCTTTCAAGGTTCATCAAATGCCGGATGACCGAGTAGCGATCAGTGATTCCCGCAGCGCCGAGGATGTTACGCGCCTTGCGCGCGCATCGCAGCGCCATCCAGACGTTGTTGCGTTTCGCCAGCGAAATCTGCGCAGACCGCGCCTCACCAGCTTCCATCAGACGGGTGAGCCGCAACGCCAATAGTTGTGCCTTCGTAATTTCCTGGGCCATCCAGACAAGTTTTTGCTGCACCAATTGGAAACCGGCGATCGGTCGTCCAAATTGTTCGCGCGATTTGGCGTAAGCCAACGCAGTTTCATAGCAATCAATCGCTGCACCAATGACGCCCCACGCGATGCCAACGCGCGCGTACGTCAGACACGATAACGGCGCCTTAAGACCCTCGGCCTTGGGCAAACGGTTCTCCACAGGTGTCCGACAGTTTTCAAACCAGCACTCCGACGTGCGCGACATGCGCAGACTGAATTTTCCCTCGATGTCCTGCGCGCGAAATCCCGGCACGTCTTTCTCGACCACAAATCCGCCCACGCGGCCATCGTCATCTTTTGCCCAGACAACTTTGACGTCCGCGATCGACGCGTTGCCGATCCAGCATTTGCTGCCATTCAAAATGTAATGGTCACCATCGCGTCTGGCGCGCGTTTCCATACCGCCTGGATCCGACCCGTGTCCATGCTCCGTGAGCGCAAAACAACCGACGCGCTCGCCCGACACGAGCCCTGGCAACCAACGCGCCTGCTGCTCTGGCGAGCCGAATGAATGGATCGCTTGTATCGCGAGCGCGCCCTGCACGGACGCCAGCGAGCGCAGGCCCGAATCTGCACGTTCCAATTCTTGCATGATCAAGCCGTACGCCGTGTAGCTGACGCCAGCGCAGCCGTGCTCTTTTAGATATGGCGCATAAAAACGCAGCGTGCCCATCCGCGGAATGAGATGTTCCGGAAATTTGCCCGCACGATGGCAAGGAACGATTTCGGACAAGACTTCCTCCTGCACAAAATGCCGTGCTCGATCGCGCGCCTGGCGCTCCTCATCCGTGAGAAGCTCTTCGATGTTGTAGTAATCCAAGGAACTCATGCTGTGCCGTTACGCGCGCCAGTTTAGCGATCACGCAATCCGAACACAACGCTCCCATTCGTGTCATGTCGAGCGAAGTCGAGACATCTCTCGATCTTCTGAAATACCAAGAGCTAGCTCAGCTTCTCGGCAGCGAACGACCGAATCACAGGTAGCGGCGATTAACCTCAATCGCGCAAAATCCCGTCGCGCGCTTTCGCCAGAATCCTGCGGAGCTGTCGTTCATCGGTGCGCATGTCCTTGCCGAGCTTCTTCCGCATCCACGAAATTCGGGCTTCACCTCTTAGTTTCCGTGCGCCGGCTTCTTTCCAGAGCCTTCGCGCACGGACTGATTCGAGGCGGGCAGCCGATTGATTCGCGCTGAGCTTTGATCCCTGCTTTGGCACATCGCGCGCTTGTTGGATCGCGCGCGAGCTCGGATTCAATCTGATTATATTTGTGGCGTGCTCGGATCAAAGGTTCGTAACGACCGCGTTGAACCAAACGCTCGTGTTCGGAAACTGCGCGCTGGGTCTTGTCGCTCGGCGGCGACCGGAGCAAATCGATTAGAAGGAGCATCCGGTTATCCAAGCGTCTGCCAGACGCCACACGATCAAGCGCGGCGCGGAGTATTCCTTCGATGTCGATCGGCCAAAGAGTGATTGGGACAAATAGCCAATCGTAGAGTTTTTGAAGATGATCGGAATTGGCGTGAGCGGTTCTGGTGAAACGGTAAAATCTTCTAACCAGATCTTCGCTGCTTTCCAGTCGGTGATACGCTAGTCCACTAAGATGTTTTAGATCATCCTCAAGATCGGAACGGCTTCGTGAGTTTGCTCGCTTCATTACATTGTCCCCAAATGTTGTCCGGGTTTTGCGACGCGTATTTCAATAGACTAAAGCAATGAAACAGAGCGAACCAGTGAATCCAAGAAGCCTGCGCACCGGACGGAGCGCAGCTCTCTTCCACGGATCAGCCATTGCCGCTGAAATTTCCGGTTATGTCGCTGGCGACTCGTTGCAGAAAAGCTCTTTCCTTGGCAACGAACCGCTTTGAGCAAAGTCTGCTGCTCGATACACTGGGCAGTTTTTTCGCCCGAACACACGAGTGGGATCACGCGATTAGAGCTTGGCAGCTTGCACCGCTCGCTGAGCCGTTTCGCCGCGATGCGCTAAGCGGAATTGTCAAAATACATCTTGCTTGCGCATTTGAAGCAATTGAAAGCGGATTAAAGGCGCTCGCCGAGTTGAAACAAAATCCGGAGTTCAGTCTTTGCCTGCCAGGGAATGACTTACAACTGACGCAAGGCGCCGAAAAGGAATTGCTGAAATTCAAGCGCGGAATCGAAAAGGTTCTGCCGGAGAAAGTGCGGAAAGACCTTGGAATATCGAGCCAACGAATCGATGACCCAAGACCTGAAAGCGGGTTGTAAATTTTGCCTTTTATTTATGCAGCGGCGCGTTTTGAATGGGAGCACAGGACGAAAACGTGCACTTCGAACGCTCGCTCGGACACCTCCGAGGTTGACTCCTACTCGCTTAAGAACCTCTCCTCGACCGCCGCTCCAATGGATTCCCAAGCTTTGGAGCGATGGCTAACCTGCGACGGAACCCGCTCTAATTGGGACGGCAAGATGTACGTCGCTCGTACGATCTACTGGGACTCCGATAGAAATGAATTCCTGCAGACGGGCTGTAGCCCGAACTACCAAGCGGGGTGGTGGTCGCTTGCCTGCTGCAAACATGACATGCGCGAAGCCAGACCATTTCGTGCTGAGGCGATTGATCTTTCAATTCCCACGTACGTATTCACGCTAGCGAGTTTGAATTCGAACGTGGGACAGACTCTCGTCAGTGTCGCGCAGGTCACGAAGCATTTTGAAGTAGGCGAGCCGAATTCGGGCCATGTGCATCATGTTCCCGAGTGGTGGAAAGCGGACGTTGATGGGAAGCATTTGATCTTGGTATCAGATCGTTTCCTGCTTTGGCCGGAGCCCGTGTTCGTTGCGGCTAAGACCCAAAAGCAAAGCCGGTATGGAAAGAACATTGCCTCAGATAATCTACACGGCCTGCTGAGAAGCCGTTCGGAATGACCATTCGACACTTGGGGGATATGGCGGGCCTACTTGTCCGAGTTGGCATCGATTCCACGGACGGTCATTGGAATGCGCCGGTTGATGTCGCCACAGGTGAATTTGCTTACGTTACCATCACCGAGGTGAAACAGCTCCGGCCCGGTCTCGCCCGATTTTTTGACGAGTTCGTTCCAGCAATCTCGAAATTTCAGATGCAGCTGCCGCAGGCTTTGTATGGGAAGCCAACTCACGTCGATCCAGATTTCTCGAGTTTGACTTATGGCGATCAAGGCAGGCGGGCAAAGCAAATCGGTCAGCTCGGAGCTGGCGATTTACTCGCTTTTTTCGCAAGCCTGCGTGATGTGCGTGATCAGAGCCTGGTATACGCGCTAGTTGGGCTGTACATCATCGATGAAATACTTTCGGCACAGAGCATTGAGCGGAAACACTGGCCAGAGAACGCACACACGAGGCGATTTCCCAAGGTCGACGATATCGTGGTTCGAGCTCGCCCAAAGGTTTCGGGTCGTCTTCAGAAATGCATCCCAATCGGTGAGTACCGCAACCGAGCTTATCGAGTTAAACGAGAATTACTCGATTCTTGGGGAGGACTAACAGTTAAGGACGGATACCTCCAGAGAAGTGCGAGATTGCCGCAGTTCCGCGAAGCCTCGAAATTATACGATTGGTTTTTGAGCAAAAGCCCATGTCTGGTT
>QHPG01000276.1 GCA_003219005.1 Verrucomicrobiota bacterium
CGCTGAACTGCTCGGCTTTTCTCACCGGACAAACAACGCTACACCGAGCGTCGCAGTTTCGGGAGTGATTCGCGAAATTGCGTGGGAGAACGACGGACGATTCGCTTAAACGCGCGATTGAAGTTCGTCATGGACTGAAACCCGCATGCGAAGGCAACTTCGCTGATTCGCGAGTTGGGATTGAGCAAAAGCGTCTTCGATTTCTCCACTCGAACTCTCGAGAGGTAGTCGGTGAAATTTATCCCAGTCGCTTTCTTGAACATCTTGCAAAAGTAATGCCTGCTGATATTAGCCACGCGGGCGATCCGCCCGAGCGACAGCGGTTCCGCTTGATGGTCCTCGATAAATTTTCGCGCTCGCGTCATATTTGTGGACTCATCGTTTTCGCGCCGTACGACTAGTTGATTCGACAAGATCGACAGGTGTCGCGCAAAAAGACTCAGCAGCCGCAACATCGCGCGGTACCGGACAGGCGATAAAACGCACGACCGAAAATAGGCCCGCTCAAGTTGCTTCCAATCCGTCTTGTAGCCCCACGCGCGGAGCTGCCGCGTAATGCTTGCGAAGTGTTTCTTTGTCGGATTCTTGAGCATTACTTCGCCCGTCTCGAGAAAACCGAGAATGTGGTCACCCACATACACTGGCACTGCGCTTTCTGAGAGTCCCGCAAACCAAGTGACGGTGCGCGTCGTCGAGGCCAATTCTTGGGACGCATCAGTTTGAGCCCTTAGACATGCGGCTCGGGCTTGGTTGAAACGAGCCAGAATCGAGGCGAATGAATCGTTATCCGTTTTGCCATGGTGTGCAGGCGACCATGAATTGTGTCCTCGAATATTAAGCGGTAAACCCATCGCTTCGCTGAAAGCCTGTTCATAATCTTTGAAAATCTGAGAGCGCGATAGATGTAGCATCACTTCCTGGTCAGAGGACCGGGCTGTCGTGTTCCGTCGACGGGCGTTGCGGATCAGGCCGTTTCTTCTTGAGCGTCTCATTGGCGTCAATTATTTTTCGACACCGGGTTATCGACGGGGATTGCAGCTTCGACAGCCGAAGCGCTCCCTCCTTTAGCGACACTCTTGCGCTCTGTTAAATCAGCCGCGGTCATATCCAGGCATTCGTAATCTGAGCTACACCTGGCAGCCCGCGGCACGCCGCATGCGAGTATGGCTTTGGTCGTGTCATCTACAGTTAGGAGGTACTTGCGCACGATAGGATGAATTGCGTATGCGACTTCAGCATCTCGCATTATTTCGCGGAATTGGATTCGATGCATATGCCGTTAACTTTCGTAGCAGAATGCCTTCAACGTGCCCTGCGCCGTACCGGTTGTGGCGTCTTCCTTCCGATCATCACGCAGCAACTGTTGAAGTTGCTCCGGATTTCCCCCTTCGTCTTCCCAACGTTGCTCTGCGACAAAATCGCTTTCTTCGTTTTGTGAACTTGCGAAAGTCAGGGGATCCATCATGGCAATCAATGAAGCGGCTCAGCGTCCGTTGTCCTTATGAAGTCGTGGTGCGATGAATAACTCGCCGAAGCTCAGCTGCCGCCGAACATCCGGCCCCCGCTTGCGGGACCGCCACGAAACCTATCCCTGAGACGGCAGTGTCGCCCGACAAGTTCCCGAGCAATTTTTTAAGCTCATCTTTATGAGCAGCGATAGCATTCATGATGCTGGTTTTGTGTGCAGAGGAAAGGGGCCGCACACCTGCGCGATCGATTGACGCTGCGATTGTTAAGGAGCCAGCATAGGGCTGCGACTGCCGATTAGCTAACGGTATTTACCGCCACAATTCGTCACACCATCTCGATCATCAGGTTGGTTGACGCAATTTTAAATCACTGCGGATGGAATCGCGCGTTTCGACATCGCTCAAAAGATCGACGAGCGAGACCTGGTCCGTTTGCGAGCGCGATTGTTGTAGCATTGCTGCTATGGGCATCCGCGCATTGTTGGAACGGCTAATGATCGAACACGTAGGCGATCGGGGATCATTCAGTGCAAATTTGGATGCCTTCGAAAAAGCAGGCTACGTCGGCCAACGCCACAGAGAGATTATCGAGGCAACTCTCGAATTCGGACATGCGTCAACTCACCGAAACTACAACCCAACGCGCCAGGATATCACTCAAGTACTGGACATAGCAGAGAACATCATCCAGTCGATTTATGTAAGTGCAGAACAGGCAAAAGCACTTAAAAAGGGAATCCCTCCGCGTTCGAATCCCAAAAAAGGTGATAAATCTGTTTGATAGTTAAAGTAAAACAGTCAAGCCCTTTTCGAGCTCGGCTGTTTGTTATTTGTTGTTTCGGCTTAGCCCCGAAATTCTTCGGGGTTTCGGCCGAGGCGGCCTCAATAATCCATGCCGCCCGGTGGCATTGGAGGAGTTTTTTCCTTTTCAGGAATCTCTGTGACCGATGCTCTTGTCGCGTCTTAGCAACTAGAGGCGGGTCGGTCCTAACAAACATCGGCTGGTGTCTGCCACCTCTCCGCAGCGCGGCGAAACGACT
>QHPG01000061.1 GCA_003219005.1 Verrucomicrobiota bacterium
TGCTGTGGCTGTCGCCGTTGCTGTGGCGGTAGGCGTGAACGTAGCTGTAGCTGTGGCTGTAGGTGTGAAGGTGGCCGTCGCTGTAGCGGTCGGCGTTGGCGTCGGCGTTCGCGTGGCCGTTGGAGTCGCACTAGGCGTGGGCGACGGCGGAACTGTCGCCGTTGGCGTAGTAGTCGGCGTAGGGGTGGATGTCGGCGTAGGTGTGGGGCTCACGCCACCGCATGGGGATTGTTCGTACGCGCCCTGGCTTGGCGGGTTGCAGCGGGGATTGCCGGGAAGGTCAATGGTAATGCCGGGTATGGTCTGGCCCGCTCCTATCGCAGGCGACCCTGGACTTAGCCGGAGATCGCTGGATGAGAAAAACTGCGGGTTGGCGTTGAGCGAGTTTAGGTCGCCCTGAGTTTCGCTTTGCCACGCAGCGAAGGTGGTCACGTCGCTGCCGCCACCCCCAAGGCCAAACATGTTCAGGAAACCGCTCACCCCGCCGGTGCCAGGCGAGTAATAGTCATTGTAGTTAATCGTGCCGAAGCTGATCCCGGCCGAGGTGCCGAACGCGGCCTGCGAGGCCACCCAGACCGAGTAGGCCTTGCTGCCAGCAGGGCCAGTAATGTTGTTCACCAGCACGTTGTCACGCAAATCGAGCCCGCTCACGCTGGTGTTTTCAACGCTTAAGGCGGCGCTGTTACTGGCGAACGATTTCGCGCCGAACATGTTGACGCTATTGAAATAGACCTTGTGGCCTGCGCCGCCAAGCAGCTTGATACCGACCGGGTCGTCGTTGAGGTTCGATGTGCTGAAGCCCACGTTCGTCATGCTCCAGATGGCGTTGTTGACGATTGAGTTGCTGAAGTTGTTGGTGAGGGTAGAAATATAGATGCCGAAGTTGCCGAACTTGGCAGGGTTGTTATTGATGATGTCGTGGACCTTGTTGCGGCTGATGTCGCCGTTATAAACGGTCGAGCCCAGCTCGATGCCGGCAATATTCTGGTTTACCGTCGTGGTGATCTGGTTAAAGATCTCGTTTTGGGTGACAACGGGCGCAAGCGCGCCGACTAGTTCGATGCCACGGAAGGTGTTATAGGCGCCGGAATTATTACTGCCGATGGTATTGTTATTGATGTTCAGGCCTTTGTTGATGCCATCGAGCACGGGGGTGGGAGAGACGACGAAGCGCACGGCGATGGCTTTGTAAGCCGTGTCAATCTGGTTGTTCTGGATGGTCAGGAAATTGTTATTATTGCCGTCCGTGCTCACGGCGGTGCCGCCGGCGAAGATGCCGAAGATGCCGGCGGTGGTGCCTGCGCCGCCGCCGTTGGCGCGTATGTTACTGTTCTTGATCGTGTCAAGGTCGCGCCGGCATTGGTGCCCTGGCTCGCCAGCCAGACCGCAGCGGTGTTCGAGGCGGTGTTGGTATTCTGAATGGTCAGGTCGCGCGTGGTGCCGCCGTTAGTGTTCGAGCCATCAATGGTCACGTAGTCGGCGCCCTGCAGTTCAATGATAGCGCTCGGCGAGGAGCCGCTGATGGTGGGCGTCGCACCGCCGCCGGGCTTAATGGTCATCGTGTTAGTCGCATTGGAGCCGCCGTTAGCAGGCACGATGATGGGGAATGTCTCACCACTGGAGCTATAGGTGGAAGTCAGGCTATAGACGATCGGGCCGATGATGATCTTGCCGCTCAGGTCGGCCATGGCAGCAGTGAGGCTAGCGTAGTTACAACCCGCAGGGCAAACGGTGTAAGTGCCGCCGGGGAAGGCGGGCGTGCCGGTGAGTCGACCTACTGCAAAAAAGCCTAGCGAAGTCACGGGTAAAGCCGACTGGACAGTTGAGGCAGTGAGTATGCCGCCGATGGAGCCGTATGCCCCTGTTTGCGTGGCGGACTGGCCGAGTGCGTTGCCGGTCGAGTTCAATTCGGTTACGCGCACTTGCGAGCTAACGAAATTGCCGGCGCCTGCGGTGATCGGCGCGTTCCAGTAACGATTGTGATTGATGGCGTCCAGACCTGCGCCAGCCGTGCCGCCCGAGTCGGCGTCGAACACTTCGGCCTGCACGGTGACGGTGCCAGCGCCGGTAGCTGGGTTAACCAGCTCGAACGCTTTGTACACCGACTTGCCGATCGGGAAGAGGTAGGTGCTGCCAGTGACCAGGCCCCCTGGTAGCACACGCGCCAAGGGTCCATTGACATAGGAGTTTTCCGAACCCCCCGCAATCGCCGCCGTCGATGTTCCCGCGACGGTAAGCAGGTTGCCCGAACTAGTGTTCAACGGCCCGCCCGCGACTGCGGCTGTCGTTCCGCCGAGGAACAGGCCCGGGGCGTCAGGCGCCGCTCCGCCATTGCCTGTGACAGTGATCGCGCCGCCCGCTATGGTCACGCCGTTAGTGTTGAACACCTGAATACTCTCTGCCGTGCGGCCAGAGGGAACTTCCACACCGGTGGTTATTGCGTTACTGGCTTGCGCATAAGCAAGGATAATATTCGCTTGCGAGCCGCCGTTGTAGCTCGGTGAGACGTCGATCGTGCCGGCAGGCAACTGAGCCACGCCGCCGCGCTGGATGGAGACCTGATTCGTGTCCACCTGCGTAATGGTGACCTTGTTTGCATTCGTTAGCGAACCAGAGAAGGCAAGCAGGCGCGCGGCGTAAATCGTGTTCGCCGACGGATCGATCGTCAGGCCACCGCTCCGGTTCATATTGGCAATTGCGAAAATGGGATCGCCAGGTGACCCCAACGTGCCCGTGCCAGTGTAGGTCTGTGCAGTAGCGCCTGCGAACTGGAGCCGGCCAGCGGTAATGCCGACGGACGTTAGGCCGCCTACGAACGTGCCGTTGTTAGTGAAAGTAGTGCCCAGCATGTTAAAGATGGCCGAACTGGGGATACCCGGGTCGCCTGCGTAGAGACCTGCCCCTGCCGGGATAGTGACATTGCCGTAGCACCAGACGTTGCCGGTAAGCGCGAGCCCTTTGTCGTTCGTGGTTGTGTCGATCACCATGCCGGGCATGTTCCCTTGCGCGCGGAAAAAGAAATTGACCGCCGTAGCACCGGTGCCGAAGTGTAGCGTGCCGCCCGAATAGTTGACGGTGCCTTGTTGGTTCCAATCAACGGGCGTGCCGATGGTGGTGTTGACTTGCACGAGATTGATCGTGCCGCCTGACATGTTGAAAAAGTTCTTCGGCAGCGGGGAGGCGAACCCGAAGGAGGGCGCAGTCGTGCAGCCGCCTGCGGTGCAGATGTTAACTGTGCCGCCCGACTGCATGTAGGTGACGGGGTTGATCGAGTTCAAGCGCCCGGCTACATTCATGGTGCCACCTTCGATGATGAAAGCCGCGCCTGTGCCAGCGCCCATCACATTTGTGCCTGCCGTGCCGATGTTAAACGTGCCGTTAGTCAGACGGAGCAAGCCGTTATTAATAGGTGAGCCATTTTGGCCGAACACTGTGGCGTTGGCGTTGTTTAGCCAGAAGCCGCCGGTGGCCGGAATAGTGTAGGAGGCTGTGGGGAATACATTGTTCGAAAACGCGTTGGCGCCGGCGATTTCAAAAGTGCCGTCGGTGATGGTGAGGAAACCTGCCGTGGTGCTGCCTTGGACGGTGAAGGCGCCTGTGCCCGGAGTGAAGGTGAGCAGATTGGCGTTGGAGGTCCCCTTGTCGATGGTAACACCTGCGAGGTTGTAAGAGCCGTTGCCACCCCAAGTGTTCGAGGCTGCGCCGGTGAAAGTGATGGCGACCACTGCGGTCTGGCTGAAGTTGATCGTCCCATTATTAGCGAGGTTGCCGCCGATGGACAGGGTGTGTGTGGCGGCAGCGGCGCCGGCTTGGAAGGTGCCGCCCACGGAAACAGTAGCGTTGCCGCCCAGCGTCAACGAGCGAGCCGTTGTCGGATCGTATTGCAAGACGCCCGAAACGCCCTGACCCACTGTAAGATTGAGGGCGACTGCGGCGGTGTCTATGGTGACGGTGTGGCCATTGGCAATAGTAACGTCATCTGCGGCCGTTGGCACGAAGCCGCACGACCAGATGGCGGGATTGCCCCAGTTACCCGAGGCCATAGAGGTGCAGAGAACGCGAGGATTTTGCAGACGCGCCTGCGCCGTCGGCACCCACTCGAAGGGGTTCGGCGGGCTTTCAGATTGTAGGTCAGGCGCCCCTGCCGTGCCCTGCGCGAATCCAAATGGCTGCTGGATGAAGCCGGTCTGCTTTGTGCGTTCAGCGGCTCGCAGCTCAGCTTCAGCCGCCGCCTGGGCGGCGAGTTCTTCGTCGGAAAATGGAGACACCACCGCGGGTTGCACGGTAGCAGCTTGCGGTGCACCCGCAGGTGCGGGATTGACCACGACGTTGCGGCTACCGCCACGCGATGGCGCGGACCTGAAACCGGACGCCAGCAGCACCGCCGACACCGACATCAGCGACAGAGCAAGGATGATTTGAAACGCCGAAACGCCCAGAGAATATTTGTTCTGTCTTTTTTTCATAAATGGAGGGGACGCATGCTGCTCAACCGGAACCCAGCTTGTAGTCGGAGTGCCGAAAATGTGCAATACTTTTTTTAATAATTTTTTAAGAATTTCCTTAGGGGAGTAAATCGCTGCCGTTGAGGAAGAATTTCTTTTCAGATTTCAGGTAGCCTTTTTTTGTAGAGGCGCTGTGCCGGGCTCCGACGCACAGGCGAAACGGATTTAGAAAGGAGCTTGGCCGCGCGAGTCTGGGGAGCACAGGCTGCCAGCCTGTAACTCTCGGCAGCTTGCCGAGACGGGAAAAATCAACGCTATTCCCTGGATCACGCTGCTGAAGGTGTTGCCGGCAAGGCTGCCGGCAACTACAGCTACGGCGGGCCAGGGAGAAGCTGGTCCACCTCGAAGGGGTCAGTCGCTGCGGCAAAACATCGCGGGCGGGACATCGCTTCGACTTCGCTCACGGCAGGCTTCACCTGCACGCGAGACGCCCGCACGCGGGCGGGCAAGCAGCGTGCTCCTCAGACTTAGACCGGCCGCGGCGGCGGGGTGGGGCGAATTCTCGGCGTTGGTTCAGACCTCGGCGTGGGCGTCACTCTGGGCGTGCCAGTAGCTGTAGGCGTCGGCGAGGGTGTAGCCGTAGGAGTAGCTGTTTCTGTCGGCGAAGCGGTAGCCGTCGGCGTTGGGGTCGCGCCGCCCGATGGCGATAAGCGGACGTAGTAAACGTCCTGTTCGTGCTGGTCCCGGTTCCGATCGAAATTGAACGTGGCCGCATACGCCACATTACCACCGGTATAATCTGAAACGATGGTGATGTAGTCGCCTATCTTGTTCTGGTTCGGCCAGCCTTCGAGAGGACTGAACGGGGCGCTGACGGCCACGTTAGGCGACCAGGTAACACCGCCATCAGCGCTGTACGAGTAGAACAACTGCGAGTCGGTGTTATTAGCCGCGTTGCGTGTATCGTACCAGACTACGTCAATTCGCCCGTTAGGCGCTACTGAGAGCGTGCCGAACCAATGCCATTTGCTCGAGTTCACGGGATCGTCATTGATCCGTTGCGGCGCGCTGAAGCTTTGTCCGCCATTGGTACTGCGCGCGAACATCACGTCTGTGCCGTTACCACCGAACGGTCGCACGCTGGCTACCATGTAAATGTTGTTGTTTGTCGGCCCGCCTGAGCGATCAACCGCCAGGAACATTTGTCCACAAAGGCCGTCGGGATTTACCGTGCCGCCGTAGACGATGCTGCCGCCCATGTTGACTATGGTGATCTGGTCAAAAGTCGGCGTGACATTTGAGTTCCGTGCGTTAGTCGATCGAATGCACCAAAAGCCGTTGCCAGTATTGCCACCGCCGATGTAGAGGTAGCCGCTGGAGGCCACGTCGAGCGTCCCCCACTGGGGCGAGTTGGGAATGTGGACCGGGGTCTGCCAGCTCACGCCGCCGTCTGTGGACCGGCTGAATTCGCCGCCGTCACAAGTGAACAAGCCGGTCCAAAACTGGTATTGGAAGCCGTGCCCGATGCTGGTGGGCGTCCTGTCGATGGTGAACCATTCTTTGTCACCTCCGTGGGCGCCTCTGTCGGGCGACTGCTCGGTCCATGTTTGGCCACCGTTTGCGGAGCGCCAAATATCGTCACAAAAAAAAGAGAGGGATTGGCTCGACTGGAGACTGAGATAGAAAAAATTCCCGACCTCATCGGAGTTTGTTACCGGATCGCTGCGGAAGATATTGTTTTGCAGAACGCCGGGGAAGGCCCAGTGGATACCGCTATCAGTGGTGTAAGCCCAGCCCGCCTGCCGAAAGTTGGATGTATAGGTGTTAAACTGCCTCCAGCCGATTGCCATCCTGGCGCGATTTCTGACGTCCATGCAAATCGATGGTTCGTTCGCCGCGTCACCGACGATGTTGTTCCCATTGGCATCGACATTCACCTGGTAGCTGGTAAAGAGGCCGTACTGGGAGATCATTCGCGGCGAACTCTCCAGCCGGTAAAGGCCCCGGGGCGCAGGCGGCATCTCGTACTTTTCCAGCGGCTCGGTCATGCGCCCACCAATGCGTGGCGGCGTCTGCGCCAAAGCGGTGGCGAGCGACGCCAGCGCCCAGAGAAGGATGCATAAACTTGTGGTTAAACGTGTAGAAGATCTCGTATCGACATGTGTCGATTGCATCGTTGCGCGGAGGCGTTCAATCACCCAGGCGATTTATGACTTTTCGAATCCCTCGCTCACGCTCCCGTTACGCTAGAACAACAATCTTGTCGAGAGTTATCTGCCAAATATCTGGTGACAGGATTCAACGCGGATTGGGAAGCCCACACCTGCCCGGTGCAGGTCGCCGCGGCGTCAAGTTCGCCACGGCGAATCCGTCCTATGGCGAACTGCCGCCGGCCTTCGCGCGAGGCTACGGCGGGCAAGCTCGCGAATCAGAGCCTACGGCCGCGGCGGCGGGGTTGGGCGGGGCCTACCCGTTGGCTCAGACCTCGGCGTGGGCGTGGCTCTGGGCGTGCCAGTAGGTGTAGGAGTAGGTGTCGGCGAGTGTGTAGCCGTAGGACTAGCAGTTGGCGTAACGGTCGGCGTAGCCGTAGCCATCGGAGTGGCAGTAGCAGTAGCCGTCGCTGTAGCAGTACCCGTAGGGGTTACTATCGCCGTGGCAGTAGCGGTAGGTGTCGCTGTCGGCGTTGGGGTCGCGATGCCTGTTGGCGATACGCGGACGTAGTAAACGTCTTGTTCGTGCTGGCCCCGGCTCGGGTTGAAGTTAAAGGTAGCGGAATACGCCACATCGGCCCCGGTGTTGTCTGACACGAGAGTGATGTAATCGCCTATTTTACTCTGGTTCGGCCAGCCTTCGAGAGGATTAAACGAGTTGCTCACCGCGACGTTAGGCGACCAGGTGACGCCGCCGTCGGTGCTATAAGAATAGAATAACTGCGAATCGATGTTATTTGCGGCATTCCGGGTGTCATTCCACACAGAATCAATTCGACCATTGGGCGCCACTGAAAGTGTGCCGAACCAGTGCCACTTGTTATGGTTGATGGGGTCGTCGTTGATCCGGTGCGGTGTGCTAAAAGTTAGCCCGCCGTCGGTGCTACGCGCGAACATTACGTCGCTCCCGTTGGTGGCGCCGAATGGTTCCACGGTAGCGACCATGTAAATATTGTTGTTAGTCGGGCTCCCGGAACGGTCAACAGCCAGAAAGATCTGACCTGCTAGTCCGCCCGGATTGACAGCGCCGCCATAAATCAAACTGCCGCCCATGTTGACTGTCGTAATCTGATCAAAAGTCGGTGTGACAGCAGGGTTCTGCGCGTTGCTCGAGCGAACGCACCAGAAGCTGCTTCCCTCGTCGCCGCCGCCAATGAAGAGGTTGCCGTTGGAAGCCACATCGAGTGTTCCCCAGACAGGACCGTTGGGAATGTTGATTGGATTCTGCCAGGTGGCTCCGCCATCGGTAGAACGGCTGAATTCTCCGGAGGTGCAAGCGAAGAAGCCAGTCCAAAACTGGTACTGGAAGCCGTGGCCCATGCTGGCCGGTGTTCTATCGAGCGTGAACCATTCCTTATCGCCGCTGTGCGCGGCGCCGTCTGGTGACCGCTCTGTCCACGTTTGTCCGCCGTTCGTGGAACGCCAAATGTCGCCACAAAATGTGTTCACTAACAGGCTGAGATAAAAAAAGGTCCCCGTCTCGTCGGAGTTCGTCACCGGGTCGCTGCGGAAGACGCCGGGCTGCAAATCACCGGGGAAATGCCACGTCAGGCCGGCGTCTGTGGTATATCCATAGCCTGACTGCCGGAAGTTAGACGTCCAGGTGTCAAATTGCCGCCAGCCGATTGTCATCTTGTTGCCGTTTGTTGGGTCAACTGAAATCGACGGCTCGTTCGCGGCATCGCCGACGATATTGTTTCCATTCTGATCGACATTCGCCTGGTAGCTGACGAAGCCGGCATACGGCGCGATCATTCGCGGTGAGGTCTCGAGTCGATAGGTGCCTACTGGCGCAGGCGGCATCCCGGGTTTTTCCAGTGGCCCGGTCATGCGACCTTCGTGTGGTAACGTTTGTCCTGAAGCGGTAGCAAGCGCGGCCAGCAAACTCAGGCACATGAATAGATTTACGGTCGAAACGGCAGAGGATCTCATAGCTATAGCAGGTCGTTGAATCATTAATGGTTGACGGCTTCGGTCGCCCCCGGCGACCTACCGCGGGCCAAGGAAGCGTTCGCGATTAGTCATGCTCAATCTGCAATCTCGAATCGCCTCGCTGGCCCGCTACGCACTTGACCGTACCTGCCACTTCTCGCGGGAATGAATTTCCACGAAAGTTCGTTGCGGCGGGACACCGCAACCAGCACGCGAGACGCGCGCGCTCCCAGGCTCAGACCGGCCGCGGTGGCGGAGTGGGACGAGTTCTCGGCGTCGGTTCAGATCTGGGTGTGGGCGTTGCTCGCGGCGTGCCCGTTGGTGTAGGAGTAGACGTTGACGTCGGAATCGGTGTGGCAGTAGCAGTCGCCGTTGGCGTTGCCGTTGCTGCTGCTGTAGCTGTCGGTGTCGCCGTAGCTGTCGCTGTCGCCGTAGCTGTCGCT
>QHPG01000263.1 GCA_003219005.1 Verrucomicrobiota bacterium
GGTCGCCAAAGTTATCGCCGAGCAGCTGCGAGCGCACCTCACCGGTCAAGAAGAGCAAGAGCTCGCCGTCAAACCGACGGACAATATGGAGGCTTATAACGCCTACCTGCGTGGCTTGGCTTATACACTGAGAACGGCAAACACCCCGGCCAACGCCCTTGGCGCACAGAAATATCTCAAAGAAGCGGTGCGCTTGGACCCGAAGTTCGCCCTTGCCTGGGCGCTATTGTCAAACGTGGAATCGGCGGGCTACCGCACACAGGCTCTGGAACCCACGGTTGCGTTGCGTGAAGAAGCGCGGCATGCAGCCGAAACCGCACTCACCCTTCAGCCTGATCTCGGTGAGGCTATATGGGCTAAGGGATATTACCACTACGCCTGCCTGAAGGATTACGACACCGCGGTGCATTACTTCGAACAAGCAGGTCCACTCCTGCCCAATAGCAGCCGGATTCCTGAATCGCTGGCCTATCTCACACGGAGGCGCGGCCAGTGGGACCAGAGCGAGAGTTACTTCAACGAAGCCGAGCGGCGCGACCCGCGCAACGTTGCGCTGCTGACCCAGCACGCACTTTCCTATATGGACCTTCGTCGTTTTCCCGAAGCGCTGCGAAAGCTTGACCGCGTTCTCAATATTACACCGGACGACGCGGATACCCTCGCGTTCAAGGCGAATGTCGCACAGGCTGAAGGCAATCTGCCGCGTGCGGCGGCGCTCCTTGCGCCGCTGCACCCGGCCGCCGACACCCAGGCTTTGGAAATACAAGTTTATCAAGCGATTCTGGAGCGCCAGCCTGCACCAATGATTGCCCGGCTGAAGGAAATACTGGCCCAGCCTGATCCAGCCTTGGATTACATCAATGGCCAACTGCGATTCGACCTAGGCTGGGCCGAAGAAGTGGCCGGCGATCATGCCGCTGCCCAAGAAACTTGGCGGCAGGCGCGCAGCGAACTGGAACCTTTTCTCAAAGAACAGCCGGAGAATGATATCCTCCTGAGATATCTCGCGCTGAGCAAAATGGGCCTCGGTGATAAAGCCGCCGCGTTCGCTCTTGCCGAACGGGCCATGGCCGCAAATCCGATTGAGAAAGACCCGATGGATGGCCCTACTTCAATCGAGATCCTTGCCCGGGTATCCGCGAAAATGGGAGAGCCCGATCGCGCCATTGCCGCTTTACAGAAACTACTTTCGATCCCATACGCGGGCCCATTCGGTGAAGCGCCGCTTACTCCCGCGCTGCTCCGGCTCGATCCAATGTTCGATCCGGTCCGGAATAATCCGCGCTTCCAAAAACTCTGCGAGGAAAGGCAGCCGTGAGCGACTGCTTGGAAATTCACCCAATAATCAAAGTCGAGGCAATCGAATGCAACACTGGGAAATAATCCCTGACAAACTCAGCAAAGCCGGTTCGGGTTGGGGATGCGTCTCAGCGACTGATTCCAACGGGCGAACAATCTGGATTGCAGACGCACATCGCGGCGACGGAAAGCGGTTTGTTGTGCGCGCGGACGAAAAGCTGACGGCTTTTCTGGAACTTGAATCGGCGATCAGGGGCGTCAAATCTACCTTATCACAGCGGCCACCGGTTGGCTCGAGCGATTGGTTCGGTCCCGTCAGAGCAATTCGTCGGGGATCGTCCGCTTCATCAGGAGGTTCGACGGCACGGCTGCGGGGTCGAGCATCTTGCGCGCGGTCTCGTCCCCGGCCACGGGAAGGTTCGTCGGGTCCAGTAAGCCCAGCTGCACTAGGGCCGAGGCCTGGTCCCAGTGGATGTGCTCGTGGTGAATCTTGCCACCCTCGAACGAGACGACCACAACCATGACCAGCTCCAGCCGCCGCCTCGTCGGCGGCACGCCGGGTAGCAGCCAGTCCATCCGGACCGTGTGCGTGCAGCGGAAGACGAACTCATCCACGATGCGGTCGTAGCCAACGGTCCGCGAGATGGGCACCAGCTCCACGTCGGCTGGCATGCCCGGGATGAAGTAGCGGCCGTAGAAGTGCTCCAGCTGCGGCCGGCCCACGCCGCCGGTCAGGACCGGTACGTGGTTGACGTAAGGGTATGCAACCATCGTATCGCACGAGGCGCGAGCATCCTTGTCCTCGAACTCCGCCTGGAGGTGTCTCTCCCACAAGTCAACCATCGCCCGCTGTTCGGGCGTCAGCTTCTCCAAGTCGAGCGGAAACATGAGACCTCCTCTTGGATCATGTTCTCATACCGGTGTTGAGGTCCGGCGCCCCGGGATAGGGGCCGAACGAGAACAACCTCAGCCACGGCTACGGAAGGCGCAAGCAGAAGCCCTGTCTATCAACTCTTTGAACTCGCCCGCGTGCTCGTGCGTCTCGATCACGTTGCCCGCCCCATCATAAACGCGAATCACAGCGCGATGTGATCGGCTGCGAAACTTCGCTTAGCCGATTGCGTTGATCGCGACACAGAACCCGTATATTGGGGTCGAAGAATTTGCGAACGAAGCTGCTTTACTCGGCCA
>QHPG01000264.1 GCA_003219005.1 Verrucomicrobiota bacterium
GATTCATTCGCGCGGCGCCATATCGGCCCGAGCGAAGAGGAAGTTCGCGCGATGTTGCGCGAAGTTGGCTTCAAAGATCTCGATTCTCTAATCGACGCCGCCGTTCCCAAGAACATCCGGTTAGATCGGCAACTGAACTTGCCGAAAGCGAAATCGGAGATCGAAGCGCTGGCCGAACTCCGCGCCATCTCCAAGAAGAACAAGGTTGCACGCTCATTTATCGGCGCGGGGTACTACGACTGCATTACGCCGCCCGTTATCCAGCGAAATATCCTCGAAAATCCCGGCTGGTACACCGCTTACACGCCTTACCAAGCCGAAATCGCACAGGGCCGGCTCGAAGCACTCCTCAATTTCCAACAGATGATCATAGATCTGACTGCGTTCGACATCGCGAACGCATCGCTGCTGGACGAAGCCACTGCTGCCGCCGAAGCGATGTCGCTTTGTCACGCGGTCGTTCCAAATCGCAAAGCCTTCTTCGTCGATGATAATTGTCATCCACAAACGATTGCCGTTGTCCAAACTCGCGCCAAGCCGCTCGAAATCGAGATCAAGATCGACGATTATTCGCGCTTTAAATTCGACGACACAGTTTTTGGCGCGCTTCTTCAGTATCCAGCCACCGATGGCGGGATTTACGATTACGCCAATTTCGTCAAGCAGGCGCACGCGGCCGGTGCGCTCGTTGTTGTCGCGGCCGATATTCTTGCGCTGACATTACTAAAGCCGCCGGGCGAATTCGGCGCCGATGTTGCCGTCGGGAACACGCAACGCTTCGGCGTTCCACTGGGTTTTGGTGGTCCACACGCGGCATACTTCGCTACGCGCGACCAATTCAAGCGTCACATGCCCGGCCGGCTCGTTGGCGTTTCACACGATGCTACGGCCCCAAAGGACTGCGCGCGATTGCCGAGCGCGTTCATAAACTAACGAGCCAGCTCGCAGATGGTCTGCGCGCTCTTGGCTGCACAATCACGCATGAAAATTTCTTCGACACGGTTCGCGTCGAAGTTGAATCTAGCGAAGTCATTTTGGAGCACGCGGCAAAAGCGAACTGCAACCTGCGTGCACTCGGTCCGCGCGCAGTCGGGATTTCATTCGACGAAATGACAACGCCCGGCGACATCGAACTGTTGATGTCGATCTTTCGCGGCACGCCGGTCCGCGATCTGGTCGACCACAATCTTGGCGATGCGAAATTTCGGATTCCGAAATTCGCCGCCCGCAACACAGAATTCCTCACTCATCCCATTTTCAATACCCACGACACCGAGACCGAGATGCTTCGCTATTTGAAGAAGCTCGAGTCGCGCGATCTCTCGCTTTGTCACTCAATGATTCCGCTCGGGTCGTGCACGATGAAATTAAACGCGACCGCGGAAATGTTTCCCATCTCATGGCCGGAGTTTGCGAAGCTGCATCCGTTTGCGCCGGCTGATCAAACGGCGGGTTACATCGAGATGTGTAAACAACTTGAGGACTGGCTGGCCGAGATCACCGGATTCGCGGCGATTTCGTTGCAACCGAATGCCGGATCACAAGGCGAGTACGCCGGTTTACTTGCGATCCGCGAATACCACGCGTCGCGCAACGAAGCGCATCGAAACGTTTGTTTGATTCCGACTTCGGCGCACGGGACAAATCCGGCGAGCGCGGTCATGGCCGGATTAAAAGTAGTTGCGATTGCGACGTTGAAGGATGGCGACATCGATCTGGCCGATCTGCGCGCGAAAGCGGACGCCCACGCGCGCGATCTTGCCGCGCTGATGGTTACTTATCCGAGCACGCACGGTGTTTTCGAACCGACCATTCGCGAAATTTGCGAGATCGTGCACACGCACGGTGGCCAGGTTTACATGGACGGCGCGAACATGAACGCCCAGTGCGGACTCTGCCGTCCCGGCGATTACGGCGCGGATGTTTGCCATTTGAACCTGCACAAAACGTTTTGCATTCCGCACGGTGGCGGCGGTCCCGGCGTTGGACCGATCGGCGTAGCCAAACATCTCGTTCCATTCTTGCCCGCGGCAGCGGCGCTGAATGCCGATGTCGATCTTAACAAGCGCGTCGGTCCGGTCGCGCAGGCGCCCTACGGAAGCGCAAGCATCCTCACGATCTCGTGGATGTACATTCGCATGATGGGCCCGGATGGATTGAAGCGGGCGAGTGAGATTGCGATTCTAAATGCGAACTACATCGCGAAACGGCTCCATCCGCATTTCCCGGTTTTGTTCAAAGGCAAACGCGGTCTCGTCGCGCACGAATGCATTGTTGATCTTCGCCAATGGAGAAGCTCTGGAATTGAAGTCGAAGACGTCGCGAAACGTTTGATGGATTACGGATTTCATGCGCCGACGGTTTCCTGGCCAGTCGCCGGCACAATGATGATCGAACCGACGGAGAGCGAAGCGAAACACGAGCTCGATCGTTTTTGCGACGCGATGATTTCAATCCGCGCCGAGATTGACGACATCGCGAATGGAGAAACGGATCGGCAAAATAATTTGCTCAAGAACGCGCCGCATAGCGCGCGGCAGATCGCTTCCGAAAAATGGGACCGGCCCTACTCACGCGAGCAAGCGGCGTTTCCCGCGCCCTGGACCCGCGAACACAAATTCTGGCCGTCGGTCGCGCGGATCGACAACGTCTACGGCGATCGAAATCTGTTCTGTTCCTGTCCGCCAATGGATTAACACCGTGGACGAATCACCGCTAAACAATCAGACAGCACGCTCAATCAACAGGCTCACGATTGCGGTCTGGGCGTTGGCGATCATCACTGCAGCGCAGCTAATGTTCTATGCCTTAGCGCTTCTTTTTCCTTCGTTCGTCACACAGCGTTGGCTCCGAACAGCTCCGCACGAATTCGCCTCGTCCGAGATTATGGCGCCGGAAGAGTTCAATAACTTCCACGACTGGCCGGTCGAAAAACAAATTCAGACAGCGAGCGTGATTGCGATTGGGAAATATCAGAAGTCCGATTCGACACTTAAGTGCATCATCTCTGAGATTCTGAAACAAAAGCCAGGCACCGCGTTTTATTACAAGGTCGGCGACGAATTTCCTCATGGAAATCAGCACATTCGGGAAAATACGACGTATGGCGATGGGCAGATCATCTTTTTCACGGGTTCGTCAGCGACATTTCGATATTCATGCTCATTCACGGGAGACCGTGTTGGCGGCTTAGGAGACATTCCTTTGAATCGACTGCGGGAGCTCATTCAAAAATCGAAGTAGCTCGCGAACTTCTGAAAGATCTCTGGGTTTAGTTGCGAATCAGTGGGCAATGCTTCGAAAAGTTCTGCTTTCTGTTACCGTGATCGTGGTCCTGATTGGCGGCGTTTACTTTTGCGCGCATCACGTTTGGAACCCGTTGCCAGCGG
>QHPG01000062.1 GCA_003219005.1 Verrucomicrobiota bacterium
TTCGCGAATTTTACATCCGTTTGCAGTCATTTGGGCGAAATATTCTGGTTAGGTTCACTGACTTAACGCGATTTCAATCGGAGGTCTAACGATGCGAAAAACAATTATTGCCGGTGCATCGGCGATTTTCGTGGCAGCGATAGCGATCGTCGCCTCATTCGCTGCAGGAGAAGCTAAGATGAAGATCACAAGTCCGGCTTTTCAGGAAGGTGGGAACATTCCATCGAAATTCTCATGCGACGGCGCCAACACCAGCCCGCCTTTGCAGATTGCGGATATTCCTTCTGAAGCGAAAAGCCTTGTCTTGATCGTCGATGATCCGGACGCGCCGAGCGGACTCTTCACGCATTGGCCGGTTTGGAACATCTCCACGCAAACCAGTACCATCGCGGAGGGAAGCACGCCAAAAGGAGTGCAGGGCACAAACGACTTCGGCAAATCCGGCTATGGCGGACCGTGTCCGCCCTCTGGCACGCATCGATATTACTTCAAGATTTTCGCGCTCGATCGCGAGCTGGATTTACCCTTCGGCGCTAAGCGAGGCCAGCTCGATGCGGCGATGAAAGGCCATGTAATTGCGCAGGGCGAATTGATGGGGCGCTATTCACGCAAGAAATAAACTGTAGCGGCGGTCTATGACCGCCGAATGCCTGCTACAGTTCGAATAATCGCGCAGTTGCGGTAGTCTCAATCGTGATGCGCGAAAGAATCTGGAAAATCAGCGAGCGCGTTTTCAACGTCTCCCGGCAGGGCTTAATCATGGGCGTGTTGAATGTGACCCCCGATTCGTTTTCCGACGGCGGAAATTTTTTTTCGCTGGAAAAAGCAATAGAACACGGCGTGAGAATGGCCGCAGAAGGAGCAGACATCATCGATATCGGTGGGGAATCGACACGACCCGGGGCTGAACCTGTTGCCGCCGGGGAGGAATTACGCCGCGTCATTCCAGTGATCGAAAAATTACGAGCGAAGATCGATGTTCCGCTTTCCATCGACACATCGAAAGCTAAGGTGGCGCGGGCGGGGATTCGGGCGGGCGCTTCGATTGTGAACGACATCACCGGCGGGCGCGGGAACGAAGATATGCTGCCGCTGATTGCAGAAACGAAATCCGCTTTCATCATCATGCATATGCAAGGAACTCCTCGGACGATGCAGAACCAGCCGCAATATGAAGATGTTGTTTCAGAAGTTTCGGATTTTTTTCGACAACAATATGCACGCGCCATAGGTTGTAATATTGATCCTATGGCGATTGCGTTTGATCCGGGCATTGGTTTCGGCAAAACGCTCGATCACAATCTGGAATTGCTCGCGCAGCTTGAACGGCTGCGCGCGCATGAGCGACCACTCGTGATCGGTGTTTCCCGCAAATCGTTTCTGGGAAAGCTAGCTAACTCGGCAGAAATGAAGGATCGGCTCGCGCCTTCGGTCGCGTTGACTTCGCTCTTGCGCGCTGGCGGCGCAGACGTGTTCCGGGTTCACGATGTCAAAGAAAGTGTGAGCGCATTGCGCGTCACGGAGGCGATCCTTGGGAGGACAGAATGATTCATCAACTCATTGATCTCTGGTTCAGGGGCTGGCGCAGTCTGGTCGAAATTCTTTTGCTCAGCGTCGCCATCTATTACGGCTACCTCTACTTTCGCGGGACGCGGGGTGCGAAAGTGCTCACTGGTCTGGCGATCGTCTTTTTGACGCTGACGTTAATTTCGACGCTACTGAATTTAGTTGTGATCGGCTGGATCGTGCGAAGCTTCTCGGTTTTCCTCGCAGTTGCATTACTCGTCATTTTTCAGCCGGAGCTCCGCCGTGGCCTGGCTGCGCTGGGCGGGCACCCGATTTTCTCGCTGACGAGCGAGAAACGAGAAACCGTCCATGATCTGGCGGAGGCGGTGACTCAACTGGCAAACAAACAATTCGGCGCGCTTATAGCTATCGAGCGCGACACATCGATCCGCGTTTACGAAGAAACAGGCGTGATAATTGACGGCGAGTTTTCTGTCGAGTTGATCCTCACCATCTTTCATCCAAAGGCTGCGCTGCACGATGGCGGAGTGATAATTCGCAACGGACGAATTGCAGCTGCGGCCTGCATTTTTCCTGTGAGTCAGCGCGAAACACTGGATCGCAGTCTGGGATTACGTCATCGCGCAGGGCTGGGCATAACCGAGGAATCGGATGCGGTGGCCGTGGTCGTTTCCGAAGAGACGGGCGGTATTTCCATTTGCCACCGGCGGCGAATCGAGCGCAATTTCACACCGGAAACATTCCGCCAACGGATCGCGGAAATTTTATTGCACAGCAAATATGAAGAGCCTGATTCTGAAAAACTGGCGCGCGAAGTTGATCTCTCTCCTACTCGCGACAACGCTTTGGTACCTCATCAAAAAGAACGTAGCGACGACGCCGTCGCCGTCTGAGAGATCCTTCCCAGCGCCGGTTACTCAAACGCCCTAAAGGCGCGCTTCAGCGTAGAAAACGCGACAGATTCTCTTCTTCCCAGCGGCGCGCCCTGCGATAATGTCGAAATTCGCGCTCGCGGCGGTTGAATTCTTCAGTGTGAACTCGCCGGCGGTTAGGCGATAACGTTTCATCCGGCACTACCGAATGCAGCATCTCGTGATAGAGCACATAGCGCAAAAACCAAGGCGGCACGAATGGCTGGTCTAGCGCAGGATTGATCCGAATAACCCGGTCTTCCTCCTGAATTGTGCCAAAGATAAAATTTTCTCTTGGTCGATGCTTGCGCCTGCGACCCCACATCACGTTGTAGCCGCGAAGACGCCCGCGAAAATATCGTTTATTCAAGTCGTTGAACATTGGGCGCAGATCAAAATGCGTTCCTTCATGACACAAATTCAAGTGCCGCTGCATCGGCAGCTTTGGGTAAGCGAGCTTCCGTTTGGTCTTTTTCTTCTTCTTGGCCATTCTAACCCCTTTCCAAAAACGAGAAAGTGAGAGACTAATTTAACGGTCGCGAAATCTCGTGACAAGCAAAGCGCCAATCTTTGGGCGAAATTGTTTGTAAGCCACTCATCGACAAATAATTATGGTGTTGCCGAGAAGCTAAAGACCCAAACTTTCAATGCCAAAATGCAGCTTGGCTGGCTGGCGGTCCTTCATCGTAGGACCTCGGACATTTTGCCAGGATCGCAACTCGTGTATAATCGTCCTAATTTACTGGTGAAAGCGCCGGAAGCTTCAACGGATCACACAGCATGACGCCCTTTCTGCGAAAATTGCTCGGTCAAAACTGGCTGCTTTTGGTGACGATGCTCGCGCTCGCCATCTTTGGGGTTGTAGCAATTTACAGCGCGACTTCCTCGCGCACTGATCCGTACGCAGCGGATTTCTGGCGAAAGCAGGCGAATTGGGTGGCTGTCGGTGTCTTTGCGTTCATGGCGACCAGTTTGATTCACTACCGCTGGATCCGCTGGGGCGCGTTGCCGATGTACCTGGCGGGTATCGTGTTTCTCATCCTGACGAAGTTCATCGGCACGAAGGTATATGGGGCACGTAGCTGGCTGCATTTGGGGCCGATCAATTTTCAACCCGCGCAGCTTGCGGTTGTCGCCGGGATAATGGTTTTGGCGATATTCTTGACTCAATTTCGCGAGATGCATCCGATGCTGCGGTTGCTGCTCTCCGGAGCGATTGCGGGCGCGCCATGCCTGCTCATCCTGATGCAACCCGATCTGGGCGAGGTCATCATTTGGATTCCGGTGCTCCTCGCCCTGTGGTTCGTCGGCGGTCTGCCGTTGCGCTATCTGATTTGCGTCATTCTAATCGCAATCGCTTTTATTCCGATCGCGATCAATTTCGGACTCAAGCCGTATCAGCAACAGCGGATCACCGCCTTCACGCACCCTGACATTGACAAACAAGGTTCTGCATGGGCGATTAATCAATCTCTCATCGCGATCGGCTCAGGCGGCTGGTCGGGCAAGGGATTTAAAGCGGCAAACACGCAGATTGAGCTCGGCTTCCTGCCCGCTACTGCTGTGCACAACGACTACATCTTCTCCGCCATTGGCGAACAATGGGGATTTGTCGGCGGAATACTTCTGATTGGTGGATTCGCCCTGCTTTTGATGACGTGTCTTTTTGTTGCATTTCTTGCCGGTGATCAATTGGGCCTGCTTCTGGTTGTGGGGATCACCGCTCTTATCTTCACGCACATTTTCCAAAACATGGGAATGACAATCGCGTTGCTGCCCATTACTGGTGTGCCGCTGCCCTTGATCAGTTACAGCGGTTCTTTTGTGCTAATGATCATGTTTGGCCTCGGCCTCGTGAACAGCGTTTGGATCCATCGAAAAATTCCCGCCTAACGGGGCGCTCTCTCGCGCGACCCGAGTGCGTGCTTTGCAACGCGCTCGTTTTGACCGCACGATTTACTTTAATCTGCGGCCGTCTAAAATCGGGCGCGACACATGGAGACCGATTACAAAGTTAAGCTGGAGGTTTTCGAAGGGCCCCTGGATCTGCTCCTTTACCTGATCAAACAGGATGAGATCGAGATCTACGACATTTCTCTTGAACGCATCACCAGCCAGTACCTCGAGTATCTTCAAGCGTTTAAAGAGCTAAATATCGAACTGGCCGGTGAATTTATCGTGATGGCCGCAAACCTCATTTACCTGAAAAGCCGCAGCTTGTTGCCGCTCGACCAGCAGCCGCCCGAAGAAGACGCCGGAGAAGAGGATCCCCGCTGGGAGTTAATCCGGCAATTGATTGAGTATAAAAAATTCAAAGAAGCAGCAGCCGAACTCCATTTGCGCGAGCTGGAGCAAGAGAGGATTTTCCCGCGAGAAGCTGCATCGTCGTTAGCCATTCAGGAGCCGCTGCGCCTGGGTGAAGTTGGAATTTTTCAACTGATCAACGCGTTCCAAACGGTAATCAAAAGGATCGAGACCCAACATGAGGTGCAGGAGATTTTCGGTGAGCGGTTTAGTGTTTCCGAGAAGATCGACGCGATTCTGCAGCGCGTTGCGAGCGGCACTCGGATCCGTTTTTCTGATTTGTTTGGGGCTGTCGTGTCGCGCGTGGAAGTAGTGGTGACGTTTCTCGCGCTCCTGGAGCTCATTCGTCTAAAACAAGTGCGCGTCTTCCAAAAAAATATCTTCGAAGAAATTGAAATCGCCGGTGCGGCAACCTGAGCATCTTAAGCGATGCCGCGGATTTTGATCGCTGGGTGTGGTTATGTTGGGCAAGCGGCAGCCGATCTATTCCATGCCACAGGCTGGGCGGTGGAAGGCTGGACGCGTTCTGCAACATCCGCAGCAGGTCTTGCAGCAAAGCCATATCCAGTGCGCGGGGGCGATCTCTCGCAACGCGCTCAGGTAGCTGAATGCACAGGATTATTCGACGCAGTGATACACTGCGCGAGCTCGCGCGGCGGCGATGCCGAAATTTATCGTCAAGTTTACTTGGACGGCGCACGCAATCTCCTTGAAACGTTTCCCGGATCAAAACTTCTCTTTACGAGCAGCACGAGTGTGTACGCGCAACGCGATGGCTCGTGGCTCACAGAAGAGAGCGAGACAAAACCGATGCGCGAGACGAGCCGGATACTTCTTGAGGCCGAAAGGCTGGTGCTCCATCGGGGCGGCATCGTCGCGCGGCTCGCTGGAATCTATGGACAGGGACGATCTGCTTTGTTGAACAAATTCCTGTCAGGCGCGGCAATCATTGATCCGGAGAACGATCGGTTCGTCAACCAGGTGCATCGAGACGATATCGCGGCTGCGCTCTTCCTTTTAGTGAATCAAGAAGCGACGGGCGCTCAAATTTACAACGTTGTTGATGATCAGCCGATTCTGCAAAGCGAATGCTACCGCTGGCTCGCGCACAAGCTGAATCGCCCGTTGCCGCCAATCGGAAAAGCAAAGCAACAAAGTAAGCGCGGGGACAGTAATAAGCGTGTCAGCAATGCAAAGCTGCGTGAGTTGGGTTGGACGCCCCGGTATCCAACTTTTGCAGATGCCATGGAAAAAAGCATCCTGCCGAGTTTTGCCCTGTCATGTTGAGCGAAGCGAAACATCTCTGACTTTCGTCTAGTAAGCGCATCGCAGGAAATGATCTAAGATTCTTCGCGAAGCCTGCCCTGAACGAAGCCGAAGGGCTCAGAATGACAAAGATGCGGAGCCGGCGCTAAGCGACGGGCGCGGCTGCTGCGGCGCCGATCTCGGCTCCGCGATGGATCTCGTGTCGTTCGCCGAAGAGCTGGCGGATCACTTCTTCCACAGGCACTTCCTGCACGTTGATGTCGCTAACGTCACATGCTTCGAGTAGTTCCCGGCAGGTTTCCGTGACTTTTGCGCGCGGGACTTTTAGCTGCACCGAAACCGGCGTTTGTTCAGTCACCTCGCCGAAGCGAGAAAGATCGCGCGTTGCCTCTTTTTCAAAGGTAAGACTCAGGATTTTATATCCTGAAAAGCGATCGACGATTTCTGCCAGCGGCCCGTCGAAAAAGATTTTGCCGTGATCGATCACCAGAACCCTATGGCACAGCTCCTCGATGTCCTGCATGTAATGGCTGGTCAGCAGTGTGACGATGTGATGTTCCTCATTGTAGATGCGCAGAAACTCCCGCACCCGTTTTTGACTCACCACATCCAGTCCGATTGTCGGCTCATCGAGAAAAAGCACACGCGGCTGGTGAATGAGCGCAGCGATCAGTTCCATTTTCATTCGCTCGCCCAGGGAAAGTTCGCGCACCATCACGTTCATTTTGTCTCGCACTTCCAAAAGATCTGATAATCCATCGACGACTTTTTCGAACCGGTTGCGGTCGATCCCGTAGATCGCGCGGTTGAGCTCCAGCGATTCTTGCGCGGGCAGGTCCCACCAAAGCGCATTCTTTTGTCCCATGAGCAAACTGAACTGGCGCTTCATCTCGTTGCGTCTTTCCCAGGGAACAAAACCGAGGACGCGCGCGTCCCCCGACGTTGGATTCAGCAACCCCGAAAGCATTTTGAGTACGGTAGTTTTCCCGGCGCCGTTGGGGCCAAGGAATCCGACAAACTCGCCTTCCTCAATCTGAAACGAGACTTCATCCGCCGCTCGCGTCTCATCGTAGCGCCGCTTTAACAGGCCTTTGACCGAACCCCAGAGCCCGCGCTCTTTGCGATAGGTGCGATAGACCTTGGTCAATTTGGAAGCTTCAATTACTGGCATAATGACGTGCATGGTATGGCGCGGAATGCTTTGTAGGGGAAACTGACAGCTTCCCTACAAAACGTCGTCGAGACACGCCAGCAAATGCGAGACGGTTTCCTCCGTTTCATCTCCCATATTTGAAAGGCGAAAAGTCTTGCCCCGAATCTTCCCGTACCCCGGATCAATCACCAGATGATGCTTCTCCCGAAGTTTCCTTGCGAACTCCAGCACGTCGATGCCTTTGTTGTTCTTGACGCAAGTGAGCGTTTTCGAGCGGAACCCTTCCTCGGCGAAAAAGTCGAATCCGGCACTGCGCACCCAATCGTGTACCAGCGCGTTCGTGCGCGCGTGTCGAGCGAAACGCTCCTTCAAACCTTCTTCGAAAATCTCATCGAGCTTGAATTGCAGCGCATGGATGTGTCCGATGCTGGGCGTGCTTGGCGTCATCCATTGCGCCTGCTCTTTTCTGAACTCCAGGAAATCGAAATAAAATCCGCGGTTCGGAATCTTTTCCGCGCGCGCGAACCCTTTTTCGGAAACGGCGAACAACGAAAAACCCGGCGGCAGCGCCAGCGCTTTTTGCGCGCCCGTGAGCATCAGGTCAATTCCGAGCGCGTCCATGTCGATTTTCATCGCCGAAAATGAGGACACGGTATCGACTATCAGCGCGACATCAGGATACTTCGCGAGGACGCAGCAAATTTCCGGGAGCGGATTCATGACACCGGTCGACGTTTCACTGTGGGTCAATGTGACGGTGTCGAATTTGCCGGTCGCCAACTGCCGATCGACATCCTTCGGGTCGATGTGTTTTCCCCAATCGACTTGGAGCGGCTCCGCGTTTTTTCCGCAGCGCTTGGCAACATCGAACCA
This sequence comes from Verrucomicrobiota bacterium, assembly GCA_003219005.1. Classification (GTDB taxonomy): domain Bacteria; phylum Verrucomicrobiota; class Verrucomicrobiia; order Chthoniobacterales; family UBA10450; genus Udaeobacter. The sequence goes on from QHPG01000062.1 coordinate 8,035, forward strand.
CTTGTCTGAGAACGCTCCGCACATGCAGCAAAGCACGCCGCGATCGGCCAGGTTCCGGATTGAAGCTTCCATCACGCCCCACGCCGAGGAAGTGGAAAGGAACACCGGCTGTTTTGTTCCGAACACTCTCTGAAGCCCCGGATGAATCGCGCTGTAAAGATTTTTGAAATCTTCGCTGCGGTGCCCGATCAGCGGACGCGTGAATGCTGCCCACGTTTTCTCTGACACTTCAACGGGACCGGGAATGAAAAGCTTGTCGTGCGATATCACGGCAGAAAACGTCCAACGCCCAACGCTCAACGTCCAATACTAAAGTTTGGCGGATGACTTGCTTACCGACCGCTTGCGATATACGCCTCAGAATGGGCCGTCTTGTAGCAGCAACCTTCGGCGCGCTGTGCGTCGCGTCCGTCATTTGCGCGGAAGCGCCAAACTACCTCGTGTTCGTCAGCAACGAACGCTCCGGTGACGTGACCGTGATTGACGGTTCGACGGATGCCGTAATTGCGACAGTTCCGGTAGGCAAGCGGCCGCGTGGAATTCACGCGACGCCGGACGGCAAGCGCCTTTTTGTGACCTTGAGCGGTTCGCCGCGAATGGCGCCCGGCGTGGATGAAAATCGCGCGCCCGCTGACAAGACTGCTGATGGCCTTGGTGTGATCGATGTGGCAGCGCGCAAGTTAATCGATCGCTGGCATGTCGGATCTGACCCTGAGCAATTCGCGATCAGCAGAAATGGGAAATTCGCGTTCATCGCCAACGAAGACGATGCCAGCGCTTCGACTATCAATCTCGATTCAGGACAATCTCGCGGGCAAATCAAAGTGTCCGAGGAACCGGAGGGCGTGGGGGTGAATCCGAGCAACGGCGAAGTGTATGTGACCTGCGAGGAAAAAGGTGAGGTGTTCGCGATCGATCCTGATGCGCAGCGAGTCATAGCAAAAATCGAGACCGGAGGGCGGCCGCGTTCCGTTGTATTTCTACCGGATGGCTCGCGCGCTTACGTCGCCAGTGAAAACGGGGTTTACGTTGCCGAGATCGACGCGAAGTCGCACAAGCTATTGTCCAAAATCCAATTGCCAACGGGCTCGCTGCCGATGGGCACGGCGATTTCCAAAGACGGAAAGGAGCTCTACGTCTCAACGGGACGCGGAAATGCAGTTGCGATCATCGACACGGAAAAGAACGCAGTTGCGACAACAATTCCCGTCGGAAATCGAGCCTGGGGAATCGCACTCGATCCCAGCGGTTCCAAGCTTTACACCGCAAACGGCGCCTCAAACGACGTCTCCGTTGTCGATCTGAAATCGCGCAAAGAACTACGCCGGATCAAAGTCGGCGACGGCCCATGGGGCATCGCGGTTGTGAGCACCGCGAAATGAAGCA
>QHPG01000265.1 GCA_003219005.1 Verrucomicrobiota bacterium
TGGAGAATTTCGCCTTGTACGTCCACGGTGATCTTTCTGGACAAATCACCCTTGGCCACGGCGGTTGTGACGTCGGCAATGTTGCGCACCTGGCCCGTCAGGTTGGACGCCATCGAGTTCACTGAGTCGGTCAGGTCCTTCCACGTGCCGGCCACGCCCCGCACGTCCGCCTGGCCGCCAAGCCTGCCTTCTGTGCCGACTTCACGAGCGACGCGGGTCACCTCCGCCGCGAACGAACTGAGCTGGTCGACCATCGTGTTGATGGTGTTTTTTAGCTCTGAAATCTCGCCTTTTACGTCGACTGTGATTTTCTTTGAAAGGTCGCCATTCGCGACTGCGGTCGTTACCTCAGCAATGTTTCTCACCTGGCCAGTTAGGTTGCCGGCCATGAAATTGACGCTGTCGGTGAGATCCTTCCATGTGCCTGCGACGCCCTTGACCTTGGCCTGCCCACCCAGTTTTCCTTCGGTGCCTACCTCGCGCGCCACTCGTGTCACTTCCGATGCAAACGAACTGAGCTGATCGACCATCGTATTGATCGTGTCTTTCAGCTCGAGGATTTCACCCTTCACATCGACTGTGATCTTCTTCGACAGGTCCCCCCTCGCAACACCAGTCGTGACGGCGGCAATATTGCGCACCTGTCCGGTCAGATTGCGCGCCATGAAATTAACCGAATCAGTCAGATCCTTCCACGTACCGGACACCCCTTCCACGCGAGCTTGTCCGCCGAGAATTCCTTCAGACCCTACTTCCCGCGCCACGCGCGTTACCTCTGAGGCAAACGACCGAAGCTGATCCAGCATCACGTTGACCGTGTCTTTCAGTTCAAGAAACTCACCTTTCACATCGACTGTGATTTTCTTGGTCAAGTTGCCGTTCGCCACTGCGGTCGTGA
>QHPG01000266.1 GCA_003219005.1 Verrucomicrobiota bacterium
GGACGGACCAGATCCTCGATCAAAACATTGACGCAGCCGATGGCATCGGCCCAAGCGTAGGACACGTTGTTCAGCGATGCCCGCTGTGTGATTCGGCCTGCTTTTCCAACCTCATGCACGATCCGTTCCAATTCCTGCGTCAGGCGCTCGTTGGTTTCGATCACCGCGTTAAACGTGTCGGCGATCTTGCCCGACACTCCGGTCCAATCGTCCGGAAGGCGCGCGGAAAAATCACCGCGTTTGAAAGCCATTAATGCCGCAAGCAATTGCCTGGTATCGAGTTCACTTCCGTTAGCTTGCGAACGCTTCCGTGGTCGCGCCTTTGTAACAAGGGGAGCTTTCTTCATAGGGTGGGGATCCTTGGAAGGGGTCGGCATTTCTTCGCCGTCGCGGATTCGACGCGTAAGATCGGACCGGTCATATTGCAGCGCCGTATAGTAATCGCACCATCAATCGCACCAAGACGCATTTTCTTCAACAAACCGTTGCCGCCGGAGTTTGGTCGCGCAAAAAAATCTTGCTCGAAGAAATTCCTTGGATGAGAAGGACAAATCAGCCGCGTGAGCTCGTTGGCTTACGAAGAAGAGCAAAAGTGAGAAGAGGCGTTCTACTGACTAATGCGCAGCAAATGCCGGCAAGCTGCGCAAGCGAAAGCCAAAAATGATCGCCAGAACACCAAATATCACGGCGTACCACGCCATAATCCAGATCAGCGCCGCCGCGCCTGCCAGCGGATTCCATAAGAGGAGAGCCGCGAAGACTATTGAGGCTAGGCCCATAAGGATGAGAAACCATTCGCCTTTGATTTCCCGGCGCAGCTTGATTGCCACCGCAATTTCTGTTGCACCAATCATTAACGCCCAGGCCGCGATGTAAATAATGAGGGCCAGCGCGGTAATCCTGGGGGAATGAAACGTGAGAAAACCAATGATGATCCCAAGAACCCCGATGATCAGATTGAATCCCCAATCCGGGTCAGAACCACGGTGCCCGATCGCGCCTACAACGCGAAAAACACCGTCCACCAAGACCCAGGCTCCAAAGAACAGCACCAGTGTCGCGGCAGCCATAACTGGATGCGTAAACGCGATTACTCCAAAGACGATTGCAGCGATACCCCGTATCACCGGAACCCACCAATGACGTTTTAAGGTTTCGATAGGCATGACCTCGTTTTAGAGGTCGGACTTTTCAGAGGCAAGCTGGATTTGCATTGCGCTTGTGGTAGGAACGGCGCGCTGCGCCGTCCTGCAGTTAAGCCAACTACAAGCCGCACTTTGTACTGGC
>QHPG01000063.1 GCA_003219005.1 Verrucomicrobiota bacterium
CCATCGTTCACGTCGATCCACCATTGGCCACCCTGCGGCCCGCTGAGTTCCCATTGATAGCGCGCGTGCACCCCTTTTGCCTTGTCGGCCTTGAAGCTTTCACGCATTGAATCGAACACCTGCTGCGGGCTTGAGGAGTCAGCCGCTCCTACGTTTCCCACGCTCAAGTTCAGCGCCACAAAAGCGGTCACGGTCACCAGACAAAAGCGGATACGTTCTTTCATCATTTATTCCTAAATCAGGATCGTTCCTCCGAGTCAAATCGGCTGTTTAGTTGCTAACGGTTAAGCGCGGGTTAGCCACGTCTAACGTAGAGTCCTGTCCAACGCTCCAATCCGGCGTGTTTCGGGCCAACGCCACGCAACGCCGAGCACGACCAGGATCGTTCCGATGCCGCCCGCGACGACCGAAATCACCGGACCAAACAGCGCTGCCGTCAACCCAGATTCGAGCGCGCCGAATTCGTTCGATGTGCCGATGAAAATATTGTTCACCGACGAAACACGCCCGCGCATTTCATCCGGCGTGACCAGTTGCACGATCGACCCGCGGATGATCACGCTCACGCTGTCGAATGCGCCGACAAAAAATAACAAGCCAAGCGATAACCAAAATATTTTGGATAATCCGAAAAGAATAGTCGCAATGCCAAATCCGGTGACACACCACATCAAAGTTTTGCCCGCTCCTCCCATCGGCGGCAGATGCGCCACGACCAGCGCCATTGCGAAAGCGCCGATGGCCGGAGCGGCTCGCATCCATCCGAGACCAACAGGTCCAACGTGTAGGATTTGATCGGCAAAGATCGGCATCAATGCCGTCGCGCCGCCGAGCAGGACCGCGAACAGATCCAAGGTAATTGTTGCCAGGATCACCTTTCTGCGAACCACGAACCGGACTCCCGCGACGAGACTTTTCCAAGTGCTCGTCTCGGTCTGCCCTCGCTTTTGGGTGCTGCGGCGGATTAGAGCAACCAGAAGGAAAAAGAAAAACGCGCAGACGGCATCGAGCAGATAAACAACTGGAAACCCGACGAATGCCACCAGCAATCCGCTGACGGCCGGGCCGACTACTGATCCAATTTGAAAAACGCTGTTGTTCCAAGTGACTGCATTGGCGAACGCATCGCGCGAAACCAGCGTTGGGAAAAATGAACTACGCGCCGCCCAATTAAATGTGCGGGCGACCGCTCCGATAAAAAGAAGCAGATAAATCAACGGGACTGACGCGTCATCGAAATGAAAGATAGGGTGATGGCGCTCGAAGATCGCAGCTATTGCGGCCAGTGCGCCATTAGCTCCACGCAACGGCGCAATTGAAGGAATGGAGAGATGTTTCCACGACACGATCGCCAGCGCGACGGACATCAGTGCGCTAAAAATCTGCGAGACAAGAATAATTCGCTTCCGGCTGATTCGATCGGCCAGATGTCCCGCGGGCAGCGACAACGCAACGACTGGCACTGCAATGACCAATCCAACCAGGCCAAGCGCAGTCGCAGAATGCGTGCGTGCGTAAATCTCCCATTCAACGGCCACGGCCAACATCAGACGGCCCGTGATCGACAGTAAATTACCGGCTGTGAATAGCGTGAAGCCGCCGAACCGGAAAGCTGCGTAAGGATCATGCGGCCGGCGCTTCAATTCGACGGGCGGCGTAACCACCGGGCGTTCGCCTTCAGGCGGTTCGTAGGAGCTTGGGTCGATTGATCGCGACATGTTCGAGCCCAGCTACTTGTTAAAAACAACGCAGTACGATTCGATTCCGATCAGGATTCAAGTAGCTAGGCGCACGAGATTCTAGATTGAGCGGCCAGCACCGCAACCTGTGGCATCGGAGGAGAGGAAGCGCTTCGAGGCGCTAATCCTTCATCACAAAGGCCCCAACGAATCCTCAGAAATTTGCGCAAGACCTGCAGATTTTGCTTCCATTGCCTAAACCGGATGCGGTAGAGTCGGCGGCCTTAGGTAAAAATGGATAACATCATCGAGGCGAGAGAACTGCAAATCGAGCGCAAGCATTTCTACGTGGAACTCCGTGAGAACGATCGCGGGAGATTCTTGCGCATCACCGAGGAAGCTCATGGCCGCCGCAACAGCATTATCGTGCCTAGTACCGGCGTCGAGGACTTTACGGCGACGATAGCTGAAGTTCTGACCAACGGCGAAACTGCGCCGGCTTAATTACGGCGCGGACTCGACGCGGACGCCGCGCTGTCCCGAAAGTTTTCGGGAGGCGGCGCAGCGCGTCGATCCTGCCGCCACGCGTTGACATCGCGACGCCCGAAATTACTTTGGCGCTTCGCCCCATTTACGATCTTCTGGGCTCCTGCACCATGGTTACGAAGCAAAAATACCGCACACGAAAAAGAATTCTTCGCACGAGAACAAAATCGAAGTCGCGTCGGCGTGCGGCAGTTCGGAGAAACAGCAAGAAATCGCCTCGGTACGTTTATTACTTCGGTGACGGTCACGCAGACGGCGCTGGCAGCATGAAACCGCTGCTGGGTGGCAAAGGCGCAAACCTCCATGAAATGACGCGAATCGGTCTGCCTGTGCCGCCGGGATTCACACTCACGACGGAGGTATGCAGTTATTTTTACGATCACAACCGCACTTACCCGCCGCAATTGGAAGCCGAGGTTTCCGCGGCGATGGCCAAAGTCGAAAAATCCACGGGTAAAAAATTCGGCGACAAAGAACGGCCGCTGCTGGTCTCGGTGCGCTCAGGCGCGCGCGATTCCATGCCCGGAATGATGGACACAATCCTCAACCTCGGGATGAACGATGAGGTCGTTGAGATCGTCGCGAAGAAAACGAAGAACGCGCGGTTCGCGTGGGATTCGTATCGGCGATTTCTCCAGATGTACGGTGACGTGGTGATGGGCGTCCAAAAACGGCCAGGCGAAGATCACGAGCCTTTCGAGACCGTAATCGAACACCTGAAGGACGAACGCTATGGCAAGCACGATTTCCCAGACGTGCGATTAACCGTCGCCGATTTGAAACAGCTCGTGAAACGGTTCAAAGCGTTGATCAAGGAGCGCACCGGAAAATCGTTTCCCCAAGATCCGAACGAACAGCTTTGGGGCGCAATCGGGGCGGTTTTCGGCTCGTGGATGAACGATCGCGCGATCGTGTATCGGCGAAAATACGGGATCCCTCACGAATGGGGAACGGCGGTGAACGTTCAGACAATGGTGTTCGGCAACATGGGAGAGACGAGTGCGACCGGAGTTGCATTTACGCGCGATCCAGCGACCGGGGAAAAAGTCTTCTACGGCGAATACCTTATTAACGCGCAGGGCGAAGACGTCGTTGCCGGTGTGCGCACGCCGCATCCCATTGCCGATTTGGCAAAGGAAATGCCCGCCGCGCACAAGGAGCTGATGAAAGTCCGGAGCATCCTAGAGCATCACTTCAAGGACATGCAGGACCTCGAATTCACCGTGGAGGAAAACCGCCTGTACATTCTGCAAACTCGCAACGGCAAGCGCACCGGCCACGCGGCCGTTCGCATTGCCGTCGATATGGTCGGCGAGAAGCTAATCACCAAAAAAGACGCGGTGCGCCGTATTCCGGCAGATTCGCTCGCACATCTTCTGGCGCCAATTTTTGACCGACAATCGGTGCGCGCGGCAAAAAAGATCGGCAGCGGCTTGCCCGCCGGACCGGGCGCGGCATGCGGCTGCGTTGTTTTCAGCGCAGACGAGGCTGTGAGACGAGCGGAACGCGGCGAAAAGGTCGTTCTCGCCCGCATCGAAACTTCGCCGGAAGACTTGCGTGGCATGATCGCCGCCGAGGGGATTCTCACGTCGCGCGGCGGCGTCTCCTCGCACGCGGCGTTGGTTGCGCGGCAAATGGGAAAAGTGTGCGTCTGCGGCGCGACTGGAATCCAAATCGATTACCAAAAAGGAACGCTCAGCGCAGACGGCACGACATTAAGCCGCGGCGATTACATTTCAATCGATGGAACGGCTGGAGAAGTGTTTGCCGGCGAAGTCGCCACTGCGCCGTCGGAGATTGTGCAGGTGCTCGTGGATCGGTCGCTCGATCCGAAAAAGAGCGTCACCTATCAGGAGTACGCAAAGTTGATGAAGTGGGCGGATGAATTTCGCGCGCTCGGTGTGCGCGCAAATGCCGACACGCCCGAGCAAGTGACAAACGCAGTTGCATTCGGCGCCGAGGGCGTTGGGCTCTGTCGCACGGAACACATGTTCTTCGAAGGCGATCGGATTGACGCCATGCGAGAGATGATTCTCGCCGGTACAAAGGACGAGCGAGCGCGAGCGCTGGCAAAACTGCTTCCCTATCAACGTGGCGATTTCAGCGGCATTTTTACGGCACTAAATGGCTTGCCTGCTACGATCCGTTTTCTCGATCCCCCGCTCCATGAATTTTTGCCGCACGATCATGCCCAACAAAGTGAATTGGCGAACAAGCTTGGCGTTACCGTAGATCAAATCGCGCAGCGCGTGCATGAGCTGCATGAGTTCAATCCGATGCTGGGTCATCGCGGTTGCCGGCTCGGAATCACGTTTCCCGAGATTTCCGGAATGCAGGCACGCGCAATCTTCGAAGCCGCCGCCGAAGTCCAGGCAAAGGGAATCAAAGTTCACCCCGAAATCATGATTCCGCTGGTTGGATTTCCGCGCGAACTCAAGCTTCAAATCGATATCGTCCGTCGCGTCGCTGGTGAAGTTGCAAAAGAAAGAGGAACAAAATTCAAATACCTGGTCGGCACGATGATCGAAATCCCGCGCGCTGCGCTCGTGGCCGACCAAATCGCGCGCGACGCCGAGTTCTTCAGTTTTGGCACAAACGATCTCACGCAAACCACGCTGGGAATGAGCCGGGACGATTCCGGCAGTTTTCTTCCTGCTTACGCCGAGCTCGACATTGTGGATACGAACCCGTTCGCATCCATCGATCAGCGAGGCGTTGGTCGCTTGATGGAAATCACCCGCGACCTCGGCCGAAAGACGCGCCCCGAGATTAAGCTGGGCATTTGCGGCGAGCACGGCGGCGAACCTAACAGCGTCAAATTCTGCCACCGCCTCGGCCTGAATTACGTCAGTTGCAGTCCGTTTCGTATTCCGATCGCGCGATTAGCGGCAGCGCAAGCAGCGCTGGAGAGTTAAACACGCCCTCACCTCAGATGGTAGGGGCGGTTCACCCGAACCGCCCAGGCGATTGAGGTCAATCGCGCCTACCTGGGCCGACAAACTTGAAGCGCATCTTCCGTTCCGTAGTCTTCTCGCATGCAGACGCGCGAAAAAACCATCGACATCGATTCCTTTGCGCGCCGGCATATCGGCGCGAGCGAAGAGGAAGTTCGAGCGATGTTGCGCGAAGCGGGTTATGAAAATCTCGGTGCTCTGATCGATGCCGCCGTTCCCAAAAATATTCGCCTCGATCGGGAACTAAGCTTACCGAAAGCGAAATCGGAAACCGAAGCACTCGCCGAACTCCGCGCGATCTCCGGGAAAAACAAGCTTGCGCGCTCATTCATCGGCGCCGGCTATCACGACTGCATTACGCCGCCGGTTATCCAGCGAAACATTCTCGAAAATCCCGGCTGGTACACGGCATATACGCCGTATCAGGCGGAAATCGCGCAAGGCCGGCTCGAGGCGCTTCTGAATTTTCAGCAAATGATCATGGACCTGGCCGCGCTCGATATTGCGAACGCCTCGCTGCTGGACGAAGCCACGGCCGCAGCGGAAGCGATGTCGCTTTGTCACGCAGCCGTTCCAAATCGGAAAACGTTTTTTGTCGCCGACAATTGTCATCCGCAAACGATCGCTGTTGTCCAAACGCGCGCGAAACCGCACGGGATCGAGATCAAAATCGGCGATTACTCGCGTTTCAAATTCGGCGACACGGTATTTGGCGCACTCGTTCAGTATCCAGCGACCGATGGCGCGATTTACGATTATTCCCGCTTCGTCCAGCAGGCGCACGATGCCGGCGCGCTTGTCGTCGTTGCCGCGGACGTTCTTGCCCTCACGTTGCTGAAGCCGCCGGGTGAATTCGGCGCAGATGTTGCGGTCGGAAACACGCAGCGTTTTGGCGTTCCACTTGGGTTCGGCGGACCGCACGCGGCTTACTTCGCGACGCGCGACCAATTCAAGCGCCACATGCCCGGGCGGCTCGTTGGCGTTTCACACGACGTCGAAGGCCGGCCGGCGTACCGACTCGCGTTGCAAACGCGAGAGCAACACATCCGTCGCGACAAGGCGACCAGTAACATTTGCACGGCGCAGGTTCTTCTCGCCGTCATTGCGTCGATGTATGCGGTTTATCATGGCCCGAAAGGATTGCGCGCGATCGCCGAGCGCGTTCACAGGCTAACGAGCCAACTCGCGGATGGTTTGCACGCTCTTGGCTGCACAGTCACGCACGACAATTTCTTCGACACCATTCGTGTCGAAGTTGAATCCAGCGAAGTCATTCTGGAGCACGCGGCAAAAGCGGGCTGTAACATGCGCGCGCTTGGCCCGCGCGCAGTGGGCATTTCATTCGACGAAACGACAACGCCGCGGGACATCGAGTTGCTGATGGCCGTCTTTCGCGGCACGACAGTCCGCGATTTCACCGATGACGATCTGGGTGAGCCGGCAATCCGCATTCGGCAATCCGCAATCCGCAATTCCGAGTTTCTCACTCCTCCGATCTTCAACACGCACGACACCGAGATAGAAATGTTGCGTTATCTCAAGAAGCTCGAATCGCGCGATCTGTCGCTAACTACCTCGATGATTCCGCTCGGCTCATGCACGATGAAACTCAATGCGACCGCGGAGATGTTTCCGATTTCGTGGCCAGAGATTTCCAAGCTGCATCCGTTCGCGCCGACAGAGCAGGCGGCGGGATACATGGAAATTTGTCAGCAACTGGAAGACTGGCTTGCTGAGATCACGGGTTTCGCGGCAATTTCATTGCAACCCAACGCCGGCTCTCAGGGTGAATTCGCAGGTCTGCTCGCGATTCGTGAATATCATGCCTCGCGCGGTGAAGCGCATCGCAACGTATGCCTCATCCCCACCTCGGCGCATGGGACCAACCCTGCCAGCGCGGTGATGGCGGGATTCAAGGTTGTCTCGGTTGCGTGTTTGAAAGATGGCGACATCGACCTTGCCGATCTGCGCGCCAAGGCCGACGAACACGCTGGCGATCTCGCCGCGCTCATGGTGACGTATCCCTCGACGCACGGCGTTTTCGAGCCAACGATCCGCGAAATCTGCGACATCGTGCACGCGCACGGTGGCCAGGTTTTCATGGATGGAGCAAACATGAACGCCCAATGCGGTCTGTGTCGTCCTGGCGATTATGGCGCCGACGTTTGTCATTTGAATTTGCACAAAACATTTTGCATCCCGCACGGTGGCGGCGGCCCGGGCGTAGGGCCGATCGGCGTGGCCAAACATCTGGCGCCGTATCTTCCGCGCGAATTCATTCTCGATCCTGAGACCGGCCGAATCCTGTTCGGCGAGGGAGAGCGCGGGAAACTACCGCCGCACGGCAACGGATCAAATTATCGCCACGGCGGAGGGAAAGGCGGCAATATCGCAGCTGCGCCCTGGGGCAGCGCCAGCATTTTGACCATCACCTGGATGTACATTCGCATGATGGGCGCGGAGGGATTGAAACGGGCGAGCGAGGTCGCAATTCTAAACGCCAATTACATCGCCAAACGGCTCAACCCGTACTTTCCGGTTCTTTTCAAAGGCAAACACGGCCTCGTCGCGCATGAATGCATTGTCGATCTTCGCCAATGGAAAAGCGCCGGGATCGAAGTCGAAGATGTGGCCAAGCGTTTAATGGATTACGGCTTTCACGCGCCGACCGTTTCCTGGCCAGTCGCCGGGACAATGATGATCGAACCAACCGAGAGTGAACCGAAACATGAGCTCGATCGTTTTTGCGACGCGATGATCTCCATCCACGCGGAAATCGAAGCGATCGCCGCGGGAAAACAAGATCGCCAAAATAATTTGCTCAAAAACGCGCCGCACACTGCGCGCCAAATCGCGTCGGACAAATGGGACCGCCCGTACTCGCGCGAACAAGCAGCCTTCCCCGTGCCCTGGACGCACGAGCACAAATTCTGGCCCGCCGTCGCGCGCATCGACAATGTCTATGGCGATAGAAATCTCTTCTGTTCCTGCCCGCCAATGGAAGACGGCTTGCCCACCAGCAGAGATGTCGCTGGTTCGAAAGCGTAAGCAATTGGAAAACAATTTATTTTACCGCGGAGGCCACAGAGGTCACAGAGACAAGAATTTCTGAAACCTTCGTGGTCTCCGTCTTCTCGAGCGAAGCGGGCGGTGAAATTACGCCTCCGGCGCGAGCTCGGGGGCGGCGACTACGCGGGTCGGGACGAGACGTAGCGCGCTGCCGTTTGTTTCCTCGGCCGCGGCGGGACCTTGTTCGTGATATTCGGCGTCGCTGTTGACCTGCCAGAGATCGTAGAGCTTCGCATCGGCCAGAATATTTTCTACACACAACATCGCAGTCATCATGGCGTGATCCTGATTGTTGTATTTGTGCATGCCGTTGCGGCCCACGAGGTGCAGGTTGGGATAACGCGTCTCCAGTTCCTGCCGAATCGTGGCGACGTGCTGCGCGTAATCGTCGTCGTAAACCGGATAGGCTTTCTTTTGACGAACCACGCAGCCATCGATGAAATCGCCTTCCTTGGCGAGTCCAATTTGAATCAGTTCGCGTCGGGCGAGTTCGATTAGGTCGGTGTCGCTTGCGTCCCAAAGTCCATCGCCTTCGAAACAGAAATATTCGAGGCCGTAGCACACCTTGTCGGGGTTGGGCACCATTTCCGGTGACCAGGAACGAAAGTTTTGCACGCGCCCGACCTTTACGCTCGGATCGTGAATGTATATCCAGTTATCATCGAACATCTGCCGATCTTTCAAGATCAACATCACAGTGATGAAGTCGCGATATTTGAGACTTTCAGCTGCGCGCTTTGTTCGCTCGCTCATAGCCGGCGACAAACCGCGCACGAGTTCGCGCATCGGCGCGGATGAAATGATGTGCTCGGCCTCGATTGTCTGCACGTGACCGTCACGGTCTTTGTATTCGACAGTCCAGTTGCCGCTCGCTTCGTCATACGCGCAGCGCGTCACTCTGCTGCCCATTTCAAGCTTGCCGCCCAGCGCTTTCATCTTTTCCGCGCACGCTTCCCACATCATGCCCGGGCCTCGCCGCGGATAACGGAACGAATGGATGAGCGTCTTGATGACTTTGCTGCGGTCACCGTTGTACCGCTGCGGAACGAGCGCGTTCTTGATCGCGCTGCCGAGCGAAAGTCCTTTGATGCGTTGCGCGGCCCAGTCTGCGGAGATTTCTTTGCAGTTCATCCCCCAGACCTTTTCGGTATAGCTCTTGAAGAACGTGTTGAAGAGACGTTTGCCGAACTGATTGCTCACCCACTCTTCGAAGTTGCGCGGACTACGCAATGGAAAGAGACGTGCTTTTAACCAGGAAAGAATGCAAAGGGTCGACCTGATGATGCCAAGCTTCAGTAATGCTTCAAAAGGTTTCAGCGGGTAGGAGAAAAATTTGCCGGCGTAAAAAATGCGCGACGATCGCGCCCGCACCAGCATGTCGTTCGGCAAAATTTCCGTCCACAGATCTTCCACCGCTTTGGATTTGGAAAAAAAACGGTGCCCACCGATGTCGAAATGGAAACCGTTGTAAGTAACGGTTCGCGAAATACCCCCGACGTAAACGGGATCGGCTTCGAGAACGACGACGCCCACGTCTTCCTTGGAAAGAAGATAGCCCGCCGTCAAACCCGCTGGACCAGCTCCGATAATGGCGACTTTTTTTTTCATCTTCTACTACGCAACCCAGTTGCCCCGGGTGAAATTCCAGACGTACCAGCCCTGTACGCATAACCCAGCAGCGCTAAGCAACGCTACCGCCGCGATGCTGAACGCCCTAAGGAGCATCGACGGCGCACGAAATTGACGCAGAAAATTCAAAAACGCCAGCACGATCAAAGCGTGCACGCAAAACTCGTAGCGGAGCATGCTTTCCATATCGACGCAGGCCACTCCGCTGACTGAGAGATAATAGATCGCGGCCGCACAGAAATAAATGCCAGCACGAACCGGCAGGCCGGCCCGCCGTCGAATCGGTGGAAGCAGTTCGCAAAGAACGATGCCGACCAGAAGTACGGCGCCGAGCGTCATCGATAGTTGGCTTGCTTCGGTCGGATCATTCAATGCCGGAACGAGCCAGCGATAACTTGAGGGCTTAAGCACCGCTAAATAATCGGGAATGATCCCCCAACCAGCCGCCTGCGTCAGCATGTACATATTCCAATTTCCCCAGCGGACCTCGCAGTAGATAAAGAAAAAGAGCGCGCCCAGCGTCGCCACAGCCATTAACCCGATTGCCGACGCGTAATGGCGAAACCACGCGCGCGGCTCCCGCAATCCTTTCCATCCTTTCAAAAAAAACGAGCGCACCACAGGAAAAGCAGCACATACGATTCCGACGATCCGCGTCGCGGACATGACGATACCGTGCGCAGCCGCCCAGACTTTGGCAGACCACCCTTCCGTCGTGCTCCAGTAAATGAAGCCAAGCAGCGCCATCAAAAACAGTGACTCCGAGTAGCCGGCGACCAGAAAGAACGCAGCCGGATGGGCGAGGATTAATAATGCGGCACAAATCTGAAGCGGGCGCGAAATGTTCCAGCGCTTGCAAAACAGGAAGAAATAACTCCAGAAACCCCAGGCGGCGAGCTGTGCGGTGATCAGCAGTGCGGTGCCGGTGTCGATGTTGAGCCCGTAGCGAAATAAGGAAGCAATCACAGGATAAGCGGGGAAAAATGCAACATTCGACACTTCCATCACTTTGTGATCGACCGGCGGGACAATGGTTTGATAGCCGCGATCGACGATGTTCATGAACCAAAAGCTGTCATGCTGGATCAGAGTCAAGTAGCGGTCTGAAAGCGTCCCTTCCGGCGCCAGCAGACCGACCGCCATCACAAGTTGCACGGCGGTCAGAAGTAATCCGGCGGCCAAAGGCCTGAGGAGCGACCGCGAGCGAGTCATGACATCATCGGCAGAAAAGGTCGAGGAGACGAGAAAACTCTCGAGATTGCAAGAACTGATACTTTGGGCAGAAGCAATCTCGGATCGCATTTGTTTCCAACTGGTGCAGCTGATTCGGGTGGCAGGGTTTGACGGCGATCGCGCTTCGTTTATTCGCGGAGATTTGTCGCGTGCCGCGCTTCGTTACGCAGGGGGCTGGTAGGGTCGGCGCGCTGCGCCGACCAGACGCGGCAGCGCGGCGTCCCTACCTTTCCGAGATCACGAGCACGATCTCGCCTTTGGGCGGATGGGTTTCGTAATGTGCGAGGAGCTCGCCGGCGGTGCCGCGGCGGAATTCCTCGAATTTCTTTGTCAGCTCCCGGGCGACGCAAAGCTGCCGATCCGGCATCACATCAATGCAGGCGGCGAGCGTTTTGGTTAGTCGATAGGGCGACTCAAAAAAGATTGTGGTTTCACTGCGATCGGCCGCTGCTCGCAGCTCGCGCTCGCGCTGTCCACTTTTGACCGGAAGAAATCCACAGAAAGAAAATTTCCCAGTTGAAAATCCGGAACCGACAAGAGCAGTCAGGATTGATGATGGCCCGGGGATGATCGTAAACGGAACTTCGCGTTGAATGCATTCGCGAATGAGGCGCAAGCCCGGGTCGGACAGTCCCGGCGTTCCTGCATCTGTAATCAGCGCAACGTTCTCGCCGCGCATGAGGCGTTCCACAAGTTCCGCCGTGCGCCTGACTTCATTATGCTCGTAATAACTGATGAAG
>QHPG01000274.1 GCA_003219005.1 Verrucomicrobiota bacterium
TCCGCGATGTGCTCGATCTCGACCTCCCAAACATGGTGCAGATGGATTGCTCACTTCTGAGCGGGTTGTTGGCGGAAGCGATCGTCAAGCGGACGCCGCCGCATCTGGATGCCGTTTTCTTTTGCAACTCCGGCACGGAAGCGATGGAGGGTGCGCTCAAATTTGCGCGTGCGGCGACAGGAAGAAAGCGCGTCGTTTCCCTAGCGAGCGCCTTCCACGGACTGAGTCTTGGGTCGCTTTCACTGATGGGCTGCGAAAGTTTCACCGAAGGTTTTGGGCCATTAATGGAAGGATTCGATGCACGCGTGCCGTTGGACGACATCGAAGAGTTGGATCGACAACTACGTTCACGCGACGTGGCCGCATTCGTCATTGAGACCGTTCAAGGCAAAGGCTGTCAGACATCCAAAACCGATTTCTTCCCGCGCGCGCAGGAGCTTTGCCGAAAATATGGAACGCTCTTGGTTTCAGACGAAGTGCAGACCGGTCTTGGCCGCACCGGAAAGATGTTCGGTTTCCAGCATTGGAATTTGGAGCCCGACATCATTACGCTCGCGAAAACTTTAAGCGGCGGTTATGTGCCGTGCGGCGCAATCGTGGCTCGACGCGACATTTACCAAAAAACATTTTCGCGGATGGACCGTTGCGTTGTTCACTCCACAACCTTTGGACGCAACAACCTGGCAATGGCGTGTGGTATTGCTGCGCTGGAAATTATCGATCAGGAAAAGTTGATCGAAAATGCCGCGAAAATGGGCGTGCTCCTGATGGAGAGAATCGACGCGTTACGCGCAAAACACTCATTCATCAAAGAAGTTCGCGGCAAAGGCTTGATGATTGGCATCGAATTTCACGAACCGAGCGAGTTCAAGCTCAAGATGGCTTGGAAGCTGTTGCACAAAATCGACAAGGTGCTTTTTGCGCAAATGATCGTAACCCAAATGTTGAGCAAGCATCGCATTCTCACGCAGGTGGCTGGTCACGCCATGGACGTGATGAAAATTCTCCCGCCGCTGATTATTGGCGAAAAAGAAATCGACATGTTCGTTAACGCGCTCGACGACGTTCTGACCGAATGCCGCAAATTCCCCGGGCCAATGTGGGAACTCGGAAATAATTTCGTTCGCGCGGCGCTTGGCTCCCGGAAATCCGCTGAGCCGCGGCCGGTGTCAGCCTAGTCTAGTCGAGCGGACTCCGTACGCCGATTCCGGGACGGTTCAACACATGCGTGTAAATCATCGTCGTGCCCACATCTTTGTGGCCCAAGAGCTCCTGCACCGTGCGAATATCGGACCCATTTTCTAACAGATGAGTCGCAAACGAATGTCGCAGTGTGTGACACGTTGCCGGCTTGGTTAGGCCCGCGGCGCGGACTGCTCTCTTCACCGCCAATTGTAGAGAACTTTCCTCTATGTGGTGCCGGCGTCTACGGCCGCTGCGCGGATCAATAGATAAACGAGACGAGGGGAAAACGAATTGCCATGGCCATTCCCATGCCGCTTTCGGATATTTCCGCTCCAGCGCGTTTGGCAGATAGACACTGCCGAAACCTGCTTCCAAATCTTCTTCATGCTGTGCTTTTATCTTCTGCAAATGCCGCTGCAAACGCGGCGCGCAATGGACCGGCAGCATCGTGAGTCGGTCTTTTCCGCCTTTGCCGTCGCGAACGAGGATGTGTGCATAGGCGAAGTCCATGTCCTTTACTCGCAGACGTACGCACTCCATTAAGCGCAACCCGCTTCCGTAAAGAAGTTCCGCCATAACCCGATGTGTGCCGTGGAGATGTTGCAGAATCTTCTCGACCTCCGCGCGAGTCAGGACTACCGGCAAACGCACCGGCTTCTTTGCTCGCTCGACCCCTTCAAGCCATCCGATCTCCTGTTGCAGCACTTGCTTGTAAAGGAAAAGCAAAGCGCTCAGTGCTTGATTTTGAGTCGATGGCGACACCTTCCCATCTCGGGCGAGATGCGTGAGAAATTCTCCAACTTCGGCTTCTGCCATCTCTTTCGGATGACGCTTGCCGTGGTAGATGATGAACCGCTTGATCCAATCGGTGTAAGTTCGCTCGGTTCGGAAACTGTAATGTTTGCGGCGAAGCACGTCGCGAACGCGGTCGAGCAATTTCGGATTGCGGGCCGAAGAGATTGTCGATAAATTTGGGGCCATGTTCGGCATTGTTAGAATCGGACCGAAAAAGGCAAGTGGATTAGGCCGAATTATTCACCTTTTCATTACCCATTGCCGATTTTTTCGGCCTACTTCTCGTTAGGTCTCACGCCGATGAACTGGCACGACTTTGTTCCCCATGCAGTTGTCGCTGTCGCTTCGATCTTTTTCGCAGTCGCACCATTTCTGCCGAGATACCGCGCCATCTCGTGGTGGATGCGTGGGGTATTCTTCGCACTCGCACTTAGTGGGATCGCGTGGAGGGGAATTGGATTT
>QHPG01000064.1 GCA_003219005.1 Verrucomicrobiota bacterium
TCTTTGGAATTTCCGAGGTGGAAGTTGCTAAAACTGTTCCAGAACAAGACACTCGCGGATGAACTTGGTTGATCGGTTGGTTGTGCGAGCGAACCTTTCGCTCACGGTTAACCCTGCGGGAAGAGGGTCAGGTAGAGCTCTTGGGGGAGACGCCCAACGGACTTAGCGCGACGACAACTCTGGCAAACGGAAACAGAGAGTGTCAATACTATTTGAGGGGGTCCGGGTGTGTCATCAAATCTGCCGCGAACTCGTGTACCGCCCTTTGCAGTTCCAAAAACGCAGTCGGGATTTCTTCGGCGCGCACGACAAAGCGCTTCCCGCAATGATTGTGTTCCGAGGGTTCATGATGCGTGGATTCTGTCCTCTTGCTTTCTGCACGGCAACGACAAAATGATCCAACGCCTCGTTTCCAATTCTATTGACACGCGATGCCCTTGCGGCGGATTCTGGGGTACTCCCGTCACCATGAAAATAAAATCAGCAGTAATAACGGGGTTCGTTGCCCTTGGGATAGTGGGGCAAATAACAGGCCAGTACGGCACTGACACCGGCTCCTCCCCTTGGGGAGAGCAGCGCCCTCATGCGCCGATAATGACGCCGGTGCCGATAGAGGGACCGCCATGGCTCATTCATGGTGGCAATGACACCACCTCTCCTGAAGGGCCGATGCAGAGACCATCATGGCTGGCCCACCCTGTCGGGACAATCATCGAGAATCCGACAGCACAGGACGGTCTCCGTGTCGCCCTCACCGTCAACGTGACGGGAGGGCCAAAGGATAACGTCTGGATTTGCACAGGCAGCTTCGCCCCGGTCAGCGGGGCCTGCGCCATGACACTTCCAAATCCGAACATCGGGCCGTCCGCCAACTGGACTTTTGAGAATGCCCAGCTTTGGTATCCACGAAATGGGGTCTGCTCAACGCTGGGCATCCCGTTTTACGAGACCATCTGGATGGGAAAATCGCAAGCTTCGGCTATCTTGGTAGCAACCATCCACGTCGAGCCCTCTCTGATAAACGAGGAGGATTGCTTCTGGATGTTCAACGGTCGGACACACGCCGGAGAATTCGACCAGCATCTAACCAATCGATGAAGCCAACCGCCCCGTTGCGATACAACCTCAGTGAGATTGCCGCGGCACCCTGCTGTGGCTTATCTCTTTTTCGTTAGACCCATGAACACCAATCCGCACAAGGAGCCTATGCGGAGTCTCATTGAACCTGTCGCGTGCGCCGGACGGCAGTGGTGAAATTCTTCGGGTCGATATCCGCAAATGACTAATGCGTAATTAAAACGTAGTCTCTTCCCTGCTCTTTCTTTCCTGAGTTCAAACTGGAAAGAGCAGCGTCTCGAAGCTCGCCGAGCAAAGCTGGCGCCTTCTCTGTTGACGCTACGAGCGCATCGAGATTGCCAGCGTTCCATTCGATGATATAATCGCGATAGCCAGAGACGATTTTGAAAAGCGTGTAGCCGCCGGTAAAAAAAATGGCGACCATGACCGCGATGACGCTCCATCGCAAAACGTGCGTCGCCTTACGTTCTGTAGCCACCGGCCTGTGGCCGGTCCAATCGAAATCGTCGCCATTTGAGTGACGGCTCACAGAGCCGTGGCTACAGGAATTGCATCTCGCAATCTGCGCCGCCAAAAGCAAACAGAGCGGCGGCAGGATCGGAAAAATTCTGTCCACGCGTTTTGATGGGATCAGCGACATCGCGATCAGACCGCCCAAACTCCAGCAAAGCAGCCAGAAAGTTTCAGGCGACATCTCGCGAAACGCGGCACGAATCCGCCATCGCCGCGACGCGAGATTGAGAATGGCGACGCCGATCATCAGCACACTCCAGGGAGCAAATTTGTGCAGCAGATGCGGCAAATAAAAATAAAGCGGTTGGGGCCGATGAATCGTTTCGCCGAAACGCGCAACGAATTCACGCATCACGACTTGATCGAAAAAGCCAGCCGTAAACAAGATCCCGCCAAACACCCACAAGAGGAAGACCGCCAGTGAAGCGATCCATGGCCACCAGTTCGCCACCGCGAATCCGTCCCGTGGCGGACCAGACCACGCACTGTAGCGCGGTGCGCCCAGCGGTCGCGCCCTACCATAACGCCATTCAAACAGCGCGATTCCCGGTAGCAGAAACGCGTAAACAATCGGGCCTTTGATCAACATTGCGACTGTGAGCAATGCGAAGATGTTGATTTGGTCTCGCAATCTCCACTCTGTTCCCGCTCGGATTTTTTGCCAGATCAGCAAGCCGATCAGAAAAATTGCCAGCGCGAGCGGCATATCTGTGCGCACGAGCGTCGCCAGCCGCGGGCTCAGCAGATTCAATCCAAATGCGCCGAACGCGATCAGGCCAGCAATCGTTCCGTAAGCCGAGGTCGCTGCACGAAATAGCAACATCGCGATCGCAATCGCAGCCAGAAAAGACGGCAGCCGCCATGCCGTCTCCCACGAGCCCGTTATCGCAAAAAACGCGGCTGAAATCCATCCCACCAGCGGCGGCTTGGTTGCCACATGCTCATGTGGCGTTTGCTGATAAAACCAGCGGCCTTCCTTGATCATCTGGAAGGAAGTAAACGCCTGTTTGGCCTGATCGTAATCGTCGAGCTGCCACGGCAAATTCGCGACCGCGAAAAGCAGGATCGTTAAGCCGGCGACAAACCAAGGCACGCGCCGGTCGTCAAGCAGGGCTTTTGTCATGTCGAACGCAGTCGCCTGCCGAGCCGTAGCTTTATGCGAAGGCCGGAGACATCTCTCATTTCAATAGCCAGAGATTTGATTCGCTCACTTCCCGTTCGCTCAACCTCCGGTCTTCCCGTCTATGTCGCGGAGCCGCTCCATTCTCGACTACGCTGCGCTTCGCTCGGAATGACAATCATGTGGTCTCAATCGCGCCAAAGAACGGCCCGCATGGGCGCGCCGTCGGCTCCGGCAATCTTCAGAGGCAGCGCCGCGAAATTATAGATACCCAGCGTGACAGCGCTGAGATCGAGCGATTCAACGATTGCAATGCCGGCACTGGAAAGCGCGTGATGGTTCTGCAATGATTTCGAATCGATCTCATCCATTGATGGCAGGTCCAATCCGAGGAGCTTGACGCCATTTTTCTGCAGCCATGCCGGGACGTCGGCTGCAATCACGGGAATTTGATTTGGAAAAATTGTGGAGTCGCTCCATCGACCGGTCTTTACGAGAAGCCGCGAGGTCGCTGCAATTTCTTCGGCATGCGGTTTAAGATCTTCGGTAGTGATCAGGTGTTTTTCCTTCGAGCGGAAAAATGTTTGCGCGAGATCGACCACGGTTGCGCGACCGAGGTAAATGTCGAGCGGCGCTTTCTCGATCGATTCGCCGTTTGGGTCGAAATGGAATCGGGCATCAGCGTGCGTGCCGTTGTGCACGCTCATCGAGATCGCGCCCAGATTCACCATCTGGCCCTTCGCTATCTCTCTCGTCAATCGATAATGGAACGGCTCGTCGCCGGGCCATTCAGCGAAGTCATTCGAAAGGGTTCGTGAAATATCCCAAATTTTCATCTCATAGTTCAAAGAGCGGCGGTCTCTCCTGGCGCGCCATGGTCTTTCGAAGAGGGCAGTCCGCCGGGGAGACCTTGGGATTGCCCTTCCTTGAGTTCTTCAAGAATCGCTTGCGCCGCATGTTCGCTAGCGCCACCGCCGCCCAATTTGCTGATGATCGCATCAAATGCGGAAATCATTT
The DNA here is from genome assembly GCA_003219005.1 of Verrucomicrobiota bacterium. GTDB lineage: Bacteria > Verrucomicrobiota > Verrucomicrobiia > Chthoniobacterales > UBA10450 > Udaeobacter. The sequence continues at coordinate 3,728 of QHPG01000064.1, forward strand.
CCTCGCGTGCATGTACATCTTCGACTAACGGCCCCATCGCTTTGGCAATCGTGCCCGGTCTTGCCTGTTGCTGAATAAATTCCGGAACGACTTCTTTGTCTGCAAGCAAGTTAGGCATGCCAAGGTAATTCACGTTCACCACTGCGCGCGCTGCCAGGTACGTCGGCCACGCCACCTTGTAAACCAGCACAAACGGCATCCGGAAATAAGCAGCCTCCAGCGTGGCGCTTCCCGAAGCGACAATTCCCGCCCACGCCCACTGCATGATCTCTGCTGTCTTACCAACCTTGATTTGGATCGGCTCTCGATCGTGGAATTCTTCCAGTGCGGCAGTTGCCGAATTCATTTCGCCTGCGAGTTCCTCGGACGCGGCTGCAACTTGAAAGTGCAAAGTGGGTTTTCGTCGTAAAAGCTGGCGAGCTGTTTCCATCATTATCGGAAAGATTTTCCGCACCTCACGCGAGCGGCTGCCCGGGAAAAGTCCGATCAAATTTGAATCGCGCTCAACATTGATCTTCCGTGCCTGCAATCTTTCCATCATCGGGTGACCGACGAACACGGCACGTATGCCAGATTTCTTGTAGAGATCGGCCTCAAACGGAAAGATGCAGAGCACCAGATCGACAGACCTCGCCATTCTTTTGACGCGGCCCGGATTCCAAGCCCACACCTGCGGGCTGATGTAATAAATTATTTTCTGCTGTGGGGATTGCAGCGCACGGGCCAAACGCAAATTGAATCCCGGATAGTCGATCAATACGACTGCGTCTGGTTTGCTCTCCTGAATTTCTTTGAGCGTTTCGCGAAATTGTTCCCGAAAATAACCATACTTCCTGAGCACTTCCCACAAACCGAGAACAGCCGCGTCGCCGATCCAGTTTTTGAATTGCTTGCCGGCGCGCTGCTGCATTTGCGGACCGCCGCGCCCGATGAACTTCAGCTCGCGATCCAACTCGCGCAGGCAATGCATCAATGCGGCGCCGTGATTGTCAGCGCTCACTTCGCCGGCGACGAAGTAGATGGTTTTCATGGAGAGCGCACGCCGTGTCGGCAGCAAAACAGGAGCAAGTTCACGCTGCTACGCACTAGACGCGATTTGCTTCGTGATTTTGACTGCCAACTCCAGAGCCGCCGTCGCTTGAGAACCCGAAACGCGCGGCTGGCGTCCCGTGTTTGCGCATTCAATAAACGAAGCTAGCTGGAGTCTGAGCGGTTCTTCGTGTTCGATCTGGACTCTGTCACGCCAAATTTGTCTTCCAACACGCCTAAAGATTTCGCCGCTTTGATTTTGGTAATCGAGCGAGAGATATGCGTCTTCCTGAAAAATGCGGATCTTGCGGACGCGCTCGGGACTGATGCGGCTCGCGGTCACGTTTGCGACGCAACCGTCTTCGAAATGCAGTCGCACGTTGGCGATGTCTTCGCTCCGGCTCAGCACGGGCACGCCTACCGCATCAATACTCCACAGAGGCGAACGCACGAAATGCAAAATCACTTCCAGATCATGGATCATTAAATCGAGAACGACCCCAATGTCGGTACCGCGTTCCGAGTAGGGTCTGAGCCGATGCGCTTCGATGAACCGCGGATGCGTCAGGTTTTTTTCAAGAGCGCCCAGGATCGGGTTAAAACGCTCCACGTGGCCGACCTGCAAGATCACGCCGTTACGCGCTGCCAAGTCAGCGAGTTCGGCCGCGTGCACAGTGTTGTCGGTGATTGGCTTCTCCACCAGCACATGTCTGCCTTTTGCCAGCAAAGAGCGCGCGATTGTGTAGTGCGTGTTGGTGGGCGTCGCCACAGAAGCCGCATCAACCATCCCAATGAATTCATCGAGCGACTTGGCGGCGGTCGCGCCGAACTTGGTCCCAATTGTGCGATTCGTAATCGGATCCACATCATACACAGCGGTGAACTCAGCGGACGGAGTCTCCGCATACAGTCGCGCGTGATTGCTTCCGATATGACCGACGCCAACAACGCCAATGCGCAAATTTTTCATTCCCCTAGAGCAGTCAACGCCGGAAAGATTCGTGGTCAACCCAACATGGGACTTATGCGTCCGATGAGTCGTATACGCCGCGTTCGCCGACAGATCACTGCGCAAAGTTTGCGACAAACCAATTGTACGTTCGCTTTATGCCATCCCGCAATGGGATCGCCGGTTTCCAGCCGAGGGCACGAATCTTGGAGACGTCCAAAAGCTTGCGCGGCGTGCCATCCGGCTTGGTTGTGTCCCAGGCGAGTTCGCCATCGAAGCCAACGACTTCGCAGATTAATTCCGCAAGCTCACGAATCGAACTGTCCTCGCCGCAGCCGACATTGATGATCTCTGGCGAGTCATATTTCTCCAGTAGCAAAAGACATGCGGAGGCGAGATCGTCCACATGCAAAAATTCGCGGCGCGGTTTTCCAGTTCCCCAGACGATCAGTTTTTGATCGTTGTGCATTTTGGCTTCGTGCGCCTTGCGCAACAGCGCGGCCAGCACATGTGAAGTCTCCAGATCGAAATTGTCGTTCGGCCCGTAGAGATTCGTCGGCATCGCCGAGATAAAGTTCGCCCCGTATTCGCAAGAAAATGCCTGGCAAAGCTTGATGCCGGCGATCTTGGCGATCGCGTACGCTTCGTTCGTCTGCTCCAACGGGCCAGTGAGCAACGCGCTTTCCGCGATCGGTTGCGGCGCGAACTTTGGATAAATGCAGGAGCTTCCAAGAAAGAGCAGTTTGCGCACACCGTTGTCGTATGCCGAGCGGATGACGTTGTTCTGAATCCGCAGATTCTCGACGAGAAATTCGACGGGGTAATCGTTGTTCGCTTTGATCCCGCCAACTTTTGCCGCCGCGAGAATGACGATGTCGGGTTTTTCCTCGGCAAAAAATTTCGCAACCGCAGATTCATCCGTAAGATCAAGCTGAGCCCGCTCGCGCGTCACTACGTTGGAAAATGCTTCCGCTTCAAGCCGCCGCATTAGCGCGCTGCCGACCATCCCGCGATAGCCGGCGACGAAGATCTTGTCGGATTTATCCATGATCTGCATTAGCAAGTCCTTCTAGCATTTCCCGTTTTTATGCGTCGCGCAATTAGCGCTTCTCGATAACATCCTGCTTTAGCTGGGTGCGGGCACTGAGAATATCAGTGAGAGTTGCTCAAAGGAGCTCTGGACGTAATGGTATTGTTGCGATGATTGCAAAGGCAGCGGAAACATTTCAGTTCGATGCAATTGACGATGTGCTGAGCGACATCGCCAAAGGGCGCATGGTGATCGTCACCGACGACGCCGACCGCGAGAACGAAGGCGATCTGGTCATGGCAGCGGAGAAGGTGACACCCGAAGCCGTCAATTTCATGGCTACGCACGGACGCGGCTTGATTTGCGTGCCCATCTCAAATGAGCGCGCCGAGCAGCTTGGCTTGCAACGAATGGTCACACAAAACCGCGAAACGCATCGGACCGGTTTCACCGTTTCGGTGGACGCCGCGCGCGGCGTGACCACCGGCATCAGCGCGTATGATCGCGCGACGACGATCCTGGCGATCGCCAATCCGAAATCGTCGCCGGAAGACCTTAACCAGCCGGGCCATGTGTTTCCGCTACGCGCGAAGGATGGCGGCGTGTTGCGGCGCGCAGGCCACACCGAAGCAGCCGTCGATCTGGCGAGAATGGCGGACCTGCAACCAGCCGGTGTGCTTTGCGAAATTTTGCATGATGACGGCACCATGGCGCGGTTGCCGGAGCTAATGGAATTCCACAAGAAACACAGCCTCCGCATTTGCACGATCCAAACTTTGATCGCGTACCGCCGCATTCGCGAGAAGCTGGTGGAGCTGGAGCAAATCGTCAAAATGCCGACCGATTACGGCGACTTCGATTTGCATTTGTATCGCTCGAAACTCGATGGGCAGCATCATCTCGCGCTCGTGAAAGGCAAGATCGATAAAAACAAGCCGGCACTGGTGCGCGTGCACAGCCAATGTCTCACCGGCGATGTCTTCGCTTCGCGCCGGTGCGACTGTGGGAATCAATTGCATGCCGCGCTTCGGCAAATTGCCGAGGAAGGCAATGGCGTTTTGGTTTACATGCGCCAGGAAGGACGCGGCATTGGGCTAGCGGCAAAAATTCACGCCTACAAATTGCAGGAAGAAGGTCTCGATACCGTGGAGGCCAACGCCAAGCTGGGATATCCGAGCGATCTCCGCGATTACGGACTCGGCGCGCAGATTCTTTTCGACCTCGGCGTGCGGCAGTTCCGATTTCTGACAAATAACCCAAAGAAAGTTGTCGGCCTCGAGGGATACGGCCTTGAAATGATCGAGCAAGTACCGATCAGGACTAAGGCCAATCCGCATAATGCCAAATATCTCGAGACAAAGAGAACGAAGCTCGGCCATCTGTTGTAGATGCCGAAGCTCGAATGTCGAAGCTCGAAGGAATGACGAAGTTCAAAACGACGCGCGATTCATCATTCGTCATTCGTCATTTTTAGATGTCGAAGGCCGCGCCAAGTCGCCCGCGAGGGGATAAGAGGAAACGCACGTTCTGTATCGTCGCGAGCCGGTTTAATGCGCAATACGTGGATGGGCTCGTCGATCATGCTACGGAAGAACTGCGAGCCCTTGCGCCGGACGCAGCGATTTCTCTGCACCGCGTGCCGGGTTCTTTCGAAATTCCTGTAATCGTGCGCGAGCTGGCGGCGCAGGATAAAGCCGATGCCGTCATTGCCTGCGGCGTGATTTTGCAGGGAGAAACGAATCATGCACAAAATCTGAGTCGCTCCGTCACCGAAGCGCTTCAACGCATCGCCGTTGAACATGGCGTGCCGGTGATCAACGTGGTCCTCAGTTTCGACAACGAAGATCAGGCGCGCGAACGTTGCCTCGGCAAAAAAATTAATCGCGGCACCGAAGCTGCGCGGACGGCGGTCGAAATCGCGAATGTGCTGGCGGACCTTCGAGGAGGGTGATCGTTATGGGCAAACGACGCCGAGCCCGCGAAGCGGCAATTCAATATCATTTCTGGCGTGATCTCCAGCGTGGCGAAGGCCCGGAGAAGATCGACGATTTCTGGGAATTTTGCCCGGCCAAGCCCCGCGTGCGCGAGTTTGCGCAGCCGCTCATCGAAGGAATGGTGGCGCATCTTCCGGAGATCGACGAACGCATTCGGCGTTACTGCGAGAATTACGAATTCCGGCGCATCTCCGCAGTGGATCGCAATGTTCTCCGGCTCGCGATCTACGAGATGCTTTATCGCGACGATATCCCGCCAGTTGTGTCAATCAACGAAGCGATCGAGCTTGCAAAAACTTTTGGCGGCGCGGAATCAGGCCGTTTCGTGAACGGGATTCTCGATCGTGTGCGAAAAGATCTGGACCGCCCGGCGCGAGAAGCGGTGACCAAGCGGGATTCGTGATGGGTTAGAAGGTTGTCATCCTGAGCGGATGCGAAGGATCTCTCAAGTTACTCTCGATGCGGGGAGCACGGAACGTAATTCGCATGCCAATTCGTGTTTTTGTGAGGTTCCTCGCTTTGCTCGGAATGACTCCGCTTTAATGTTTTGCCGCTTCAACCCTTCAACGGTTTAACGTTTAACGTCACGCTCACGCAATGAACTTTCTCCAATCGCTCGCAAAACAATTCACGGGCAAACCAATCGATTGGCACGAGTTGGAAGAAGCGTTAATCCGGGCCGATCTCGGTGTGCCGATGACAATGCGAATCGTCAAGACGCTCCAGGAGCGCGAGGCCTGGGCTTTGCTCGGAATTGGCGACGTAATCAAAGCGGTGCGCGCAGAGATCGCGCGCATTTTGCCGCCGCGTCCGACGCCAATCCATCGCGCGAACGGAAAGCCGGCCGTGATCTTGATCGTCGGCGTGAACGGAACCGGCAAAACAACATCGACAGCAAAACTCGCCCATTATTTGAAGCGAGATCGGCAGAGCGTGCTATTAGCGGCAGCCGACACATTTCGTGCTGCTGCAATCGAGCAGCTCGATGTTTGGGCGAAAAGGGTCGGGGTTGAAATGATCCGCGGCCAATACGGCGCCGACCCGGCCGCGCTTTGTTACGATGCCTATCAATCTGCCTTGAAGAACAAAATCGAGTTTTTGCTTTGCGACACGGCTGGCCGCCAACACACCAAAACAAATCTCATGGCCGAGCTGCAAAAAATGAAGCGCACTCTCGACAAACTCGATCCGGGTGCGCCGCATGAGACGTTGCTCGTAGTTGATGCAACTACTGGCAGCAACGCCCTGCGCCAGGCACGCGAATTCAATAACGCACTAACGATAACCGGCTTGATCGTCACGAAGCTTGATGGGAGCGGCAAAGGCGGGATCGTCGTCGCGATTCAGGACGAACTTGCAATTCCAACGCGCTTTGTCGGCACCGGCGAGCAACTCGACGATTTCGCGCCGTTCGATCGCGACATGTACATCGCCAATCTTGTGTAGCGGCAGTCTACTTGTCACGCTGTAGCCTTCGGCGAAAGTGGATGACCGCCGATAGGTTTCCGCTGGTATGAAAGACGACAAAGCCGAGATCGACATTAGTGTAGTTGAAGATCACGACGGGATATTGACCATTCGCGGCGGCGGCGCGCGACGGGATTGGAACGGCATTCATTACAAGCAAGGGATGTCGGGCAAAAATGTGGGCACCACGAAGCTATCGGCGAATATTGCCACGATTCCGCCGGGCGGCGTTGCCTCCGCATGAAGTCTTCAACATGAGCGACACTGAACCAGAGGTCGCCTTTGTCGCTCGTTCCTCTGCTGACGAATGGGACAACATTATTCCCTACGATCGCAATCAATCGAAATGACCGTCGTGCTAAAACAGACTGCAGGCTTGCAAGCTCCAGCGATCATGTCGATCGAAGAGATACGGGGCTGCTTTCCCGCGCTTGCGCGCACTCATAACGGCTATCGCGTTGGCTATTTCGACGGGCCCGGCGGCACTCAGGTGCCGCGCACCGTCGTGGAGGTAATGAACGATTATCTGTA
>QHPG01000275.1 GCA_003219005.1 Verrucomicrobiota bacterium
TAAACCGGATACGATGGAATTCTGGCAGGGGCATCTGAACCGGCTGCACGATCGCTTTCGTTACACGCGACAGCAGGACGACTCGTGGCGGATCGACCGCCTGGCACCGTGAGAAATGGCTTCGCCACGTTAAATCGTAAATCGTTAAATGGCGTTGCCTGGTTCACCGAATTTTGGGATAAGAGGGTAACGAATCGAATCTTGTCGTGAACTCGGGCACTTGGCTTCAAAGGCTGTGGTGGAAAACCCGCGACCTTTATCAGGAACTAAAACCGTGCCGGTTCAGTATTGGTGTTGCAATTGTCGGTCTTTTTGTGTTTACACGCGTCGCGCAGGGCGTCGAGGTTTTGCGCATCGTGGGCGAAGGCCTGGCTGCTGGCAGCCAATGGTACGCGCTTCGCGTGATCTTCTTCTTTCTTGCCTTGATGCTGTGGGCCGTGTGCAGCTGGTACGCCTGCCGCGTCCTGCTCTATTTTGATTTTCCAAATGCGCCGCCGCCAGGCGCGCGTTCGAAATGGGAAGAAGCAAATGTGCCGCGTTTGCTCGGCATCGCGCCCATCGCCATCGTCGCGCTCGGATTTTGGACCGCCTCCCTCCGACACGCTCATGAAGACAAGACGCGCTACTGGCTGCTTGGGTTTGCTGTGCTTTGTGTTTTGCTGGCGATTCTTTTCTATCTCTTCGTTGCGTACCGGCGCGAAATTTTTGGGCTGGACGCCATTGCGACGGTCAAGCATGTGCACCAACTCAGTCGCGGCACCAAGCTGGGTGTCGCTATCTCCGCATTCATCTCTGTGTCGCTGTTTATCGCTTTCACGATCGCTCCAGTGGTTGTGGCCCAAAAAATTGGAATGGGGACCATTCTTCTCCTCGCCGCATCTTCGTGGGTGGTGCTCGGAAGCTTTCTGGTGTTCTTGAGCGCCCGCTGGCAATTCCCAGTCATCAGCACTCTCGTCGTACTCGCGGTTATCTTCAGTCTCTGGAACGACAATCATCGTATTCGCACCGTTCCACCACACCTCGTCCAGCGTGACAGCGTCATTGCCGCTTTTGAAAAGTGGCATACGCTGGTCCAAAAATTTCCTGCGCCGCATCCGCTCTACATCGTGGCGACAGAAGGCGGCGGTATCCGGGCCGCGTACTGGACCGGAATTGTCCTGGGCGGACTTCAGGACACGAATCCAAATTTCGCCAACCACCTTTTTGCCATAAGCGGAGTGTCCGGCGGCAGCCTCGGTGCAGTCGTATTCGACGCCTTGGTTGCCGAAAACGACGGCGGCTCCTACCAAGCAAACGCGCACGAGATCCTAAGCCGCGATTTCCTTTCGCCGGCACTGGCAGTAATGCTCTATCCGGATTTGGTTCAGCGCTTTCTTCCCGTTCCGATTGCTTATTTTGACCGCGCTCGAGCACTGGAGCTCGCTTGGGAAAAAGCGTGGCAAGACCGAATGGGGAATGATCGTTTCGCTCGGTCGTTTGTCGATCTGTGGCCGCCTGATTCGCAAAATTGGTTGCCTGCACTTTTTCTCAATGGAACGTCTGTCGAAAAAGGCAACCGCGTCATGACCAGCAATCTGCGCGTCACCGACAGTTTTTTCGATGTAGAAGACGCCGCGATGAAACTCGGCCCGCCTGACGAGGAAGCGACAAAAGTCGCCTGCCACATTCCGCTCAGCACTGCTGCTCATATGAGCGCGCGTTTCACGTATGTGAGCCCGGCTGGCCGTTTTCCCGATGGGACTTACATTGTGGATGGCGGCTATTTCGAAAACTCCGGCGCCACCACGGCCCTCGAAATCGTGACCCGCATCAATGAATGGTGCGCCTTCAAACATATCACCGACGTCGATCCGAAGATCATTATGATCAGCAACAATCCACGACGACCTCCGATCGCTCCCGCAAAACCCGGTTCCCAGAAAATTGGGCCTATGTTGAGTGAACCCGAGACAGTCCACGGACATTTGCTGGGCGAAGTGATGTCGCCGGTGAAAACACTGCTCAACGCACGCGACGCCCGAGGAACGTTTGCGCAGAAAGCAATTGCTCACCAGCAACGTCGCATTAAAGCGCCAGACGAGGCGCCGCCTTCCAACGATCAGCCGGAATCGTTGAGTCCCGATATCTTTTATTTTTCATTGGAAGATAAGGACGTGCCGTTGCCGCTCGGGTGGATGCTTTCCGATGCAGCGGCGAAATCCATTCGTGGACAATGGAATTTCGATGGCATTGTCGTCCGGAACAAAACTGCGGCCGACGAAATAAACCGGACTCTGCCGCCGCCCGCGCCCTGAGCTTCGATCGCTGACGCTTTGAGCACTTTCGCTAAGATCGACATCGTCCGCGGCGACATCACGAAGCTCGAGGTCGATGCCATTGTAAACGCTGCAAATACGACACTTCTCGGGGGCGGCGGGGTGGATGGCGCGATTCACCGCGCTGCCGGAGCTGAATTGCTCGCCGAATGTCGAACGCTCGGCGGTTGTAAGCCCGGGGACG
>QHPG01000065.1 GCA_003219005.1 Verrucomicrobiota bacterium
CATGCAATGGCCTCGCGCGGTGTGATGAGGTCTAACGAGAAAGAGATAAGCCACGGCAGGGTGTCGTGGCAAACACACTGACGTTGTCTCGCAATGGGGCCGTTGGCTTCATCGGCTGGTTAGATGAATTTTGATGTCACCTGGCAAAATAGACTTTAAGTACTGCTCCGTCCTTGTCTCGAATCTCCGCGGTCGGCATGCCGCCACCGCGAAGTCCTGGCGGCCGGTGCGGAAGAATACCGGCAACTCCCCATACGCCGTCATCAAATGTCGCGTCAAACGACCAGTTCTTCGTGGCTCCTGGAAACCGCGTTTCAATCGCTTGCATGCCGACGGCAATCGCCTCTTGCTTCGTCATGTGCGTCTTCGGTGCGTCAGAAGCACCGAAGCTAAAAACGGTGGACACGTAGAGAACAAGAAGAATCAAGCGAGCAACGCTGTTCATCTAACGAGAATTCGGCCTCAAAAATCTGCAATTAAATGCAGATAAAATCTGTATAACGCGGTCGGCCAAGGAAGACTCAATTGCGAAAAAGCCAGTGGTTCGTTTCAGCGCGACCATCATTTCAAAGTTCGTCATTAGAACTTCGTGCGTCGTCATTCCATTCATGCTCGCACCGGCACGCTAGCGGTGCGTTCGAGTTTGCCCCAGCTTACCCATGCGCCTTTGATCGCGCGCAGGATCGCTTTCCAGATGCAATAGCTGTGCATGGGGCGGTAAATCAATCGCATCGGCAAAACGCGCCAGGCACGCACGATTGGCTCGCGCTCGAGCAGGCAGGCGAGCGTGGCGAGGATGACGTCCATCGCCAGGAAAATAATAATGAATGGCAGCACCGCGTTCCACGCGCCAAACGGTAGCGACGCGATCAGGAACAAATCCACCATGGGCGTAACGGCCACGAGAATGATTTGAAAAAACCAGACGTTCGGCAAACTAAACCAGCCGAGCGCGCGATAGTTCCAGTTGAATACCATGTCGCGGTGTTTCCACAGGCATTGGAGCGTGCCGTAAGCCCAGCGAGAACGTTGTCGCGCCAGTGTGCGCACGGTTTCAGGCGCTTCCGTCCACGCGATTGCGTCAGGCACGTAAACGATGCGCTGGCCGCGTCTGTGTAACGAGAGCGTGAGATCGGTGTCTTCAGCGAGAGTTTGCAGACTTAGCCCGCCCGCTTCGTCGATTGCTTCCTTCCGGACGGCGCTGATCGCTCCCGGCACGACGGTGATGCATTGCCAGCGGTTGTAAGCGCGCCGGTCGAGATTAAAACCGCACGTGTATTCCAGAGCCTGGCAACGCGCGATGAACGTGCGCAGATTTCCGACCTTCGCATGACCCGACACCGCGCCAATGCGCGCATCGGCCAAAGGCTCAAGCAAGCGCGGCAGCGTATCGCGCTGACATTGCGTATCAGCGTCAATGAAAACAACGATGCCATTGCGCGCGGCCGCCAGACCGCGTTGCAGCGCGCGGGCTTTCCCATGATTTTCCTGTCGCAACAAACGAACGCGCGCTTCACTAGATGCGACACGCTCAACTTCCGCAGCGGTGTGATCTCGCGAGCCGTCGTCCACGACGACGACTTCGATTTCGCCTTTGTAGTCTGTGGCAAGCAGCGTGCGCAAAGTCTCCACGATGACTTTTTCTTCGTTGTACGCGGCCACTACGACACTGATCGGCTCGGCAAAATCTGTTTTCGGTCCGCGCCGAAACTGATACGCGAGCCAAACGACAACCAGCGTGCGAATGACCACCAGGGCCGTCGCCACGATCATGAATGCCCAGAGAAATTGTTCGATGCTGTGGTAAACGCGAAATCCGGTGCTGCTGACCAGACGGGTGAGTGATTGCGTGTTGCGTTGCAAGGGCGGCATCACCGCATCGCGCGTCGTGCCCAGCAGCGTGCTTAAAGGCACCACGGTGTCGCCGCGAGTGTGCAACCACTCCAAAATGAGCGGAAGCGCTTCCACTGTCTGGGAGCGATCGCCACCCGCATCGTGCAGCAAGATCACACTGCCATCGTGTCTCTGTTGTTTGATCCGCTGCAGGATGATATCCGCCCCGGGCTTTGCCCAATCCTGCGGGTCGATATTCTCCAGGACCACGAGATAATTGAGGTCTTCCGCGATTTTCAATGGCGCCAGTTCGCTAAGTTGCGTCGGGCCAGTATCCGCCGCGTAAGGGGGGCGAAACAACGTGGTCGCGCGACCTGTTATCGTTTCGAGCAATAGCTGGGTTGCGTTCAGCTCAAGCCGGATGTGCTCCGGCCAGCAGAGCGCGAGGTTCGGATGATAATAGGTGTGGTTCCCAATCTCGTGTCCTTCGTTGACAATGCGACGAACGAGCCCCGGGTAACGCTCCGCGTTTACGCCCACGAGGAAAAAGGCCGCTTTCACGTTCGCGGCTTTAAGAATATCCAGGACCTTTGGCGTCCATCGCGGATCAGGGCCGTCGTCAAAAGTGATTGCGACCTGGTGCTCGCCGCCAAGGCCTTGGTGATACAGAGTGGGGAATTGCGCGAACGTCACGTATTTCGCTGTGAGATAACCGTCCGCGTCCACAGTGAGCTTTCGCGTACCGTCTCTGCGATCTTCATCGACAGTTACGATCTCGCCGTCACCGACATCGGTTATGGTGTCCGTCGATTTTATCAGCTCGAGAGCCTGTCGCGTCTGATTATCTAACTTGAAATCCCGCGGGACGCTCAACGCATCCCAGATTGCGGGGTCTTCACTGCCGAGCCGGTAAACCGCGAAGCCGCCCGCTTTTTGGTCGCGCACCTCGCGCAGTTGGTTGAGGAATGTCACGGCATCCAGAAACCAGACGGCGTGCTCCTTGTCTTCATCCTGAAAATAAAAATACGGGCTGAAACTCGGCCCCTCCACTTCTGCACTATCAATCTCCGCATCATTGGCGCGGCTCATTGCTTCTGAAAAACTGATCAGCTCCGCTTTCTTCCCACCAATCGTCCAGTCATATCCATAGCTGCCGATTGCAATGATCCATTGTTTGGTGTCGGAATCTTGCAGCAGAACGCGTATCCAGCCTTCAAACCACGACCGAGACGCCAGCGGTCCCGGCGGATCGGTGTCGGAGGTTTCGTCAAAGAGCATCGCCACGAACCGATCGACGTTATCAGAAAGTGCATCGAGATCGAGGTAGTCCAGCTCCTGGCCGGGCTGAACGCATAACCACAGCTCCTTTTTATCGTCGTGCAAAGCGTCGGCGAACTTGTCGATAAATTTAGTGACGTCCTTTTTGTAAGCCGGGTCGATTTGCTGCCAATCGATCACCACGCCGGCAGCTTTCGCGCTGCGCAAAACCGAAAGCACACTTTGAATGAACCCATCCTGCCGTCTCGGTGGCCCGTGTGCCAGATTCTCGACGGCTTCCGGCTGCCAGGCGTCGCCGACGAGGTTAGTCAGCAGTGGCATGAGGGCGATCCCCTTGGCCGCGGCAAGTTTCAATAGCCGGGTGTCCCCATCGATGTGCAAATCGCCCATGCCATTGATCACGGTCATCCATTCTGGGCAAAGATGGGTAATCTGCGCCGCGTGTTCCTGAAGCGAGGCGTAGCTGTACGGGTCTCCGTTAGTGTAAAATGCAAGTCGCACTTCGTTGTCGGGCGATTTCTTGCGAGGCCGAGGCGAAGTAGTCGGCGCTGGGCCGGCAAGGTTTTTTGCCGCTTGTCGGGCCGCGCTAAATTTCTGCCACAAGAGCGAAGCTGGAGATAACTGGCCGGCCGGATTTTTCTTTTGCAACGCTTTGAGTTGGCCCTTCAACTGCCGCAGGGAAAACGGCACGTTCATGTGCGGCGTGACAAAAAGCGTTTGAACAAACAGCACCGTCCCCAGAAAAAACAGCACGCCGCCGATAAGCAGAATCAGGCGCAGACGTGGCCAGCGTTTACCAGTGGGATCGGAAAAAACGAATGGCGTGACTTCTTCTGGAGGAAACTCAGGCATGCGATGCGTATAATCGCCCAGACGCAGGAATAATAAAATCCGATTCTCTCACTCGCTGTTTGTCATTCCGACCGAAGTGGAGGAATCTCTCATCGTCAAATATAAGGAGATGTCTCGACTTCGCTCGACATGACAGGGCGGAGTTCGTTGTTCAACATAGCCGAATGCATATCGAGCCAGATACACTGCTGACTGGACACGCCGGCATCGCTGCGCGTTTGAAAAAAGGTCCTACAATTCATTCGAGCGCATGGGTCGTCCCAGACGCCACGGTACTCGGTGACGTGGTTCTGGAAGAAGAGTCCAGCGTGTGGTACGGGGCGGTGCTCCGCGGCGACATCAACCGCATCATCATCGGTCCGCGCTCAAATATTCAGGATAATGCCGTTGTTCATGTCGATACGGGCTACCCGACAACCATGGGCGAGCTGGTTACCGTCGGGCACAACGCCGTCGTCCACGCGTGCAAGATCGACAACGAAGTGCTCGTTGGCATGGGCGCCATTATCCTTGACGATGTCGAGGTAGGCGCGCGCTCCATCATTGGCGCAAACGCGCTGGTGACTATGGGAATGAAGATCCCGCCCGGTTCGTTGGTGCTCGGGTCGCCCGCTAAAGTTCGCCGGGAACTAACACTCGATGAGCAAAAAGACATTGCTCGATGGGCGTGGAGCTACGTTGAAACAGCGAAGGAGTACCGCGAATTTTATTGAGATAAATACGAGCACGGAAAAATCTTTCTGGCGTCCGATCCAAATCTGAGGAGAAAGACAATGGAAGCGCCTAACTCAAGGAATGGGGTAAGCGTCCGCGCCTATCGAGGCGATGCGATGACGTTGCTAGCATTCGACCTCGATGAATCGAAGACGAAGAATCTCACGGGTTTCAGCGTCCGCGTCACACCTGGGATCAGAAAGCCGTATTACTTGACCAATCTTCTGACGTATTCGGCAGCTATCCTAAAAAAGAACAACATCAAGCTTGAGGCAGCCCACAGCACTTTCTTTTCGCCGATCCAGAAGTTTCGCTGGGTGCACGTGCCGGCGACATTTCATCAGATTCAAGAGCCATTCTACGGCACGTACAAGTACGAAGTCACACCGCGCTACATGGTGGACGAGATTCTCCAGCCACTAGATCGTTCCCTGACTCTTACCGTGAGCATTGATGTCGGTCCCTACAAATCGGACGATTTTCAAATTGGCTTTACACGCGGCTTCGTCGAGTCACAGGCCTACACGAATCATTTCGGAAATAATAGCAAGGTGCGTCCTAACAAAACCGATTTGATTTTTGACATCAAAGCCAAATCCGGCTCGGTGAAGCGAAAGAAGAACGGGCAGGATGTGTTGGAGGATTACACGTTTGAAGATCAGCACATCTGGCTTGGTTGGCAGGCGCGAGCGCGGATCATGGAATTCCTGGATGAAACCTTGTCCGATAACACACTGGCGCTGGATGTTTTTGCGTTCGACCTCGATGAACCGGTCGTTTGCGACAAACTGATTCAACTCGCTGAAGACGGACGGTTGCGTGTTCTGCTCGACAATTCAAAGACTCATGTTGGGACCAACGCGTTTGAAGACAAGTTCGGCGCACTCTTTAACGAAAAAGCGAAAGCCCCTAGCGCAATTCTTCGCGGACACTTCCGAAGCCTGGCTCATTCGAAGGTCTTCATCCAAAAAACGAAGGCGACCAACGAGCCGATAAAAGTCCTCACGGGTTCAACGAATTTTTCTACGAACGGGTTCTATATCAACGCCAATCACGTTATCATCTTCAACAACGGAAATATCGCCGCTCTGTACGCCCAGGTGTTTGACGCTTCGTTTGGCGCTGACAAGATGAAGAATTTCCCCGGCACTAGCTTCGCAATTCAAGAAGGCCGAGATTTTAACGAGAGTAAAATTCCGGAGATGACAGTTCGTTTCTCGCCTCACACTAAAGAGGCAGCCACAGAGTTTTTTGCTGTCATCTCCAATCGGATCGATCACGCGCAGACGGACGTGCTTTTCGCAGTCATGAAGGACGATAGCGCAAGTGCGATTTTGAAAGCGATAAAAGCAGTTCGAGACGACAAGGAGGACATTTTCTCCTACGGGATCACGGATACAACTAAAACCGTCACGCTTTACAAGCCGCACTCCAAGCGTGGTGTGAGGGTTGCCGGGAAGGGTGGTACACACATTCTTCCTCCGCCGTTCAACAAAGAAGCGCCGATACCTGGCATCGCGATCCACCACAAATTTGTTGTTGTGGATTTCAGAGGCAAGGACCCGGTCGTTTACTGTGGCTCAAGCAATCTCGCCTTCACTCCCGAGCAAAGGAACGGCGACAACTTGATCGAGATTCGCGATCCAGACGCGGTAACGGCTTTCGCCATCGAAGCCATTCGTCTCGTTGATCATTTTGCTTTTCGCGATCGTAAGCAAAATCCGAAAGAGGTGGACTTACATACGAACGAAGATATGCCCTGGTACGCGAGCTATTACGATCCTGACGATCTGCATTACGTGGAGCGCACCCTCTTGGTCGGCGGACGCAAGAACTGATTAAGAGAGAGTCTTGCCCAGTTCGCGCGCGTTCTCCCGCAACAGTTCCGCTGCGTGGCTCATGTTTTCTTGCTCACTCATTCCGGGCCGCGCGTTCTCGTAAACGCCGTCGAACATCTCGCGCACTTCTCGATCTTTCGTTGCGCGGCCCACAATTGCGAAAACGGGTTTGCCGAGTTTTCGCGCCAGCCGCGCCACGCCGGCTGGTGTTTTTCCTTCGAGCGTCTGCCGATCCAGGCTTCCCTCGCCTGTAATCACAATATCAGCATCTTTGATTTTCGATTCGAGCCCGACTGCTTCTGCGACAACATCGAAGCCCGGCCGAACTTTCGCGCCGCAAAAACTCATCAGACCGAACCCGAGTCCGCCTGCCGCGCCGGCACCGGGTTCATGGCGATGATCAAAACCGAATTCTTTGGCAACAACGTCGGCAAGTCTGCTCAGCGCACGTTCCAAAATCTTCAGCTCATTCTGACTTGCGCCTTTTTGCGGCCCAAACACTCGGGTCGCGCCACTCTTCCCGAGCAATGGATTTTTCACATCGACTGCTGCGATAATCTTCGGCAACTTCAAATCTTTCGGCTTCTCGATTCCCTTAAGCTTAAGCAAATCTGTAACGCACATCTTCTCATGCTCGTGCTCGTGCTCGTAATCGAATCGAAAACCGAGAGCGCGCGCCATCCCGAATCCGCCGTCGTTCGTTGCGCTGCCGCCTAGGCCAATGATGATTTCGTTCGCGGCGCGCTTTGTCGCATCTAAAATCATTTCGCCCACGCCGAATGTGGTCGCGCGAACCGGATCGCGTTGATCCTCGGAGATGCGGCGCATGCCTGCGGCTTCGCTCATTTCCATCACTGCAATTTTTCCGGATTCAATGCAGCCGTAACGCGCATCGATCTCACGGCCAAACGGATCGTGTGCTTTGCATTGCAACCAGGACCCACCGCGTGCATCGCAAATTGCTTCCGCCGTCCCTTCGCCGCCGTCTGCCATCGGCACAATTTCGATCTCGACGTCCCGCGTCCCATCGCGCAGTCCTTTCGCGATATTCTCCGCGACCTCGCGCGCATTGAGCGAGCCTTTAAATTTATCTGGGGCAATCAGGATTTTCACGGCTACAATTTCATCGCCCGCCAGGCACTTGTCATCTGAGTGAAGCGAAGGATCTCGCACCTACTGCTTGGGACACACGATTGACAAGAGCACTTGCTCGCAGCCTATGCGGGGTCCCTCGCTATGCTCGGGATGACAGCGCGGGCTCACTTAGACGTTCGACGTTGGGCGTTGAGCGTTGGACGTTTTCTTTATGCCCTCAGCTTCCGCTCCAATATTTCGCCGACGATCTGCGGATTAGCTTTTCCTTTCGAGCATTTGATCACCTGTCCCTTGAGAAAATTCAGCGACGCAGTATTACCGATTTTGAAATCTGCAACTGGCTTGGGATTTGCCGCAATCACTTCGTCGCAGAGCGCTTCGATCATGGCAACATCGCTTAGTTGCTCGATCCCTTTCTCCTTCACAATCGCGGCTGCGCTCCATCCGGTTGCAAACATTTCCGCGAAAACTTCCTTGCCCTGCTTGCCGCTAATTTTTCCGCTGTCTATTAAGTTGACCAATTCATCAAGCGCCTCGGGTGGAATCGGACAATCGTGAATGGTCTTGCCAGCGGCGCTGAGGGCGTTCTGCAAATCGTTCAGGATCCAGTTTGCGACATTCTTCGGTTTCTTTGCGCCTTTAGCAGCCCTCTCAAAATAGCTTGCCAGTTCTAGATCGTTCGCCAGCACGCCGGCATCGTAGGGACTGACTTGATACTCCTCGACGAAGCGAGCGCGTTTCGCTTTTGGTAACTCGGGAACGCGCTCCCGCACATCGGCTACTAAAACGTCAGTTCGCACCGGTACCAGATCGGGATCCGGAAAATAGCGGTAGTCGTGTGCGAACTCTTTTGTGCGCATGAGAAAGGTTTCGCCCGTCGCATCGTCCCAGCCGCGCGTCTCTTGCTCCAGTTGCTCGCCGCTGTCCAGCAAGCTGATTTGGCGCTGAATCTCGTAGGTAAGTGCGCGCCGCACGCCACTGATCGAGTTCATATTTTTGATCTCGATTTTTGCTCCGAGTTCGCTTTGTTTTTCAGGCCGCACGGAAACATTGCAATCGCAGCGGAGCTGTCCCTTTTCCATATCGGCGTCGCTTACGTCGCCGTAGATCAAGATTTGTTTCAGCGCCGTTAGAAATGCGAACGCCTCTTCGGGCGAATTGAGTTCCGGTTGCGTCACAATTTCCATCAACGGCGTGCCGGCCCGATTGAAATCAATCCCTGTGCTGTTCTCGAAATGGAAACTTTTCGCCACGTCCTCTTCGAGATGGATCCGCACCAGATGCACTTCCTTGTTTGGTGTTGCGATATTTCTCTGCGCATCTTTCGGATAGGCCAGGTCGTGCAACGGCAAGCTGCCATTGGTGCAAAGCGGCATGTCGTACTGCGAAATCTGATAATTCTTCGGCATATCCGGATAGAAATAGTTTTTGCGGTCGAATTTGGAGATTGGCGCGATATCGCATCCCAGCATGAGCCCCGTTAGCACCGTCAGGCGCAACGCCTCCTGATTCATCACCGGCAATGCGCCAGGCAGACCCAGGCAAATCGGGCAAGTGTGCGAATTTGGTTCGGCGCCAAACTCAACTGGACAAGCGCAGAACATCTTTGAGCGCGTCTTGAGCTGGACGTGCGCTTCCAGGCCAATGGTGGCGATGTAATTCATGCTGCTTAAATATTCGTTGAAGCGTTGAAGCGTTAAAGCGGTCGCTAAACAACCAACTGTCCATAATCGCAATCGCCCTTTGCCGCAGCGCGTGATCGCAAAGGACGAGCGCGGCCATTGCTTCCACGATTGGCACTGCTCGCGGGAGAACGCACGGATCATGCCGTCCGCGGGCTGCGAGCTCACTTTGCTGCTTTGAAGTCGTGACGGTTTTCTGCTGAAGCGCGATCGTAGCGGGCGGCTTAAACGCGACGCAGAAATAAATCTCTTCGCCGTTGCTGATCCCACCTTGCACGCCGCCGGAATTGTTTGTCCGTGTCCGGATTTTTCCGCCGCGCATTTCAAATTCGTCATTATGCTTCGAGCCGCGCACCCGCGTGGCCGCAAATCCGGAGCCGATCTCGAAGCCTTTGGTAGCCGGTATGCTCAGCATTGCTTTCGCCAGGTCTGCTTCGAGCTTGTCGAAAACAGGCTCGCCCAATCCGGGTGCAAGGCCACGCGCAACGCACTCGATCACGCCTCCAACCGAGTCGCCTTCATCGCGAACTTGCTCTATCAGCGATATCATCTTTTTTGCGGCGATCGCGTCCGGACAGCGAACAATGTCTTTCTCCACGTCTTTCATCTTCACAGTGGAGCGATCAATCTTCGCGACGATATCGTGAACTTGCGTGACGTAGGCGACGATCTCGAAATCCGGATAGAACGTTGATAATATTTTTTTGGCAATCGCGCCCGCCGCGACCCGACCAATCGTTTCGCGCGCAGACGCGCGACCGCCGCCCTGCCAGTTCCGGATTCCGTATTTAGCCTGGTAAGAGTAATCGGCGTGGGACGGCCGGAATTTGCCGGCGATCTCTCTGTAATCTTCGGGCCGAGCGTCTTTGTTGCGCACCATCATCGTCAGGGGAGTGCCGAGCGTTTTCCCTTCAAAAACGCCCGACAAAATCTCGCATCGGTCTTCCTCTTTCCGCTGCGTCGTGAGTTTGCTCTGACCCGGACGACGGCGATCCAGTTCTCGTTGAATGTCCGCTTCGGAAATGTCGATCCGCGGCGGGCAGCCGTCGATCACCACGCCGATACCGCCGCCATGCGATTCGCCAAAAGTGGTCACGCGAAAGAGTTGGCCGAAGGTGTTAGACATTGCGGATGGAAGATAACCATCCTGGTTATCTCGGCGAGCAGGCTTCTAGCCTGCTCTTTGCGAATGGGCAAGACGCCCATCGGCCGAGATAAGCAAGATGCTTGTCCTCCGATCAAATTGCTTCGAGGGCAAACTTTAGATCGTCGATTAAATCGCGAACGTCTTCGACGCCAACCGACAGGCGAACCAGTGAATCAGTAATGCCAAGCTCTTCACGTTGCTCCTTCGGCACAGAGGCGTGTGTCATGAGCGCGGGATGATTGATGAGGCTCTCCACGCCGCCAAGGCTTTCCGCCAGCGCAAACAAATGCGTGTTCTCAAGGAAACGCCGCGTTCCCGCGAGGTCCGTTTTCAAAACGATCGTGACCACGCCACCGAAACCGCGCATCTGTTGTCGGGCCAGATCGTGCTGGGGATGCGATTTGAGGCCGGGATAATGGACTGATTTGATCTCGCCCTGTTCCTCGAGCCAGCGCGCAATTTCCAGCGCGTTGGCACAATGCCGCTCCATCCGGAGCGCCAGCGTTTTCAAACTGCGCAAAACAAGAAAACTGTCGAACGCGCCGGCAATCGCACCGACCGAATTTTGCAAGAATGCAATTTGATCAGCGAGTTCCTTGTTTTCGCCAACGACAACAACGCCGCCTACGAGGTCGGAATGCCCGTTTAAATACTTCGTCGCGGAATGCACGACGATGTCGAAGCCCGTCTCGATCGGGCGCTGGGTCCACGGAGTAGCAAATGTGTTGTCGGACACGGAAATGATTTTCCGCTTGCGCGCGATTTTCGTGATCGCTTCGAGATCTATCAGTTTTAGAAGCGGATTGCTCGGCGTTTCGATCCAAACCATGCGCGTGTTTGGTTTGATCGCGCGCTCGAGATCTTCCGGGTCGGTCAAATCGACATAGCTGAAATCAAGGTTCGCAGAGCGGCGCCGCACCCGATCGAACAATCGAAACGTGCCGCCGTAAAGATCGTCACTGGCGACGACGTGCGAGCCGCTGTCGAGCAGCTCAAGCGCTGTCGCCATCGCAGCCAGGCCGGATGCAAATGCGAACCCTCGGATCCCGCTTTCCAAATCGGCAATGCACTTTTCGTAGGCGAGCCGCGTTGGATTGATCGAGCGCGCGTAATCGTAGCCTTTGTGTTTTCCCGGGCTTTCCTGCACGTAGGTCGACGTGGCGTAAATCGGCGTCATGACCGCGCCGGTAGTGGGATCCGGCTCCTGGCCAGCGTGAATGGCGCGTGTCGCGAAGCCCTGTTCTTTTTTCATGGGATAAGGTAGCGCACGCCTCTGGCTTGCGCGCCGAAATTAGCCGCAAGCGGGACGCATGCGCTACACTAAGCAAATTCTCGTTCCGGCGGCGTGGCCGACTTCGGCATGTGAAGCCGGAGATAGGAAAGCAAATCGGTGCGCGTAATCAGCCCCAGAAATTTATCGTCATCCATGACAATCGCGACGCGTCCGCGATCAAATACATCCAGCAAGTCTTTAATTTTCGTATTCGACGGCAGCGTTTCTAACCGGTCGGTCATCGCTTTTTCTACCGGATCGTTGAAGTGCGACGGGGCGCGGTGCACCCTCACCAGGAGATCAGATTCGTCGATGATGCCGATAGCGCGTCCGTTTTTATCGACGACCGGAAGCTGCGAGACGTCCGAGCCGCGCATTCGCTTAAACGCCGTGAGCAGCGAATCGTCCGGCCCGACCGTGATCACTTCACCTGCTTCGTATCGGTGCGAAATCAAATCGCTCAGGTCGCCGTGTGGCGGCCGGTGAATGAATCCCTGCTCGGCCATCCAGAAATCGTTGTACATTTTTGAGAGATATTTATTGCCGGTGTCGGGGACGAGAGTGACCACGCGTTTTGGTTTTGTTTGCTGCCGGCAATAACGCAGCGCGCCGGCGACCAGCGTGCCAGTAGATGAGCCGCCGAAGATTCCTTCCTTGTGCAAAAGGTCGCGCACGGTCACGAAACTTTCTGCGTCGTCAATCTCAAATGCATCTGTGACCAATGACATGTCCGCGATTTCTGGAATGAAATCTTCGCCAATGCCTTCCACTGCCCAGCTTCCCGATTCGACCAGCTTTCCCGTCTTGACGTACTCATATAAAACAGAGCCGGTGGGGTCGGCCAAAATCATTTCGATGCCGCGACGTGGCTTCACACGATTGAAAAAGCGCCCGAGACCAGTCAGTGTTCCGCCCGAACCAACTCCCACAACAACGGCATCGACATCGTGCCGCATTTGCTCCCAGATTTCGGGGCCGGTCGTGCGCTCGTGGGCCAAAGGATTCGCCGGATTACCAAACTGATTCACGTAAAAGGCACATGGAATTTCTTCCGCGAGTCGCGCGGCCACGTCCTGGTAATATTCCGGATGACCTCGCGTCACATCAGATCGCGTGATGCGCACCTCGGCTCCGAGCGCTTTCACGTGCGAGATTTTTTCCTGCGACATCTTATCCGGAATCACCAGCAGAACGCGATAGCCCTTGGCACCGGCAACGAGGGCCAGACCCAGGCCAGTATTGCCTGCAGTGGCCTCTATGACCGTGCCACCGGGCTGCAATTTCCCCTCCTCCTCCGCCGCTTCGATCATCGAGAGCGCGATCCGGTCCTTGATCGAGCCGCCGGGGTTTTGATTTTCAAGCTTAAGAAAAAGGTGACACGGGCCCGTGTCGAATTGCGTCACCTCCACCAGCGGCGTGTCGCCAATGAGCGACAGAATCGCGGGTGGCTTGTTCTGCGCAATCGACGGCGCTTCGGACGTGTCACTCATGAAAAGCTTACTCGATAGGCGGTTCGCCCTTGTGCGACCACTCCGACTCGCTGTCCGCGAGAAATTGTTGGAGCACAGGGAAACGAACTTCGCCGTAGTTTAATGCGTAACGGAGCTCGCCGCCTTTGTAAATCCAGGTCGTCGGGATCCACGACAGCGGCAAACCAGCGAATTGTTTGATCTTGTTTTCGCCACGACGCGGGCCGGGGTCCGCAACGATTGTCACGTTTGGCTGATCGGCGATGCCGAATTTTTTCAGCATCGCGCGCCCGTCCTGGCCATCATTCCAAATGGAGACGAAGCAAAATTTCACTTTCGGATTTTCGTTAATGATTTTGGTCCAGCCGCCGCTTTTGAGTTCAGCCTGGCAGTTCGAGCACCATGGCGCCCAAAGATGCACGATGGTGAGATCTGGCGTCTTGATTGCGCTGAGGACTTTTTGTTCAGCCGGAGATTCGGCGCGCAGTGAAGCAACCGCCAGAAGCGTCAGCAAGATCGGCAGTCGGGCGATGGACATAGTGTTCTGAAGCATAAGGGCGAAACGCAGAACGCTCAACGCCGAACGCCCCAATGTTTAATGTGGTCATTCCGAGCGAAGCGAGGAACCTCCCAACAGCAGAATTGATCACACATACCATCTGGCGTGACGCAACCCCCGATAAGTGATATCCTTCGCTTCGCTCAGGATGACACGCGGCGGTAAGCCGACGCATGTCAGTTGACCTTCTGCACAAAAACGCCTACTATGGCGTCCCGCTTCCGCGATAGCAGCTACGCGGAAATCTTCGGCGGTCATAGACCGCCGCTACAGCGCCTGAAGGAGGCTTATTATTTATGATTCAAATGCAGGACGTGATGTCGAAGCCGATGCCGGACTTCCGGGAGGGAAGCATCGTCAAGGGACGTATTTTGGAAGTTCGCCCGCGCGAAGTGCTAGTCGACGTGGGATACAAATCCGAGGGCGTTATTCCGCTGACAGAATTTGAGGAGGCCGATTCGCTGGAGGTGGGTGACGAGGTGGACGTGCTCCTAGAGCGACTGGAAAATGAGGAAGGCATGGTCGTTCTCTCGAAAGAGAAAGCAGCTTATCGCCAAAATTGGTACAAAATCGTCAGCGTTTTCGAAGGTGACGGCCTGATCAAAGGCAAGGTGAAATCGGTGGTCAAAGGCGGCCTCATGGTCAACATCGGCGTTGAGGCGTTTTTGCCGGCTTCTCAGATCGACGTCGTTCCGCCAAAAGATTTGCAGCAATTCGTTGGCAACACTTACGATTTCAAAATCGTCAAACTTAATGACGACCGCAAAAACGTCGTGCTCAGCCGGCGCGAAGTAATCGAGCAGGAGCGCAGCGAAAAACGCCAAAAATTCATGGACGGCGTGAACGTAGGCGACCGCGTGCCCGGCACCGTGAAAAATATCACAGACTTCGGCGCATTCATCGATCTCGATGGCATGGATGGGTTGCTGCATGTGACCGATATGACTTGGGGCCGGCTAGGACATCCCAGCGAGCTATTGAAGGTCGGGCAGCAGTTGGAAGTCGTCGTGCTCGACATCAACAAAGAAAAAGAGCGCGTCTCGCTCGGGCTGAAGCAAACTCAAAAGAATCCGTGGGACCAGATTGAGGAGCGTTTCCCGGCAGGTCAGCGCGTCAGAGGCAAGATCACCAATCTTGTCCCCTACGGCGCCTTTGTTGAGATCGAAGAAGGTGTAGAAGGCCTCATTCACGTCTCCGAACTTTCGTGGACGAAACGGATCATGCGCCCCTCTGATATCCTCAGCGTCGGTCAGGAAGTGGAAGCTGTCGTGCTCGGCGTGAATAAAGAGGAACAGAAAATTTCACTGGGCCTGCGGCAGCTCGAGGCAAATCCGTGGGATGAGATCGAGAAGAAGTTCACTATCGGCAGCACGGTGAAAGGCAAGATTCGCAACATGACCGCCTACGGCGCCTTCGTGGAACTCGAGGAAGGCATCGATGGCATGATTCACGTGTCCGATTTAAGCTGGACGCGCAA
>QHPG01000273.1 GCA_003219005.1 Verrucomicrobiota bacterium
TGTCGCTTTCGCCGACGCAGTCGGCCAGGGCGACTGAGGATGCAATTCACGGATTATGTGACCGTCGGACGCGGTCGTCCCGCCTTTTTTTGCGCGGCCAGAATGGCGCGCTGCGCCATCCCAGACATCGCAGCGATGTTCTTACCACGGAAACATCGACAAAGCTGGGTTATTCCAGCTAAGGTCTCTTCGCCATGTCAGCTTTGCACACATTTTCCCAAGCAACTTATCTCATACAGATCTTTACCGCTGTCTTTCTCACGATTCTTTTCCTTCAATCAGGAGTTGATAAAGTTGTCGATCGCCGCGGAAACCTCGAATGGCTAAAGGGACATTTCGCGAAAAGTCTGTTAGCGGGCGTCGTGCCCGCTTTGGTAACTGCCATCACGATTCTCGAACTCGCAGCGGGAGTATTGAGCGGCGTTGGCTGCCTGGCACTCATCGTTTTGCGCGATTCAACCGTCGCATTCTACGGCGCGGTGATTTCCGCGGTTGCGATCATTGCGCTATTCTTTGGCCAGCGGATGGCCAAAGATTACGCTGGAGCCGCGGTGCTTGTTCCGTACTTTCTGCTCACCCTCCTTGCGATTTATCTGCTCGCGCAGCAGTGAATTGACCGAGGGGCGCCACGGACAATCATCATAAAACGATGAGGCTCACAAAATTTGCGAACGCGCAATTTCTAGCGGGCATATTGCTTCTATTGGCCGCGCTAACGTTCTATTATTTCGCGGTTCTTAGAATTGATTACAGCAAGACAATGCTGCTCGACCTCGGTCCACATCCGGATGCCACGGAATATTTTGCACAAGCGCAAGCACTGCGCGCGGACGACTGGCCTTCCATACAGATCGGATACGAGAAACTGCCATCAAGGTACCCTTTTGGCTATCCGGCGCTCATGGTTCCCTGGTTGAAGATCCTGCCGGAATCAGACGCTATCCTAGCACCGTTCCGCACGAGCCAAACGATGGGGCTGCTCCTGCTTGTAGCCGTATTTGCTTTTTACACATACCTAGCGATGCCGTTGACAGGCGGCTTTGCGACGCTTTTACTCGTGACACTACCTGGGTTCTTCACTTTCTGTCGTTCATCACTCAGTGAAATAAGTGCCTCCCTGCTGATTGTCCTAGCCTTTATGTTCGCCTACCTGGGACTTAAGGAAGAACGGCGCTGGAAAATCTATCTGTCCGCAATTCTTCTTGGTCTTTCATTGAACGTTCGACTCCAGTCGCTTTTTTTTGCTCCGTTATTGCTGATCATGGTCATCTTCCCGGTAAAGGGGATGCGCTGGCGCTGGTTCCTTCATTGCGTGGCACTTCCGTTCGTTTTCGTTTTAGCGTCTAGCCCTATGCTCATATTGAACACGATCCAGTTCCATTCGCCCCTCAAAACAGGCTACGATCTGTGGGCCTCATATTTTAGCCGACACCACCTTCTTTTTTGTCTTCGCTGGGTTCCGAAGAATGCCCTCGCCTTGTGGAAGGAATCCACTTTACAGTCGCATAGGTACAATGTTGCACACATGTTTGGCACAGGTACCTCCTTTGTACCCGTCTTCCTCCTTCTAACTTGCGTCGGGTTGTTTTTGATCCGATTCAATTGGTTCATCGTGTGCGCTTTCTTGGCGGGCTTGAGCTCTTTCGTGGCGGCGTTGTGCTACCTATTTGGCAGCGACAGTCGTTTCTACTTACCGCTTCTTATCCTTCTAGTCGGGGTCGCCGTTCTGCCCATCACATGGGCTGCAAAGAACCTTTTTGCCGGAAAACGGATTATTATCGCCGTGAGTGTTTTTGTCTTGTTCGCCGGCGCCTGCCTCGGCTATCCTTCGTGTTCCGGCTACAACAAACCGGGCATTGATCGGTGCCAAACGTGGGACGCTCTGCACTTCACCGCTTCACCCGGCCAAGCGACTCAATTTGTCGCACAGAGGGATTTGGCCAGACGGCTGCGAAGCCAACCTGGAATCGTTCTGTCCGATATCGATCCTGTTTACTTAAATGCCCTATTGCCACACTCCTTCGTAGCCGCTCCGATCGATGGAGAGCATCATTATAAGTGGAGCTACACCTGGAGATATGAGCGGCCGCAGGCTCTGGCCTTAGTCAAACACGCGTTGGAGCGCTCCGTTCCGGTTTACGCGCTATTCGTTTCGAGCGACGAAAGCACCACCAAACAGTCGCGCCTGCCGGCCGTCTCTGGGTACGACTGGCACCTTCTGGATAACTCCCACGGCAAGGCGGCAATTCTAAAGCTTGTTCCCATTGGATCGATCGAACCATCGCCACCGGACTAATGCGACCCATAGGCATTTTGCGAAGCGTTGCGCCCTTGTCAGGGGTGTCCTGCAGCTAGATTTATTAGCAGGCCGCATTAAGACACCTGGAGCATACTTTGAAGGCACATTCAATTATTACCTATGGGCCGTACCGCAAGCAGTACTCAGGGTCCCCGCTGCCGAAGGCGCGCCACTTGGCGACTCAACGAGCATGACCAAGTATTCTAGCCTCCTATATATCTGTCGGTGGATGTCGGTTCTGTTTGATCTCTGCACAATCGCTGTTGTATTTCTCGCGATCAAGGAAGCGACTCAGAAGTTCTACCCACCTCTCGTGGGTGCGCTTTGTTACACTGTTATCCCAATGCAGGTGATCTACGCACATTTTATGAGGACTCACATTCTGAGCAATTTATTGTGCGCCTTGGTCATTTGGATGTCTCTAAAACTCCGACAATCCCAACGATGGCAGATGCTCTTTACTGTGGGTCTAATTTCTGGTTTGGGGGGAGCGACGCGTTATCCTGTTGGCATCATCGTCGTGATTCCATGCCTCTACTTGCTGTTCAACGACGATGGTAACTTACCAAACTCGAACAGCCGGTTTCTGGAGCGAGTCAGAGTTTTCGTTGCCGGTCCGCTGTGGCTGATTGCAGTGGGATTCATCATTGGATTGTTCCTGGGGCATCCAATGCTGTTTTTAGATCCCTCGAGCGTTACAAACGCAATCACCGGCGAGACGTTAAAATACGCGTCGCTACACCAGTTCAGCGGAGTCCAGTTGCTTAATCTGGGCTTTGTCTGGAGGTATATCACATACGTGATTCCGTTTGCAATGTATCCCCTGCTCTGGCTGGTTCCTTACTGCGCAATCTTATATCTTCTTTTCAGGCGTAACCTTTACAGTGTGTCCATTCCAATCCTAATTTTCTCCCTCTTATATCTGTACTTCATGGGAAAAGGCTACCTTGGACCATATTTTGCCCGCATAACCATGCTGTTGTTTCCTGGATTTTGCGTTCTGGTCGGCGTAGCTTGTGCCGATTTACAGCTGAAAATGAAACATAACCGGCCAGTCGCCATCCTTTTAACCTGCGTGCTCCTTCTCGTCCTTGGGCCATCAGTGTTTTTTGACATGGCATACGGTCGTGCCATGCAGAAAAAGGATGCTCGTGAGATTGTTCGGAACGATCTCCGAAAGTTGATTGGTGACGCACGGGCGACTATTGGCATCTTGCAGCTCGGACCTTATTTTTACACTGCGATGCCAGCAGCCAAGCCACTAACCAGTGACAAGGTGGCTGTCCACTTACAGAACCCAGAACAGGATGCTGACTTCTTTCTGGTAGGGTTGCCAACTCAAATTGAGCCAGCACAAATGAATGCAATTGTCAGGCAGGTTGAGGCGGAGGGAAAGTTTACTTACGAAAAAAGCTACAGGATTCCTGTAAAGATTGTTGGACACGAGTTCAAGCTGGTACGCTTTCCTCAAGACATGACCTACCCTTTCCCAACGATCCTGCTTTTCCGGGCTAGAACACCAACGTGAGGCTGACTGCCGGCTGATTGGCGAGCCCTTGACCACCCCGACCACCCGGAGGCGCTGCAAGGTGTCGGAATCCCAAAGCATTCCAGAATGAAATCCATGCTGATCTCTGAAAGATCCGCCGAATCCCGTGCGGGCGATGTTCTGTTAGTGCCGATAGCCGCAGTCGCATTTTGGACGCTCGCTTACCAG
>QHPG01000066.1 GCA_003219005.1 Verrucomicrobiota bacterium
TGAGTCAACAAAATCGACGCGTCAGAATTCGACGGGGCGGCCGCGTTATTTATTTAACTCTCCTTTGGGCTAGCGGTTCCGGACGCATCACTACGCCAACGTTTTACGTAGATGTTCTGAGATTTTTTTAAACTCGGCTGTCACCGGCGATCGTCGATCTTCGCCCACGATTGGAATTCCGCGGTCGCCTGACTCGCGCGTGGCAATATCGATCGGAATCTGGCCAAGCAACGGCACACGCAGCCGTTTCGCTTCGCCTTCGCCGCCACCGCTTCCAAAGATATCGTAGCGTTTACCGTCGGAGGGAGAGACGAAGTAACTCATATTCTCGATCAGACCGAGCACAGGCACGTTGACCTTGTCGAACATCGTGGCGGCTTTTCGGGCGTCGATGAGCGCAACTTCCTGGGGCGTGGTTACTATAATCGCTCCCGAAAGCGCGACTGTCTGCACAATGGTAAGTTGAATGTCGCCGGTGCCAGGGGGCAGATCGAGCAACAGATAATCGAGTTCACCCCATTCGACCTGCCGCAAAAATTGTTGCGTGTAGCGCGTAACCATCGGCCCGCGCAAAATCGCAGGCGAGGTATCGTCAAGCAGAAATCCCATCGACATTAGCCGCAATCCGTATTGCTCGATCGGAACGATCTTGTTTTCTTCCGTGGCCATTGGCCGTTCGCGCGTGCCGAACATCAGCGAAATGCTCGGACCGTAGATGTCACAATCGCATAGACCGACGCGCGCGCCGGTTTGCTTTAGAGCTACCGCAAGGTTGGCCGCAACAGTTGATTTACCCACGCCGCCTTTGCCGCTTGCTACGGCGATCACGTGCCTGACTCCGGGGATCCGCGTCGCGCCCATGCCGCCGCCTGCGCCGCCGGGTGGTGCCTGGATATCGATCAAAACCTTCGCGCTGCGCACTCCTTCGATCCCGCGCAATGCGCCTTCCGCATCATTCTTGATTGCTGCGGGGATGTTTGGATCATTTGTCGCAAGGGCGAGCTGCACCTTGACCTCACCATTGTCGATCTGGATCGACTTCACCAAGCCGAATGAAACGATGTCGCGAGTGAAGCCGGGATATTTCACCGACTTCAACGCGCTCTTCACCTGCTCCTCTGAGATCGACATACTTGAACCTTACGTGCGCTGCGCCAAACGTAAACGGCGCGCGGGTGTTATCGCTCCTGATAATCCAGTTTGTAGCGAATTTGATAGTCGCTTCCGCCAGAGAAAGGAGATGGCTGCTCGCCGGCTTTCGCAACGAAGTCTGGATTTTGCCAACCAGACCAGGCGCGATAGCTCGCCTTCATGGGGTTGGCCGGTAGGTGGAGCTTGAAAATCCGGTCTTGGCGCCCCGGAAATTTCAGCACGAACAAGCGCTGCGAGGTGCGAAAATAAAGTTCGACGTAGCCAGCGCGCACGCCCGGATTTTCAGGCGCTTCTGTGTGCCAATAACCCGGCATCCTATTACGATCGGTGTCGAGTTCCGGCTCAACGTCAGAAAGAGTTTCGAGCGACTGACCAGCTGGCGGTTTCACTTCGAATTCGAGAAGCGGTGTCGGCCCGTTGAGGTTGAGAACATGTGGTTGAGCTGCATACCAAATTCCCAAACCAGATGCTCCGATGGCTGCGATCGAGACACAAACCATCACCAACCCGATGAACAACCAGATGCTTCTCACCCCGCGCCAGTAGAGTGTGGCTAGGATGGAGACTGGCACGACGATGCATGCCACGATCAATGCAATGGCAACGGTAAAGTAAGCGGCTTCACCTTCCCTCGATGGGACATGAAGTGCGGCTGCCAGGACGGACCCAAGTGCGAAGCCGAGAAACAGTCCCGCCGCGATGCCGATGATTCCTCCCAGAATTCCGAAAAGGATTGAGCTAACGGAAAGTTTATTTATGGCGGCCTTCATGGGATGATCAGGGCGAATTCGTGGGCGCCGGCCGTTGAAGAAGGTCGATCCGTTGATGCGTGTTTGCGATCTCGACGACGAGACCCGAATAGTTCCACTGACCAAGAGACTTCCTTGCTGCCGCGTAAATCGTTCCTTTCCCTTTTGGACCGGCGATGGGAACGGACAAATTGGCTTCTCCGGCGGCGCCATTAACGTTCGTGTTTCCGGAAACAAGAAATCCTTCTGTGATAGGCGAACCAAGGGCTTCGATGACCGCAGGATGCACCTTTGCTCTGGCC
Source organism: Verrucomicrobiota bacterium (assembly GCA_003219005.1). Classification (GTDB taxonomy): domain Bacteria; phylum Verrucomicrobiota; class Verrucomicrobiia; order Chthoniobacterales; family UBA10450; genus Udaeobacter. The sequence goes on from QHPG01000066.1 coordinate 2,204, forward strand.
AAAGCATCTTTGTAAACGTCAGTCGATTTCACTGCGCTGAACACGATTAACATCACTGAGCCAACGAAAACGACGAACAATACCGCTATGCTGAAGCAGCCAAGAGGAACGAACCATTTCCAGTTTCGCTTCCACCAGTTTGGTCTTGGCGTCGGAGAAACTGGTGGCGCTATCTGTTCCACAGCGTTTTTCTACTTCGAAGGCGAAGCTTTTTGCAACCGATCTCTTCGCTGCGATCTGAGCTTGACTCATTCAGTTCTCGCCATGCAGGATGCCGGCCATGAAACTACAACACTCCCTTCGAATTATTTTCGCAGGCGCTTTGATTGCACTCATTGGCGCCTGCGCGACGATGACACCCTCCGGTCCAGCCGCGCTTGCTGGCACGTGGACAAACTCGCTCGGCGCCGTCTGGACAATTAACGCCGACGGCACATTTCACGTGATGGCTACTAAGCCAAAGGCCGAGATCTGGGGTACCTATACGGCCACAGGCAACACGATCACAGTTCAAGAGACCCGCCGATCCGGGGCGATTCCAAAATCTTGCAGAGGCCCTGGTGTTTACAAATTTAGCCGGCCGAACCCAAACACTTTGACGTTTGTGTCGGTCAGTGACGTCTGCAAGCCACGCATTCAAAACGTGACGCAGCCCTGGACAAAAAAATAGATCTGGCGACTAAGGTCAATCGTCTATCCGATCGTCCGCAAATAAATATCTTCCAGTCGCTGCGCTTGCGTTTGCAGATCGAAATTTTTGCGAATGACCTCAGCGCCGGTGCGCGCGATCTGCGAGAGGAAGGCCGGATCTTCCGCCGCGTTGAACAACGCCCGCGCTAACGCTTCGTGATCACGCTCCGGCACGAGCACGCCGCTCACGCCGTTTTCGATTGCTTCGGGAATCCCGCCATGCTGGGTGGCGAAGACTGGCAAGCCGCTGGCCATCGCTTCGAGCATCGAATTTGGAATGCCTTCCTGGTTTCCGTCGTGACCTGTTTGACTCGGGTGCAGGAAAAAGTGCGACCGATAATAGATGTCGCGCAATTGCTCCTGCGAAATGAAACCTGTGAATGAAACGCGCGCATCAAGGTTAAGTTCGCGCGTCAGCCTCTGAAGTTGAGCGAGCATCGGTCCTTGTCCGGCAATCGTCAGCGTCGCATTTGGATATTTCCCCACGAAAACTGCGAACGCGCGAAGCGTAACGGGCAGACCTTTCTTTTCGATCAGCCGTCCGGCCTGCACGAATCGCCATTCGGTCCCCACGGCGACGAAGTTTCGTTCACGAAACGGAAATTCCTCCAACGGAATTCCGGTGCGCTGGATTTCAATCTTTTCCAGGTCGCAGCCAAGATCAGCAACTGCGTGCCGCAGCGATTCGGAGCGGACCAAAACCAACTGCACTGCCTTAAGCATCTGCTGCGTGGCCTCTCGATAGGCCGGCTTGTTCATGTCTACCGTGACATCGGCGCCATGAAAGGAAACGATCGACGGATTTTTCCATTCGCGAATCAGCGGCAGTAGATGCACGGCGATTTGGCCGAAGTAAATGTGCAAAAGCCGCGCGTCGATTCTACTTAAGACGCCTAGCAATGCACGCAGCTCGGTGTCCGAAATTTGCCATGGCATGTCGCGCAGTTGCCTAAACCAAAGGCGCCGCAGGAAATGCGTCGCCGGCTTGGGAACAATGTGGACGTGCTCAAACGGGTAGCGCTCGGTTTGTTCGCGTTTCTGCGCAATTATCTTGGGAATGCATCGTTTCAGCGCGGTGATTTGCCGGTAGATATGCAACATCTCCGGTTTGAGGAACGTCGCGCAATAACAAGCGATAACCGGTGGTGACTCGGAAGGTGAAACTTGCAACGCCGAAGGCTCAACGCTTAACGCCGAATCTTCAACTTTCAGGAACTGTAATTTTCGCTGGCGCTTGGTTTGGAGTTCCGTCTTTAGGCGGTTTTGTTTCCCCCGGCAGCCGCGTAAACGCGGAACTCCAAACATGCTAACTCACGTGGAAAACTGCGCGCGCACTTCAGCGGGAACGCGGACGGGCCGGCCGGTTTGTGCATTGATCGGGCACCACAGCGTCCGAGCTTTTGACAAGAGCTGTCCGTCGCTGTTGCGCTGGATTTCCGTGAACCGTTCGAAGGTGAGCCGCGTGGCTTTGCCCACCCACGTGCGCAACGCGATTTGGTCACCAAGCGTGGCGGGAGTTTTGTAGTCGATCTCGTGCCGCAGAACGACCCAGCCGATGGTTTCTTCTGCTTCCGGGCTGGCTATGGCCCGCCAGTGCGCGGTGGCAACCTCCTGCACCCAGCGCAGGTAAACAGTGTTGTTCACGTGATTTTGCTCGTCGATGTCCTCCGGCAGAACTGAAACGGTCATTTCGAAAGGCGCGGAGGACATCGATCGATCAAGTGAATTAGAAGGCAAAGCTCCGGAACGAAAGAGAGATTAGCTCATGTGGAACCGCCGCATTAATTCTTGGCGCGCTTCCATGGCGATGTCTGGTCGCATCCGACTGAGCAATTTTTCCCGGCGCTCCGGATCCATGGCTGCCAGTTCGCGCACCAGTTTGTCGCGCGTTTTCCATTTCGCATACTTGCTCAAACCGATGCCGATCGCGAGAAGCGCAGAGATGATCCAAATCGTAATGTCTGTCGCAGTCAACGAAACTCACTCTTCCTTTTTCGCAACAGAGTTCAACCACAAGCTCAGAAAGCCGCGGAATTTGACGTTCCTGGCACGGATAGGAGATTTTCTCGTGCGCGTCCACCGAGGAACTGTCGCCATTCTCTGTACGTGTGTTGTGCTGGCTAATGCACCTTTAGCGCGCGCGCAGGAAGCGACCTCGGCAAATCTTCCGGACCAATTCGAGACCCGCGAGTCGATGCCGACGCCGAAATCGAAAAAGAAAAAGGCCGAACCGAGCTTGAAAATTGCAGCCAGGGCATCGACTCGAAAGCCAGCGCCTGCGACCGGGCAGACGACGCACCCTCAAGAAGAACCGGTGACACCGGCTATGCCGGTACAAAAGAAAACTCGTGCAAAAAAGCGGACGGCTCCGGCCGTGCAATCTGAGGCGGCAAGTTCTTCGACTCCCACTCCGTTGTCGTTACCGGCAGCCCAAGCTATGGCAGTGAGCGCTCCTTTGCCCGAGTATCCATACCAAGCCAAGCGCGCCAATATCACTGGAAGCGGTGTTTGCGTCATCACTATCGAGACTGCGAGCGGCAAAGTCACCGATGCGATGATGGCGCAAAGCACCGGTGATGCGATGCTTGATAAAGTTACCACCAACACGTTTCGAAGGTGGCGATTCAAACCCGGAACTATGTCGCAGGTCCGAGTACCCGTCGACTACGAATGAAACCATGTTGGTTCTTTTTGATAATCAGCCATTGGACTTGCGATCGCAGTCGCATCGTGTGAACACGAAGAATGTATTCAGTTGAGCTTGATCGATCGAAACATCTCCTGGTGATCAGCGCTTCGCAGCGGGTCACGGCCGAGCAAGCAAAGCTGGCTGCGCAACGCGTACGAGAACTCTTACAGGATGTTGCCCCCGGGTTCCGCGTTCTGGCGGATTTTCGCTGGTTGGACTCAATGGATTCGGCAGCAGCGCCTCACATTGCCGAAATCATGGATACGCTTGCCGAAAAAGGGGTCGCCTCTGTGACGCGAGTGATGCCCGATCCGCACAAGGACATCGGTCTCAATATTCTCTCGCAATTTCATTACGGACCCGAAATTCAAATTGCGACGTTCCAGACGCTGGCTGACGCGCTGCAAAGTATGGCGGGCGGTGATTCTTCCTCGACCTAGTTACGCGCCTTGGTCTTTATTTCCTTGGGGGTGTTGTTTAATGCTTGCCATTTAACGGGCGACCGAACATTCTGCGGTTCTCGAACTTAACTGTAACTATGAAAAAATCTGTTTTAACGTTCATCACTGTTCTGATCGGCGCAGCGTTTATCGTTTCCTGCACACAACAGGGAACTACCGCAACTTCGACCAGGGGGGCGGCAACTGCCAAAGTCTCGCCCACTCCGACCCCGACAAGGTCCCCGGCAAAGAAGAGGACCGCGGCGAAGAAGAAGAAGGCCGCTGAGGCCGAGGAGTCTCCCTCGCCTTCAGAAGGATCTTCTCCTGCGCCGACACCGTAGAGCGACCTTCAAAGCCTTGATTCTGGAAGTGTGCGCCCAGTTGGATGGGCGCATTGGTTGAGTGCGCCGTCAGATTAAGAGCGCGCTTGAGCGCCGTGGTTGCCTGCGTTAGGCTCTGCGCGGGATGCTTGAGACCACTCTGGGTTGCCTCAAATGGGGCGCGGTCGGTTTCGTCGTGGCTTTTGCACTGATGAAACTGTTCGAGGCCAGCCATATTCACGACGATATTCCCAAGCCTGCTTTCAAGATAAGGCAGACGAAACGCGCCACCCTCGTGCTATCAACATTCGCAGGGATGCTTTCAGCTTTGGTGTGGTTATTGGTGCAAAAGTTGGACTGAGCTGACGCTGACGTTAAACGGTTGAAGCCTTAAATCGCCGAAGGTGTGTCCTGCGCGGTTCAGCCCATGTAAAATCCGCCGTTCACGTTCAAGACCTGCCCCGTGATATATGACGCCATTCGGGAGGCGAGGAAGAGCGCTGCGTTTACAATTTCGCCCACATCCCCAAGGCGGCCGAGCGGGATTTGTTTGATGAAATTTTGCGTCACTTCGTCGGGCATACCCTTGCTCATGCCGACGTCGATGAAACCCGGAGCGATGGCATTCACGGTGACGTTCTGCCGCGCAAACTCGCGGGCAGAGACTTTGGTAAGCGCGATGATGCCCGCTTTGCTCGAGGAATAATTCGCTTGGCCGAACAAGCCCGTTTGGCCGCTCACGGATGACATATTGATGATTCGGCCGCCGCTGCGCAAAATCGCGCCGGCTTTTTGAGTGACGATGAACGTGCCGATGAGATTTACGCGAATGACGCTCTCGAATTCATCCGTCGACATTTTTTTGATGGTGCGATCAGTGATGATTCCGGAATTGTTCACGAGAATGTCGAGGCCGCCATGTCGATCTTGTATCTGCTTCATCATGGCCGCGACCTGCGCTGGTTGCGTGACGTCGCACTCGATCACCAACGGCTCGACCAACTCATCAGCCGCATTCATCGCGTCGGTCTTATTTTGCCCTTGCGCGTCGGCGACGTAATTGACCACGCATTGCGCGCCGTGTGCGCCAAAAGCCTTTATCATTTCTGCGCCAATCCCGCGCGAGCTGCCGGTGATCAGCACAACTTTGCCAGTGAAATCGAGAGGATTAGCCATTTACCGATTTAATGATTTAGCGATTTAGCGATTGCAATGGTTAAATCATTAACTCACTAAGTCGCTAAATCCTTAAATTCTCAAATGGCTTCGCCGACTCGAATTCTGACCGCTGTCCCAATTTGCGACGGGCACGATAGCGCGATCAATACAATCAACCTGGAACTCATCCGGCATGGCGTTGAAGTGATTTACCTCGGTTATCACCGCTCGGTTAGTGACATCGTGCGCGCGGCGATCCAGGAAGACGTGCGCGCCATCGGCATCTCCAGTTATAACGGCGGACACATCGAGTTTTTTGCTGAGGTTGTGAATCTTCTCCGCAAAAAAGGGGCCGACGACATCAAGGTTTTCGGCGGCGGCGGGGGCACCATTACGCATGACGACGCCGAAATCATGAAACGCAAAGGCGTGGAGGAAGTTTTTTTCGCCGGCACATCCCTCGAAGAAATGGTGAAATTTGTTCATCAGCGTTACGGCAAATCGCGTGCGAAACGACCGCGCCCAAAAACGGCCGACCAAGAACTCGCACACAGGCTGAGTGGAATCGAGGACGCACACCCGAGCGGCAAACGTCGAACGCCCAACGTCCAACGTCCAACGCCGAATAGAAAAATTGAAAATCGAAAATCGAGAATCGAAAATGCCAAAGTGATCGGCTTCACCGGCCCGGGAGGTGCCGGCAAGACAACGCTAATCGATGAACTGGTGTTGCGCTTTCTGAATCGAAATCCGAAAGGAAGGATCGCGATCTTGTCGCACGATCCCAGCGTGGTCGGCGAAGGCGCGTTGCTGGGCGATCGGGCCACCATGATCAACTCGCAGGATGATCGCGTGTTCATGCGCAGCATGGCCACGCGCGGACAAGCGGGCGGACTTTCGCCTGCAACACACGATTGCCTCGCGTTACTGGCTCAATCGAATTTCGACTATGTCATAATCGAGACGGTGGGCACCGGCCAAGAAGCGATGCCGTTTCAGAAAAATGGAATTGTCGATCTAACAGTGCTGGTGATGAATCCGGATTACGGCAGCCGCTTGCAGTTGCAAAAAATCGTGATGCTTGATCTGGCCGATATCGTGGTGGTGAATAAAAGCGATCTTCAGCGGGCGCGCACCGCGCATACAGAAATCGAGCAGCGCCTCGAACAAAACCGGTCTGCCCGCCGTAGCCTTGGCGAAGGCGGGCGATCACAGCAACTGATCGACACTGTAGCAAAGCGCCATCGCGACCCTGGCGTGGATCGATTGTTCGATTTAATTTTGAATAAATCTGTAGCGGCGGTCTCCGACCGCCGAAGGACAGTAAGGCGACGCTCAGAGAGCGCCGCTACAACGAAACGGAGGACAAAATGAGCAAGCTCGGACAAGTCGTCGAATCGGTTGAGAACTATAACAAGTTCGTGCTCGATCAGGTGAAACGCGCGCGCAGGGATGACAAATTTGGGCGCGAATTGCTGGGACGCTGGAACGACATCAAAGCTAAAATTCCGGTCACGCGTACGCCAACCGGACTGCCATTGCCACGGCTTGCTCTGCCGGAAATCGACGAGCCCGGGGAAATCGCGCGTTATTTCTTTGGTGAAGGATTACCTGGCGAATTTCCGTATCTGAACGCGGCCTATCGAGAAATGTACCTCGAGACGGTTCGCGAGATCGAAAGCTTTGAGAAGAACGAAGCTGTAGCGGCGGGCGTGTCGCCCGCAAAACAGGCTAAAAAGCAGCCGGTACGGCCGCCCCTACAGGAAGAGCCGACGCGATTGTTCTCCGGTTTAATGCTGGCCGAAGACACCAACGAGCGTTTTCATTATCTCACACGCCATCAGCGCACCCACCGTCTCAGCACGGCATTCGATGGCCCGACGCTCTACGGCATCGATAGCGACGCCGATGGCGTCTTTGGAAAGATCGGCGAAGGCGGCGTGGCGATCGACACTGTCGAGGACATGGTGCGGCTGTACGATGGATTCGATCTAGGCTCGCCGAATTTCTCCGCGTCAATGACCATTAGCGGCCCGGCGCCGATCATCATGGCCATGTACATTGCTGCGGCAAAGCGTCGGTTCGGTTCGAAAGTTGTTCCGAAATTGCGCGGCACAATTCAGGCCGACATTTTTAAGGAAGTTCAGGCGCAGAACGAAACCATTTTCCCCATCGAGCCGTCGCTGCGTTTTCTCACTGATATGGTCGAGTTCACCACGCGCGAGATGCCACGCTGGTATCCGATCTCGATCAGCGGCTACCACATCGGCGAAGCCGGTTCCACGCCGGTGCAGCAAGCTGCCTACACGTTGTCGAACGGATTCGCGTACGTAGAAATGTTCGCCGGGCGCGGCATCTCCGTCGATCAATTCGGCCCGCGTCTTTCGTTCTTTCTCGATTGCGGACTCGACGCTGAATATATCGCGCTCGCGCGCGTGTCGCGTCGGATCTGGGCGATCGGAATGCGCGACGTGTTCGGCGCCGGACCGAAAGCGCAGCTTTACAAATTGCACACACAAACCAGCGGGCGCTCGCTGATTGCAGCCGAGTTCAAAAACAATCTTACCCGCACTGCGGCGGAATTAGTCTTGGCTTACATGAACGCCACAAATTCGTGTCATTCGAATAGCGCCGACGAACCTTTCACCACCCCAAGTGAAGAGTGGATCCGGCTCGCTGCGCACGGACAGGCGATCCTGCTCGAGGAGTCCGGCATTTTTAAACACACCATGAACATGCTGAGCGGGTCTCCCGGGATGAAAGCCGTCGAGCGCGTCGTGGGAGCGGCGATCCTCGATGAATTCCGCGAGATCGAACGACTCGGCGGCGTGCTGGCAGCAGTAGAAGAACGCTATCAACGCAGCCAGATCCAAAACGCAGCCCATCGCTACGAGCAGCAAATTTATGATGGGACGCGCCCAATCATTGGATTGAATCGCTATCGCGATGGCGCCGAGGAGATTCCCGAAGTGAAACTTGCGCGGACCCCACGCAGCAAACAGCAGTTGCAGGTCGATCGCCTCGCGAAGTTCAAAAAGAAAAACGCCGAGAAAGCCAAACGTGCACTCGACAAACTGGCTGCGGCCGCCGAGCGCGGTGACAATGTTTTCCCCGGTCTCCTGGAAGCGGCCGAGGTTTGTTCGTTAGG
>QHPG01000067.1 GCA_003219005.1 Verrucomicrobiota bacterium
CACCGTCACCGACTTCGACAGCCATTCGAACCCGGTCATGTATTTCGTGATGGCAAACGCAACCGAGGCTTCGCGCCCGGCGGTGCGAAAATCCTGGACTGTTGCGACGCCGCTGAGCACGTAGGAAAACAGCACGTATAAAATGGTGCAGATGAATAATGAGCCGAGAATACCAATCGGCATATCGCGCTTGGGATTGCGCGCTTCCTGCGCCGCGGTCGAAACCGCATCGAACCCGATGTACGCAAAGAACACAACCCCTGCGGCGCCGAGGATGCCGAGAATTCCGCCGTAGGCGTGGTGAATTCCTTGCGGGGTAACATAACTCGTTGGCGCCGGAATCAGCGGCGTGTGGTTGGCAGGATTGATGAACCGCCACCCGATGCCGATCACGAGTAGGACGATAGTCACTTTCAGAATGACGATGAGTCCATTCACGAATGCTGATTCTTTAGTGCCGCGAATCAACAACAAGGTGAGCAGCAGGAGAATGAACACTGCAGGTATGTTCATGACGCCGTGCACACCAGTCGCGATGTCGTGCTCGAACGGCGAGTGCGACCATTGGTACGGTATTCGCAAACCGAACCAATCGAGCACGCGGTTGGCGTACGCGCTCCATGCGATCGACACGGTTGCCGCACCGACTGCATATTCGAGGATCAGATCCCATCCGATGATCCAAGCGACAAGTTCACCCATCGTCGCGTACGAATAGGTGTAGGCGCTACCAGCGACCGGAATCATGGACGCGAATTCGGCATAGCAGAGTCCCGCGAATGTGCAGCCCACACCTGCAACCACAAACGCGAGCACAACCGAAGGCCCGGCGCGGTCCGCAATCGCGGCCGCAGTTCGAACAAACAGGCCGGCGCCAATGATTGCGCCAATGCCCAGCATCACCAGATTAGTTGGACCGAGGGAGCGCTTGAGCGTGTGTTCGCCGATTTCCTGCGCTTCGCCCATCAGGCGATTAAGGGGCTTTCTCGCGAATAGATCTGCCATGCGTTCCTTTCCTTGTTGGAATCGTGATTTCTATGTCAAATTGGACCACTTGTCTCAGCGGCAGGCTGCGGTTTTGTGCCGAAAACCTTCCAGAGAAAATAAACAGGCACGCCGGTGAGCACGATCATCAGCCCGGGCCAGGTGGTCGCTGTTTGATAGACGAAAAGCACAAAAAGAATCACGGCGGCTCCAACGATGTAAAGAGCCGGCACGATCGGATACCCAAATGCCTTGTACGGACGCTCGGCGTCCGGCCGTTTCCATCGCAGCAGAAAAATCCCGACAATCGTCAGGATGTAGAAGACCAGCGCGGCTGAAATTACATAGTCGAGCAAATTTCCATAAAGATTGCCGTAGCCCGTGATGTTTCCCGCCGCATCCGTTTTAACGGTCCGCGGCAGCACGAGAATACCAGCCCAGATTCCTTGAATCACGAGGCCCCAAGCGGGCACGCGGTATTGGTTCAAGTCGGCTACTCGCCTAAAGAAAAGACCGTCACGCGCCATCGCATAATAAGCGCGAGCGCCCGCCAGAATAAGTCCGTTGTTGCAACCGAAAGTGGAAACCATGATCGCGAGGGCCATGATCGCCGCGCCCGCGCCGGGGAAGATGACGTTAGCGGTCTCAGACGCGACCCGGTCGCTAGGCGCATTCTGGATCGCACCGAATGGCAGTGCCGCCAGATAGGCAACGTTTGCGAGCAAATAGAGTCCGATCACTAGAAACGTGCCTAACGCGAGCGACAACGGAACGTTGCGTCGCGGATCTTTCACTTCGCCAGCAATGAAAGTGATGTTGTTCCAAGCGTCGGCCGAAAAAAGCGAATTGGTTTGCGCCACGCAGATTCCCACGAAAAGTCCGAATACGGTTGCGGCAGTTAGACCGGCGCCGACCTCTTGCAAACCGCCGCGCAACGTCCAGAAGTTGCTAAAATTTTCGGCACCTGCACCGGATCGCAGGCCGACGATGATGCCGAGCACGATAAGCGCGATCAGCGCGCCAGTTTTTGCCGTGGTGAAAACGTTTTGCACAAGCTTTCCCACTTCCAAGCCGCGTGTGTTCGTGAACGTGAGAAAACCGATCAGCGCCAGTCCGACGAGCTGCGCAGTGGAAAGCGACAACGCGTAGCCGCCGAAACGAATCGGCGCGATTAGATAATTGCTTTCTGAAACCCACGGAAGGAGAACGCCTGTGTAACGAGCGAATCCCACCGCAACCGCAGCGATCGTCCCGGTCTGAATAACAAGGAACAGCGTCCAGCCGTAAAGAAATCCCCAAAGCGGCGAAAAAGCTTCGCGAAGATAGACATACTGGCCGCCAGCCTTTGGCATCATCGCCGCCAATTCCCCGTACGACAGCGCGGCCGTCAGCGTGAGCAGCCCCGTCACGACCCAAACGACGAGCAACCAACCCGGGGAACCGACCTGTCTAGCGATGATCGACGAAACGATGAAGATTCCCGAGCCAATCATCGAACCGGCCACGAGCATGGTTGAGTCGAGCAAGCCGAGTCCTCTGACGAATTTCTGCTCGGCTACAGGTGTTTCAGTTATCGCAGTTGTCATCTAGGCGGATTGATCTGGCGCAGAGTTAATCACCACTGATGGGCATCGTGCAACGCAAAAAAACGGCTATTCAAAACGCAAAAGTGTTTACGCGTAAAAAAGAACTGTGCTAATCTCCCGCCCCGTGCCGATCTCAAATCATCTCTCCTTCGTGCGGAAGTTCCTCTCGATTTTCTGCGCTGCGTTGGCGGTGATTGTTGAATTGGCCGTCGCACCGCAGGGCGTTTACGCACGGGCAACCCCGCAGTTTGAAGCGCTGCCGCTGGTGCGTTCGCGGCAAAATCATTTGCTGGTGCGCGCGTTCATTAATGGCAAGCCGGCATGGCTTACGGTCGATACTGGCGCGCCGGTAAGCGCAATCGCTTTGAATCGGCGCGACTATTTTCGGCTGAAACCAACTACAGCCGAATCGAAGTTGCCGGCACGCGTTCAGATTAACGGAGCGTTCAATAGCGTAGCGATCGCGCGTGAGCTCCGGATTGGAGGACTGACTTTGGTCGACGAGCCCGTGGTTACTGTGGACCTTGGTTACTCTGCCCGCGCAGCGCGACGCGCTCATGAACAGGAAATCGACGGCATCATTGGAGCTGACATTCTTTTTCCGACCAAAGCGGTGCTGGATTGCGAACGGCAGTTACTGATTTTAAAGACCGATCCCGAAGTCCTTGGCAGCTTTCCCCGGTTCGACCGGCGCGGATTGCGGGCTGTGCCAATTCAGGTCAGCGATGATTATAACCTGTATGTTAATGGTTCGGTGAACGGAAAACCCGCCAAGCTGATGGTCGATACCGGTTCATTCGCCACGCTACTGCACCGATCTTTCGTCCGGCGAATGCGAATTGCGACTCGGGAGACCCAATACAGTTCGTCGGCTGTGAATTTGAAAGAGCGTGGCGTGCGCGTGGCGCGTATTCGCAAACTCTCGGTGGGCTCGGTCGATATTCTCGGTAAGGAAGTGGGCGTTATTGACTTGGAGGGACTAATTCATGACGGCTTGTTGGAACCACGCGGCGGCGGGGCGCCCGTCGCCGGTCTGCTCGGCGCGGAAACGCTGAGAAGCCACCACGGCATCATCGACTTCGGCACGCGCACGCTTTATTTAAGATAGAGACGACTGCCAATCGGCCTCTTGTCATTTCCGAATGAAGTCGCTTGCCGCGCCGCAGCTTTAGCGTAGGCGCGAGGAATCACTAATTTTTCTTCATGGCCGCAATCACACAGGCATTTGTCTTGGCGGCGGGTGTCGGCAAACGGTTGCGACCTTTGACGGACGACTTGCCAAAGCCGCTCATACCGATTTTTCAAAAACCGCTGATCACTTTTGCGCTTGATCATTTGTCAGGTGTGGGAGTGGACAAGTACGTCATTAACACGCATAGGCGCCCGGAATTATTTCAAAGTTTTTTTAACCGGAGCGATTATGCCGGCCAGTCGGTGACGCTTGTTCATGAACCGGAACTCTTGGAGACCGGCGGCGGCATCAAGAATGCAGAACGCTACTTCGGTAGCGATCCATTCATCACTTATAGCGGCGACATCTTGACCGACGTTAATCTTCAACCTTTGATTGAGGAACATTTCCGTCGCCGGAACGACGTAACGCTGGCATTGCGTGACACCGGTTTGGCCTCAGAGATTGCTTTGCGCGACCACCGCGTTGTGGATATCGCGAATCGCTACGGGATCGCGGGAAGTCTCGATTTCGCCAACATCGCTGTTTGGAATTCAGCGGTTTTTCAGCGAATTCCGCCGCAGAAAAAGATTTCTTTTATTCCGATTCTCTCGGATTGGATGGGACAGGGCGGCAGGATCGGCGGCTTGGTGATGAACGACGGAAAATGGTTCAATATTGGTTCGCGCGCCGAATACCTCGAGGTGCACCGCACGATTCTGCGAGAAGATTGGAAGCCGCGTTACGTTAAAGCGCGCGAGTGGCCTGAACATGTAGCCAACAGTGCGATCGTCGATCCGACCGCGGAATTGCACGGCTGCTCAGTTGTTGGAGAACATTGCCGAGTGGGCGCAGAAGCGGTCCTCGAAGACACTATTTTGTGGCCCGACGCAGAAATTGCTTCCAAAAGTCAGCTTCATCGTTGTATTGTCCGCTCCCAAAAAAAGGTCAGCGGCATCCATCGCAACATCGACATCTGATTTTCCACCATGAGAACCGCGCTGCTTCTCCGACGAACGCGAATGCATTTTCCGCGTCTGGATGTCGATCACATAAAAATCAGGCCAATTGAAAAAGGAGGCTCGGACCGCAGGTTTTATCGAATCCAATGTTCTGCGGATCAGACGCTGATCCTCGTTAAATACAATCTGGAGCGCGAAGAAAACCGGCATTACGTCCAGATCGCACAATTTCTAACAAAGAACGGCATTCGCGTGCCGGAGATTTATTTTCGCGATCCCGCAGAGGGCCTGATCTGGATCGAAGACTTGGGCGAGCGGGACCTCTACAGTTACCAACACGAGAGCTGGCTCGTCCGCCGCGCATTCTACGAATCAGCGCTCGAGCAGATTGTGAAGCTTCACAGTCTGCCGGAGTCGGTCTGCTTAGAAATGAAGGAGCATTTGCCAGCGGAGTTCAACGCCGCGCTTTACCGATGGGAGCAGAAATACTTTTTCCAGAATTGCCTCGGCCGCTATTTCAGCATCAGCGAATCAAGACGCAAGGAGCTGGCAGCGCTTCCTGTTTTGCGCGAAATCGCAAAACATCTTGCAAGCCTGCCGAGAGTTTTGGTGCACCGCGATTTTCAATCGCAAAATATCATTATTCGAAACGGCCAGGCTTACCTGATCGATTTCCAGGGAATGCGACCTGGCCTTCCCCATTACGATCTCGCTTCGTTGTTATACGATCCGTATGTCGATCTTACGGAAACGGAACGTGCCGAGTTGATCGCATATTATCGCGATCTGCAGCTCAAAAACGGGATCACAGTTGATGGCGATTTCGATCTCAAGTTGCGCCTGTGCGCCATGCAACGCCTGATGCAAGCGCTGGGTGCCTACGCTTTCCTCGGGCTCGTGAAAGGCCACAAACATTTCCTGCAACACATTCCCAATGCGCTACGATCGTTGCGCGCGGCTGTGGCAACCATCGAAAATCTACAGCCACTCGCATCTCTTCTCGCAGAGGTCTGATCGCCATACCCTCAACTCATTGAGCGGGCAACACGGTCATCAGTATTCTCTTCTCTGCCTGGCAAGAAGGGGCACGACCTCGAGCCGCTCGGCCGTGGAAAAGAAGGGCGCGCGTAGCCAGCGCCATTGGGGTTATCAGAGCGGTGTCTGCGCCGGCGGGATTAACGCTCCCGGCGCTGTTTTTCTCTACTAACTCGAACTGTCTTCGGCGTTACTTCACCGCCACCGTGAATTCGATATATCCGTACTTAAGGTAGATCCGGAACGTGTCGGTGTAACCCGCTGTCAGGTTCATGGTGTCCATATTAAACTGCCAGTGGTTACCGGTATAGTTGAATGCAACGTCGGGAATACTTGTGAGGCCGGCTTCGTTCACGTCATCAACTGTGCCGCGCATGTGGCTCAGCCTGGTTATCGAACCGCAACATCCGCTCTGGAAGACCACGTTCGGGTCGGAGATGGAGTTGCCATTGGCGTCGCACACCATGAACTTCACCGGGATGGTGCTGCCACCCTTACGCTTATACACGCTGCTACCGTCCGCATTGATCGGCGGTAAGATCACGCCTCCGGGATCCGACCCGATGCACGTGCCATATGTAACCGTTAAAGACGCTGTTCCACTGCTGGGGGAATACGAGCTGTCACCTGCGAAACTAGCCCCAACGCCCGATGGATAGACGCCTGGGTAGATTCCAGACAGGCTGACACCGGTCTTGGTTGCCACGCCGCTGTTATTGGTGATCGCACTCCCCACCGGATTGCCGTTCAGTGTGAAGTTGATGGTCTTGCCGCTGACAGGTGATCCGCTCGAGGTCAGTGTAGCAGACAGGTTAACCGTTCCGCCATAAGTGCCCGACGCTGGCGCCACCGTCAGCGCTGTCGGCGAGATGGTGGGGGTAGGCATTGCCGTAGCGGTAGCCGTAGCTGTGGCCGTGGCTGTCGGCGTGAATGTTGCTGTAGCCGTTGCTGTCGGTGTGAACGTCGCTGTGGCTGTCGCTGTAGGTGTAAATGTAGCTGTAGCTGTAGCCGTGCCAGTGGCTGTAGCTGTTGCTGTCGCGGTGGCCGTGGCTGTGGGTGTAGGCGACGCTTCGGCGCAGGCGTAAGTGACTTTCAAACTGTTCGTAAGTGTGGTAGTGCCACAGGAGAAGATCGTGGCCGGACCCGCGCCACTGGCCTGCACTCCGCTCGTTGCGCTGGCGCCATTGTCACCAGTAACTCCATAAATGATGTCAAAGAAATTCGGCATGTTCTCATAGAAAACGACTTCGAAGTTAGCCGGGGAAGTGGGGTCATCAGCGTGCACCGCGCGCCATTCAATGTTAAACTGCCGGTTAGGCGCGGTGCCGGTAACTGAGGTGAAGATGCCGCACGTTCCACCGGGATAGCCCGCGCAGCCGGGCTCAGGATTATCCGTGATCAGGCCGCCCTGAAACGGAAAAATGGCCCTGCCAAAATCCGGATCCGGCAAGGCCAAACAGCCATCGGTCGGGTCAGATGTGCCTGTAAGGTACAAAGCGCCATTCGCGCTGACGTTCGTAGTGGTAAAGGTGTACCCGTAAACGGTGACCGGGAATGGGAACGTAATAGCGGTAGCGCAATCATCGCAATGGTTGCCTATGTCGGTGGTCCCAGGAACGATGCTGCCGGTGTCAGTCGTCGTGACATAGTTTTCGCACGGACCGGGCGATGCCGTCGGCGTTGGTGTAGGCGTGGGCGACTGGCATCCGGAAGCATAGAGGAAGTTAAGTTGCAAGCCGTCCACCAGCCCGCCCGTGTTGCATTCAAACTGTGTAGAATGCGACCCGGTGTCGCGCTGCGCGCCCACAGTAGCACTGTCGCCGGTGTTGCCATTCAGGCTGCCGTAGATGATCTCAAAATTGGGCGTATCCTCGTGCAAACGCACCTCAAAGTCGAGGAGTGGTGGCCCGGCTACACCGAACAAGTTTTCCCGGAATTCGATGTTGAAGATGCGATTGGGCGCAGTTCCCGATACAGTGGTAAATACCCCCTGCCCGTTCGCGGTATCCTCATCGTGCAGGTCCCCCCAGTATGGAGCGATCAGGTCGATCACGCGTGCGGTGGGCAGTGGGCATTCGTTAAAGAAATCCGAGTCGCTAGCACCCGTAAATTGCAGGTTGCCATTTGATGAGATACCAACAGAAAAGAAGGTCTGGTCGTAGAAGGTGACCGGGAAGGGCAAAGCGATGACCGTGATGCAGTCGTCGCAGTGGTTGCCGGTGTCGGTGACGCCGGGGACGATCGACTGCCCCCGCTGGAGATCGTTCGCGTAGTCGGACGAGGGGTTGTAGTCGACCTCGCGCCCGCTGGGCACCGTCCCCGTCGTGTTGCAGGAGAACTCGCGGCGCGGGCCGGTGGCGGAGCCCTGGAGGCCGATCGTGCCCGAGCTGTCGCTCGTCATCGTTCCGTAGACGAACGCGACCTGGCCGGTCGCCTCGCTGAAGACGGTCTCGAAGTTCGCGGTGCCGCTCTGGGGGAAGAACTGCGTGCGCCACTCGACGTAGAAGCGGCGGTTCGGCGCGCTACCGGTCGTGACGGTGTAGATGCCGTTTCCGCTTCCGGTCGCGTCGAGATCGTCCCAGTACGGCGCCGCCATCACTCCCAAGCCGGTGGCCGGCAGACAGACGTTCGAGAGGCTCGAGCTGTTCGTCGTGAACTGGATGTTCCCGTTCGAGCTGGCGTTGAAGGTCGGATAGCTCGTGCCGAAGGCAGAGACCGGGAACGGAGGAGCGATCGCGACCATGCAGTCGTCGCAGTTGGAGCCGGTGACGAAGGTCGTGCCCGGCGTCAGCGGCTGGCTGCCCTTGGCCTCGATCGAGTAGTCGCTCGCCGGAGGCGGTGGTGGCGGAGGCGGCGGAGGTGGCGGGGGCGGCGGAGGTGGTGGTGGCGGAGGCGGAGGCGGTGGTGGAGGTGGAGGCGGAGGCGGAGGCGGTGGCGGAGGTGGCGGTGGCGGTGGCGGTGGCGGTGGTGG
>QHPG01000068.1 GCA_003219005.1 Verrucomicrobiota bacterium
TGGAAATGTTGGTCGTCCCGTCGATCGGATCGATGGCAATGTGAAATTCTGGCGAACCAGGATACCACGTGCCAAGTTGTTCGCCTTTGAAAATGCCCGGCGCATCGTCCTTGATGCCTTCGCCGATGACGACCTCGCCGCAGATGTTCATGAGATCGAACATGCCGCGCATGGCGTCGCAGGCGGCAGCGTCCGCCGCTTCCTTGTCGCCTCGCCCGAGCCAGCGCAACGAATTGAGCGCCGCCGCTTCCGTCGCGCGCACAAAATCGAACTCAATGACGCGCTCGATATCCTGATAATTTTGTTTTGGTAGTCGCAGAGCCACGGAGCATCAATTTTCACGCATCTCACACGCGATGACAAGAGCGGCGGACGTGCGGTTGCGTCCTGCGATCATTTTTCAACTCCAGCAACGTGCCCGTCCATATCGTGTGCGCCATGGCCGTGCAACGATGGGCGGATGCGCAGGAAAAATTCGAACGCGTAACCGAGATCGTCTCCGTAGTAGCGATCGAGACGATCGGGACGACCGTTGATGGTGAATTGCGTCCCGAGTCCGGCGTCGAGGCCGTTGCCGTGGGATACATCGCGCACGTACCCGAGCGTATAACCGCTCACTGGAAAGATTCGTGATTCGTCCGGCGGATCGAGGACCAGCTCGTGCCCGGATTTTTCCACGCGTTCCCAGCGCAGGTAAACGGTATCGCGACCACGCTGATAATTTGATTCGACAAGGAACGATTGCGTTTTGCCTTCGCTAGTATCGTGGTTCTGGCCCCAGGCAAACGTGTTCGACCAGTTGCTATCGTGTCCGAGCGGCAGGTTGTAAATAACAGACGCTGTAGTGCGATGCCGTTTCAGGTCGGGCTCGAGCGTCTCCGGGCTTTTGATATAACCGTGCGAAAATTGGAGCGCCAGATTTTGTGTCGGGTTCCACGAAATCCGGCCACTGAATGAATCGAAACGCGGCCGATCGAAATCGTAACGATTCTCGTCCGGCTCGCGCCCGGTGAAAATGCTGCCTTCAATTTTCAGGCTGCGCCATTGCAGGCCAGCGGTGGCGACACCAAAAGTGACGTGGGTCGAATCCTGCCAGTGATGTCCAAGTGGCGCGTCGGGATCATCCATCGCCGATGGGCGATGCATGAATGTGGGCGGACCGAGCGCGGGTTCACCCGGGTAACCGAAATAAAGATACGCGCTCAGATCGTGATCGAACTTTTGCGACAGGCTCATCGACAGTTCGTCGAAGAGATCGTGCGGATGTTGCCGATCGTGCAGCGGCTGATCGTGCCACGATTCGCCACTTTGAAACAGAAGCGGATAACCGCGACCACCTTCAGTGAGCGGATCGAGACTCATCATTAACCGCGCGCCAAACTGCGCGGTGTCGCCGAGCGGGTGGGAATACATGCCCATGATCCAGTTCGGCGCATCGATGCGGTCGTCGCCGCGTCGCGTGCTCACGTTGGTGTAACGCGGGAAAATTGCGCCGTGCAACATGAGCATGTTGTCTTCGAACATGAACATGCGGCCATACATCGGGCTCGAATCTGGCAGCCAGCTTGTGCCTGAGCCTTCGCGATTCATTGGATCGGCAAGGTCTACCGTGGAATGCATTTCCATGTGCATCTCATGACCGCCGTGATCACGATGCGGCATCGCCATGTCATCTCCATGATGCATCATGTGCTCTGAGTTCGATGTTGGACGTTGGGCGCCTGCTCGCGATTTATCGGAGTTGGATATTCGGCGTTTATTTTGTTTTAGCGGCACGAGTTTCATTCCGCATTTGGGACAATTGCCCGGATGATCCATGACGACTTCCGGATGCATCGAGCAGGTGTATTTCTGTTTCTTCTCTTGCTCGCCCGCCGCGCCGTAGCGAAGCGAAGGCGGGTGCTCGTGATCGTAATCTTGCTCGGTGTGCGGGCGATTGGGATCAATCGCCCCTACCTGCGCACGTGCTGCGAGTGTGACCAGCGCAACTGCGCTCGTGACCAGAGCTAAGATTTCTTTTCGCATTTTGTCTGGTTGTAGGGCAGGCGCCTCGCCTGCCAGCTGGAGAAAACGGCAACCGGAGCGGTTGCCCTACAAACAGAACGCGATGACTTGCGTCCTAAGCGACAATCGGCGGAGCGTGAGCGAGAAGGCTCCGCTGCAAGATTAGCTCAGCGAATGAGTGCGCGCCGGGCGGGCCCGTGTCGAGAGACAATGATGCCTGCGCGTTGGGAAAAGACTCAACGAGCGGAAACTCTTCAACGCAAAGATCGAGATCGAAAAACTTGGCGTCATCGCGCGCCCAGCTTTTCGTTTGGGCGAAAACAACTGCACGTAG
This sequence comes from Verrucomicrobiota bacterium, assembly GCA_003219005.1. GTDB lineage: Bacteria > Verrucomicrobiota > Verrucomicrobiia > Chthoniobacterales > UBA10450 > Udaeobacter. Next base: position 2,339 of record QHPG01000068.1, read on the forward strand.
AATTTTGCAGCATTGCAGCCGCGAGGGCTCCTGCTTTTGCTTTGCCGGTTTGGAATGGAACGGGCACTCGGTTTGCGGCGAATCGGTCTTCGTCGCGACCGCTGCGAACGCGCAATGATTCGACATCGCGAACCAGGAACAGATCGCAATCAAGACGACCGCGCAGCGCGTGACTGCTTTCATCACGAACTTCAAATCGCTCACGCGCGGAGAATCTCAAACATTTTCTTCGGAATCAAGGATCGGTGCGATCGCTGCAGACGGTATACTTTCTGGCGGGACAACGTCGGGAATCGGACCAGTTGAGCTCTGCGAGAGCTGGGGTTGTTCGATCCGGGTTGCCATGAGCATCGCGGTGAAAAGCAAGGCGCCCGCGAGAAAATAAGGCGCTCCCGGCAGGTGAATTTGATTTTTTGCATCGATAAACCACCCAAAGATTCTGAGGAACAACCACGGGCCGATGATGAAAGTGATTGAGCGCATACTCTGCAAAGCCCCCTGCAACTCTCCTTGTTCCCGCTCGCTCACGCGGTGAGTCATCATGCTTTGGGCCGCCGGCATGGAAATGTTCCAAAGCGAAATGATTGGGACTGAAGCGAGCAACCAGGCGCCCGTTTTAGCCAGCCCGGCAATCACCATTCCACTCGCACCAAAAAACTGGCCGATGTACAGCGTCCGTTTCTCCCCGAAGCGTGTCACCATTCGACCAGTCAACCCTCCTGAAACAAGGGCAGTCACGATGCCGACGACCATCAGTGAGATTCCGATCATTCCCTGACTCCAATTGTAGCGATAAATGGCGTACAGTGCCCAAACGCTAAAGACGTTGTGGGAAACGTATGCAAGAAACTGGATCGTGGTGAGCCGCCAAAGTTCGTGATGCGAACGCAGTAGTGTCAGCGAGCCGACTGGATTTGCGCGGCGTAGTTGAAAGGGTTTCCGCTGTTCGCGCGAAAGCGATTCGGGAACGAAAAAGTAGCCCCAGAGCCAGTTTGCCAGGCTAAGAGCGGCTGCAATCCAAAACGCGAGACGCGGATTCACATCGCTGGCCAATCCGCCAATCGCAGGTCCGAACGTGAACCCGACGCCGAAAGCCACGCCGATCAGGCCGAACGCTCCAGCTCGCTTCTCCTTCGGCGTAACGTCGGCGATATAGGCCATCGCCGTCGGAATACTCGAAGTCGTAATTCCTGAAATAATCCGGCCAAGGAAAAGCCAACTCAACGTGGGCGCCATTGCCATCACGATGTAATCCAATCCGAGACCCAGGTTTGACAGAAGAATGATTGGGCGTCTTCCGAATCGGTCCGACAAAACGCCGAGCCAGGGTGAAAATAAAAACTGCATTAGCGCGAAGACTACAGCGAACCGGGCAGTCCATTTGGCCGCATCGGTCATCTCGCCGCCGAGAAAATCAAGAATCAGTTTGGGCAGAACGGGGATGATCAAACCCATCGCCAGAACGTCGAGGGTCACCGTGACGAGAACGAAGATGACGGCGGCGGGACGAGATTTCATTAGAGTGGGGTATGAATGCAACGTTGTAGCGGCGGTTGTGTCAACCGCCGAAGCAAAGCCGCTCGCTGCGGTGCGCGGCTTTGCTAATCTGCTATCAGATGATGCCGCTTTCTTATCGCTCGCCCACGACGGAAGTGCGCGAGAGTAAGATCCATGGGCGCGGTTTATTCGCCATTGCTGACATTGCAAAAGACCAAATCGTTGCGGTCAAAGGCGGCTACATTGTTGACCGAAAAACTTTGCGTGAAAAGATCACGCCCCGGCTTGGCCCGGTGGACATTCAGATCGACGACGATTTGTTCATCGCGCCCGTGACTGACGAAGAGCGCGAGTTGTCGATGTTGTATTCAAATCACTCATGCAATGCGAATCTTGGCGTGCGCGGCGAGATCACGTTCGTCGCCATGCGCAAGATCCACGCTGGCGAAGAACTGACGCATGATTGGGCGACGACCGATGACGACGATTACTCTGTCGAATGTAAATGCGGCGCGCCCAATTGCCGGAAAACTCTCACCGGCAAGGACTGGCAACGCCTCGAATTACAAAAACGTTATGCAGGATATTTCTCCGCTTATCTTGCGCGCAGGATCGCTGCCTGCTGTCATTCCGAGTGAAGCGAGGAGCCTCACAATCGAAGTGGCGGTCACACGAAGCACGTTGTGTGACGCAAGACCAAGTGAGAGGTCCTTCGCTCCGTTCAGGATGACGACTCGAACATTTCCCCTGTGGCTCGCACGAAAGATCGCGACGCTTGATATTCCGCGTTGAATGCTGGCATGATGCTCGGCATTACCAGCGATGACACGGACAGAGCACTGTTTTAGCAATCGCTAATCTGCCGCACACATGTACGAACGCCGAAAGCAGCGTCTTCTCAGCCGGGCTGAGTTTAGTAAACGTGTGGGGCGACACGGGCTGGTGGCGCTTGGAGTTTTGGTATTTGGACTTGGAATCGGTGTTCTGGGCTATCATCGGCTTGCGCACCTGAGCTGGATCGATTCGCTCCTGAATGCATCGATGATTCTCGGAGGAATGGGGCCCGTCGATCCGTTGCCGACCAATGCAGCAAAAATTTTCGCGTCCTGTTACGCATTGTTTTCAGGTCTGGCGTTCATCGGTATCGTCTCTGTGCTGCTCGCGCCGTTTGTGCACCGGATGCTGCATCGCTTTCACGCAGAGGAGCGTGAATGATGAATTTCCTGAAGCATTTCCCCAAACGGCGCTCATGGGCGAGTATCCGATGAATCGACTGGCCGTGAGTTTGTTCGGCGTGGTCATGGCGTAAACGATGGATCGTCGTCCAATTGCCACCCGAAATCGAAAATGGGCTCAAGCAGCGACCGCTTGGCTCGCTGCGCAAAATGTTTCGCCGAACGCAATTTCGATTGCCGGCATGTGCGCTTGCATTGTCGCAGGAATCGCCCTCGGCGTGACTTCGGTTGCCGACTACCGAATCCTATGGCTCATCGCGGCCCTTGGTGCGCAGTTGCGGCTGACTGCGAACATGCTCGACGGGATGGTCGCGCTCGCGTCAGGTCGCGCGTCAAAGGTAGGAGAACTTTACAACGAAATCCCCGATCGCGTTTCCGACGCGGCAGTCTTCATCGGAGCCGGTTTCGCGTGGGGTGGTAACATCGCGCTCGGTTATATCGCGACGATTTTGGCGGTCTTCACCGCTTATGTTCGCGCGGCGGGCAAGATCGCGGGAGCGCCTAACGAGTTCTGCGGACCGATGGCCAAACAACATCGCATGTTGGTCATCACGATGATCGCTGTGTATTCCGCAGTCACTCCACCTTCGTGGCAGACCATCACGTTTAACGATTCGCAAATTGGCCTGATGACTCTCGGGCTTGCGGTCATCATCGTGGGCTGCGTAATCACGGTTATTCGCCGGCTCTGCCGAATCGCGCGCGCGCTAAAATGAACCAAATCACACGGGAACGACTTTTCGGATTTCGTCACGCCTTTGACGATCGGGTAACTATGGTCCTGACGCTCGCGGCTCTCATTCTATTCCTGTTAGCGCCGCTGCTGATTTTTATCGCGACCCGGGCAACCAACAGCCCCCCCGATAAGAGAAAGGAACTCTGGGATCGTTATCGGTCCTGGATTTGGGTGGCAGCGTTCATCCTGATTCCCATTCTGGCAGGCGCTTTTTGGACGATTCTGGCAGTGGCCACCCTGAGTTTTCTTTGTTATCGCGAATATGCCCGCATCACCGGTTTGTTTCGGGAACGAACCATTAGTCTCATCGTGGTAATCGGGATTCTCTTCATCACGTTTGCTGCGCTGGATAATTGGTATCGGCTCTTTGTTGCGTCGTTTCCGTTAACCGTGGCGTTGATTGCCACAGGCGGCTTGATCCCCGATCAACCGAAAGGCTACATCCAACGCGTCGGTCTCGGTGTGCTCGGGTTCGCTCTCTTCGGCAGCGCGCTCGGCAATCTTGGCTACATGGCGAACGATTGGAATTATCGGCCGATCCTGCTGCTGATCATCTTCGCCGTAGAGCTCAATGACATCTTCGCTTACATCTGTGGCCATTTATTTGGTCATAGAAAATTTGTTCCGAACACCAGTCCGAACAAAACAGTCGGCGGCGCGCTCGGCGCAATCGCGCTGACTGCGCCACTGTTTGCGCTCGGCGCGCATTTTGTCTGGTTCGACACAGCGCTCGATACGCCGGTCCGTTTGTTGGGCTTTGGCGTCATCGTCAGCATCGTGGGGCAATTCGGCGATCTGATGCTTTCCTCCATCAAGCGCGATCTCGGCCTGAAAGACACGGCAAAACTCATTCCCGGGCATGGCGGCATTCTCGATCGGTTTGATAGCCTGATTCTTGTCGCGCCGGCCGTGTTTCATTACGTCAATTACTTTGTCGGCTTCGCTGCCGGCCAACCGCAGCAAATTTTTAGCGGATGGGGAACGTGATGGAACCTTGGAAACTTGAGCCTGCGCGCGATACCGGCCTTACGCCCGGCGAGCGGTTTCGCAGCGTGCGGCGTGAGAGCGGACTTTTGGAAGGCCTTGCGCACCAAGCTTGTTTTTTGCTGCTGCGAACTTATTTCGCGATCGCGCATCGACTCACAATTGAAGGCCGCGACAAGCTGCCGGCGCACGGGCCGTTCGTGGTCGCCGCGAATCATTGCAGTCATCTCGATGCGCTGGCTCTTGGCGCCGCACTGACTCCTCGCCATCGTGAACGCGCTTTCCCCATCGCGGCAGGGGATGTCTTCTTTCAAAGCGGTGTGACCAGCACGTTCTCAGCAATCATGCTTAACGCGTTGCCGATGTGGCGGAAGAACTGCGGCCCGCATGCCCTGGCCGATCTGCGCCGCAAATTACAAGAAGAAAAGGCCATCTTCATCATCTTTCCGGAAGGCGGACGCAGCCGCACAGGTTCGATGATGCCCTTCAAGCACGGCCTCGGGATGCTCGTTGCAGAAACAAATGTGCCCGTTGTGCCTTGCGGTCTTGCGGGAACCTTTGAAGCTCTGCCGCCACATCGAAAGCTGCCGCGACCGGTGGCGATCAAGCTTATTATTGGAGACACGCTCGAGTTTGCATCAACAGCCAACGATCGCACCGGCTGGTCGCAAATTGCGCAGGGCGTGGAGTCTGCGGTCCGAAATTTAGCCACTCAGTAACGAGTGATGCAGACAATCTTGTCTGTACGTAGGCCTCGCAGGCACAAATTGCCTGCGTCACGATGATTCGGCGTACCGTTCCAGCTTCTGAGCCAGATCGGGAGGAACGTGAGCGACGATCAACGCGTCATTTCCTTCGTACCGCAATTCCAACACGTGACCGACTCGATGAATCTCGGCGATCAACGCGCTTTCATTCGCGGAAATACGAAAACGCGATCGCAACCGCCATGAAGCCAGCGCGTCCTCCAGCGCTTGCACGAGTTTGTTAACTCCTTCTCCCGTGCGCGCGGAGATTGCGACGCTGCCGGGAAAACGCTTCGTGTAAGACTCAGCAAGTTCGCGGTTCGGCAATTTATCAATCTTGTTGAAAACGATGAGAGTCTGCTTGCCGTAAGCGTCCAGCTCTTTGATCACACTATCCACCGCTTCCATCTGCTCATCCACGCGCGGATGGCTCAGATCGACAATGTGAATGAGCAAATCGGCTTCGCTGACCTCCTCAAGCGTCGCCTTGAATGATTCGATCAACGTGTGGGGAAGTTTTCGCAAGAACCCAACCGTGTCCGTCAAAAGAACCCGCTGTTTGTTAGGCAGAACAAAGCTGCGCGTGGTGGGATCGAGCGTGGCGAAAAGTTTGTCCTCGGTCGCGACATCGGCGCCGGTAAGCAGATTGAGCAGCGTGGATTTGCCGGCGTTTGTGTAGCCAACCACGGCGGCGACAGGCCATTGATGCCGTTTGCGACCTTCGCGCTGTAGCGCGCGCGTTTTGCGCACAGCTTCCAATTCGCGTTCGAGCCGCGCGATCCGTTCCTGCACGCGGCGACGATCAACTTCCAATTGCGTTTCCCCCGGGCCACGCGTCCCGATCCCGCCCGTCTGTCGGGACAGGTGATGCCACATCCGGGTGAGGCGCGGCAGAAGATACTGCAACTGTGCGAGCTCTATTTGCAGTCGACCTTCGCGGCTGCGCGCGCGCTGAGCAAAAATGTCGAGGATCAGTTGTGTTCGATCGAGAACTTTGCGAGCCAATAAATTTTCAAGGTTGCGACCCTGCGCTGGTGAAAGTTCGTCATTGAAAATGACGGAGGTCACGTGTTGATCCTGACACGATTCCTTAATGGACTCCGCTTTGCCGCGCCCGATGTAGTACGGCGCGGTCGGCTTATGCAGTTTTTGCGTCACGGTATCGACGACTTCGGCTCCCGCGGAGTTCGCCAGCTCGCGCAATTCTTCAAGGGAATCGTGCAAGTCCCACTTCGAGACGCCTTTCTTTTCAAGGCCAATCAGGAGCGCGCGCTCCTGTGTTTTTTGCGGACGCGTTTCAATCATCCCTTGTGCGAACCTCCGAAAGCATCCGGAGCAGGATCCATTTCACGGCTTCGTTGTGACTAAGAAGCGATAAGTTCAGC
>QHPG01000069.1 GCA_003219005.1 Verrucomicrobiota bacterium
CTTGCAGCTCGGACCTTATTTTTACACTGCGATGCCAGCAGCCAAGCCACTAACCAGTGACAAGGTGGCTGTCCACTTACAGAACCCAGAACAGGATGCTGACTTCTTTCTGGTAGGGTTGCCAACTCAAATTGAGCCAGCACAAATGAATGCAATTGTCAGGCAGGTTGAGGCGCAGGGAAAGTTTACTTACGAAAAAAGCTACAGGATTCCTGTAAAGATTGTTGGACACGAGTTCAAGCTGGTACGCTTTCCTCAAGACATGACCTACCCTTTCCCAACGATCCTGCTTTTCCGGGCTAGAACACCAACGTGAGGCTGACCGCCGGCTGATTGGCGAGCCCTTGACCACCCCGACCACCCGGAGGCGCTGCAAGGTGTCGGAATCCCAAAGAATTCCAGGATGAAATCCATGCTGATCTCTGAAAGATCCGCCGAATCCCGTGCGGGCGATGTTCTGTTAGTGCCGATAGCCGCAGTCGCATTTTGGACGCTCGCTTACCAGTTGGTGCTTATCGCCAGATGGCCAGCGAAAACGATCACGTGGTGCTTCTTAGCTATGGCCATTGCTGGTTTCGTTTTGCTTGGCCGGTCATGGAAGAAAACAAATGCGATCCCCGGCAAAGAGTACCGGTTCCACCGCTCTCACCTCCTTCTACTGGTCCTGGGCGTAGCGTATGCAACTACGGTTCTATTCGTGCGCCGGCCGAATCAAGATGACGTGGTCTATTTCCATAGAGCTCTCACGCAACTTTTGCACCTTAACGAGTCCATAAGTCTCCGTCAGACGAGTGTTGATATGGACGCGGCTGGATTCTCACCAGTCCATTTGGCGACTAGTTATGAGATGCTGATGGCTTTCCTCGGGCATTATCTTGGGATAGATCCACTGTACTTTTACCAAGTAGTTGGCCACGTATTTGTCGCGTTGGCCCTTCCATTTGTTTTCTATTGGTGCGCCCGAAGATTTCGATTGAATCGCTGGGCTGCGTCGTTCGGGGCTGCTCTCGGAGTGGGATTTCTCCTTCTCGCCGACAAGTCATCCTTCGGCGCTTTGCTTGGAGCTGCTAAGTCACTACAGTCAGCCGATCCGGCTGGATGGGTCGGATTTTCGACCGTGTCCGGCTACATGTGGCAAGGCAAGCCTATCGTTTTGATCTTATTTTTGCCGATCGGACTGGCGCTTAGTTACCGGTTCCTCAGCCGAGGTAATCTAAGTGATCTGGCGTGGCTCACGCTTTTGGATATCGCCGGAGTCGGTCTGAGCAATCCGGCCCTTTATTTGCTCCCGGCGGTCATTGGCTGCTCCTGGGTAGCAATTTTTAGCCTTGAGCTACTCGAAGGCAAGAACCGCGCTGACCTATGGTTGCAAGTCCGTCGCGGTTTGTTTCTCGTAATTCCAGTCGCGTATCCAATCGCGATACTGGCCCTGTTGAAGATGAACATAATTCCAAAGCCAGTCGATATTAACATAGTAGGGCCAAGATACATACCGTGGAGGGAAGCGGTGGACTATGCCGTTGGGGGACGTGCTGAGTACTTGCGTGACGTGGTGCTAATGATCGCTGTGCCGCTGCTAATCGTGCGAGGACGCAGCGGATTTTTTCTCTTTTTTTATCTTTGTGCTGTATGGCTGTTTTGCTTGAACCCATTGCTGGCGCACATGTGGATGACAAATATTCTTGCTGCGGCTTATTTTCGCCTCGTCTATCTTCTACAACTGCCTTTGTTATGCACGTTGATAGCGGCTGCCGGTTCGCAGCTGGCACAAAAAGGCAGGGTTATGAATTCCCGGGAACAAACCGTGCTGGCACTATCGGCGATTGTTGTCGCGTTCGTTGGCAGCTACCATGGATTATCGGTATTACCAAGAGATCTACGGCTCGGCATCGGCTGGAAATCACCGGGCGAAGTCCAGTTGCTACCCGCTAACCTTAATTTTGCTAAAGTCGCCGGTCCGTACATCGCGCATGCCAAGTTGCTCGTGCCGACTTGGACCGCAGGTTGTGAGTTACCGCTTCTCTTTCCAGAAATGAAAGTTGTAGCTCCCCGGTTCGTCACTCATTATTTCGCTAACGCCGGCAATACGGAGGAAGGGATACTGCGCCAACAGGCGCAGGCTTTTGTCCAGGAAAACCCTCCGCAGAATGCCAGGCACCTCGAACTGCTAGAGGCGAAATTTCGCCAAGTGATCGAAACCGGTCGCGCAAATGCTGTTGCCACTCCGGAATCTGAAAGCGAGAGAGTACTGGCGACACTGAAGTCGATTAACCCGGGATGGCATCGCGTGTCGGAAGCTGGCGGGCTGGTCTTAATGATTCCTGGTGACCGAGGGCCAAGGAGTTGAAATTCGGATTGCGATCCGTGGTTCCGACTGAGTTAACCAGTTGCGCTAACAGCGCACACCATCGAATGCATGGGTTTGCCCCCGCAGCCGAGCGCACCGTCCAAGTCTTTGCCATTTTAATTGGCACAGTTTTCCTACTTTCGGGAGTTGTCTATCTTTATTTGGGCCGCGTAACCTGCCTGTGGGCAGGCAATTTCTGGAGCATTTACGCTTTTGCCTGGAACCACACATGGCTCCAAAGTGCCATGCTTAAACAGGCTGGTCACGTTACGTTCTTTCCCAGCTGCATTGGTCTAGCCAATTTGCGCTTTTTTCATGGCGACGTGCAAATGCTCTTCTTTGTGGGGCTCGGGCTACTTTTTATAACCGTCTCCCTGCTTCTGGTCCCAGTTTGGCGCGATAAAACCGTAAGCCTGACTGCAAAGACATTGGCCACACTTGTTGTACTCATGGGCAATTTCTGGATGGGCCGAGCCAGTATTACCGCGGACGGCGAATTTAACTGTGACAACTCTTTGGCGACGGCCGGAGCGGCACTCGCTTTTCTTCTGATAACCAAGACGCGTTGCTCCTGGGCGGTAACGGCAATTGTAGTGTGCGCCGGGTTTCTCGCCTCCTTTAGCTTTGGCACGGGGTTGGCAATTTGGCCTTCCCTGCTACTTCTGGCTTGGTGCATGCGTCTTCCGCGGCGAACGATTGTTTTACTGGGTATCAGCGCTCTTGCAGCAGCCATTATCTACGAAGAGCTTCCAGTGCTTCCGACATCTTACGGCGTGCAAAAAGAATCGGAGGTCTCTCTCACTCCCATGAGAGTTTTAACCGAGTTCTGCAGACTCGTCAGCAGTCCGGTGTTACATACACTCGCGGCTTGGTGCGGGCCAAAGACGCTCACGGACTTAAGTCAATCCTTTAGCATCGCTTTGGCCGGTGTAGCGGGATTGACGCTTGCGGGAATTGCTGTCATACCTCGTATGCTTCGCCGTGACCTTGGAAAAGGCGGGCTCGAAAGCACTGGAATGTCGCTTTTGATTTTCACCGTATTTGCTCTGGCGCTTATTACCGTCGGACGACTCAGATCGTTCAATCTGGTGCCTTTCGCTCCGCGTTATTTATTCTGGAGTTCACTTTTTTGGACGAGTCTCATTTTGCTCGGGATCGAGCGAGCGGAACGCCTACAGTGGGGACGGTGGCCGACTCTCCTTCTCCCTTTTGTAATAGCCATCTTCGCCTGGCCGGCACATTATCAAGCGTGGTTCTGGTGCAAAAACGCGCAAATTCTGCATGACAAAGATGCTACCGCCCTGATCAACGGAGCTGTTGAGACCCAAAGGATACAAATGGTTCCTCCTCAGTTTAAACAAATTTTTGAAGACAGACTTCACTTGGCTTCGAAGTTGCGGGCGCGTCGCTTGGATGTGTTCGCTGCTGGCTTACAAGATTGGATTGGGCTTAGGGAAGCGGATGTCTTTGGAGCGCGACATAGGACAGAAGGACTTCATGGGCAGTGCAGTATTGATGCCTTAGGCCATTGTGATAACGGTGCCCCCGCAGCGCGTGTGAGCGGACAAGCATTCAAACACGAGCAGTCGATTCCATGGACATTGGTAATCACCGATTTAAACGGGGTGATTCGCGGAGTGGCACGCTCTGCGCGGATTAGCCCCTTTGTTAATCGCACGTTTTACCAAAGCAAATTTACAGCGAAGATTGGATTTGTCGGCTACATTCGAGATTACAATCCCGAACTACGATATGTAGTACGGAGCGCCGATAATCTTACTCTTTCGGATGAAGTGATCCCTGTGCAGCATTAGGCGCCACCGCTGGGAGCGTGATGGGTAACTATAAAATAGGGCCGCTTTCTGCAACCGCAGCGCGACCGCGAATAATTACGGCTTCGCTGAATAGGTCGGCGCTAGGTAACAAGGGAGGTGCGCAACCTTCCCCAAGCGAGGATCGACGTACCGAAAGGCATCCGGAACGGTAGTACGGTCTCGACGTTCTTCATACTGTGCAGCAACCGTCGCGCTATGGCGTTTGGCGGCATAAAACCGCGTCGCATGATGGTCTCAGCCGCTTTTGGTTTCGTGCAAGCGAGGAGCGCTTTGCGTGCAAGCAGAAACGGGACCATCAGCAGGCCCCACGGCTGGACGCCCCCAGTCTCAATTCCGCACTGGTCAAACAAGGCCACTAAGCTCCTTGCTGTATATCGTTTCACATGGCCTTGCACTCGGTCGTAATCGCTGAAAAGCAGCATACCCGCCGGCACATTAACAACTAGAAGGCCGCCCTGCCGCAAGTGTCGCAGCGCGGCAGTAAGAAAGGCTGAATCGTCGCGGATGTGTTCTATCACATCGAGCAAGAAGACAGCATCATAACGTTCTAAGAGTGAAGGTTCTTGGTCGAATATATTATAAACGAAAAGCCGTCCCCTGCCCGGCTTAGCCGTTTCCAAGACTGGTTGATTCAGGTCGCATCCGTCTATCGCGATCCCGAGATCGCGCTCTAGCATTTGGCGGGCGACGCCATTCCCGCAGCCAACTTCCAGCGCTCGCTGCAACACGGCACCAGAACGCTTAACAGCGCGGACGATCAGATGGTGTCGCCATTGCATCCAAAAATGATCTGCCGTCGCGAACTGAAACCACTCGTCCGCCATGGAAACTGCCTGAGGCTGGGAAAGAGTTTCAATCGCGCTCATTGGATCTCTGCGTCGTTTCGATATTGATTGTGCGCTCAACGATGAAGGATGGGCGACCTTTCACTTCCATAAACATCTGGCCAATGTACTCTCCAAGCACCCCAAGATATAGGAAGACCAACCCATTGGAAAAAAGCAGAACAATGACCAGCGTTGAAAAGCCAGGTGCCGTAAGATGGATGTCGGTAAACAACGCAATCCCAAGGTAGGTGAGCGCCCCGACCACTGCGCCAAGGCAAAGAAGGGTGCCGCATATGAAGCCGAGCCTCAATGGTCTGGTCGAGAACGAGGTCAGCCCCGAGAACGCCAGCCGCGTTAGTTTCAGTAACGAATATTGCGAATGCCCTGCTGCGCGAGCAGGCCGCGAGATAGGAAATGGCTTCGATGGCAGCCCGGTCCAGGCACGTAATCCCCGTACGAAACGCAGTTTTTCTGGAAGACTCAGTAGCACCCGAACCGCGCGGCGACTCATCACACAAAAATCGCCGCTGTCGGCTTGGACCGGGGTATCAGCCAGGTAAACGTAAAGCCGGTAAAACACGAAGTAAAAAAAACGCTTGAGTTTGGTCTCACGCCGAGCGGTTCGGATCGCATAAACTATGTCAACATTGTCGCTTCTTAACGTTCGATACATGTCCAAAAGGATTTCCGGCTCGTCCTGCAAATCTGCGTCCATAATTCCGACACAATCTCCTGCCGCGAAAGACAAACCCGCCGAGACGGCACTTTGGTGGCCGAAGTTCCGGGTCAACACAATCAATTTGACAGACGGATCTTTGCTCGCCCATGCCTCAATGAATCTTGAACTCGCGTCAGTTGATCCATCGCTCACAAATAGCAGTTCCCAATTTGATGGACGGTTCTGAACATTCTCCAATCGCTGGCGTAACAAAGGCAAGACGCGGTCCTCGTTGAGGAAAGGAATAACAATACTTAACTCAGACCGTGTCATGATGCTATCCTACTTTCGATCCCGATTACAGGAGTCTCGCGCCGCGTCCATCTTACGTGTAAGATGAATACCGACTTGGAGCGAGTCAAGAAACCAATCTTTAAGGTCAGGCGCAATTTGCATACAGAGATGGGGAAAATAGATCGACCAATGGGCACTGCGTTTTGGAAGCTGGCGGATTAGTCTTGCTCTTACCAGCTAAATAATTAGCAACGGCCGGCATCAGAAATCTGGAACGCGACTGTGCGCGCCAGCATCGCGGGATGGTCACTTCGATGACGCGAACACATTCACATACCAATCCGGGCTCTCCCTGACTGACTCGGAGCAAAAGGATACCAGGCCATGCTTCGTTACCTGATACGCCGCCATGTTTTTAGTCTTCAAAGTGTCGATGAGCTCAATCCAGTTCGCCCCGGCCTCTTTCAAGCCGTATGGCCAAAATTCTAGGAGCACCTTTGCAGAGGGGTTATCCGCCAGGACACGACTGGCGCCGCGCAAGGCATGGAGTTCATAGCCTTGGATATCCACCTTGATCAGATCAACGCGTTGGCCGGGTTTGAAGTAATCATCCAACGCTATGATATCGATCGGCACGGTACGGCGCGAATCTTCCCCGGTCGCATATGTCCGGTGATCGACGTTGAGTTTATCTGAAAGATAGAGTTTGGATCTCCTGCTGCATTCTCCCAGGGCAGCCTGAGACAAGCGTACGTTTGCAAGCTTGCGCGTAGCAGATTGTAAGTGCTTAAAATTTTCCGGCGACGGCTCAAATGAATGAACGATGCCAGTCACACCAACACAACGCGCGAGAAACTGCGAATAGACACCAATATTCGCACCGGCGTCCACCACGACATCCCCCGCAGACAACATCCTTTTCAAGAGCTGCCGCTCTGCACGATCAGCGTAGGCTTTAAAAGTGCGATAACACAGGCGGTAGAAGGGAAAGGCGTGTTCGTAAGCCCTATTTCCAATTCCACGAAGGAGCGAGATCGGGGGCATCAGCGTCGCGTCAACGTTACAGTACAGAAAGCTGCACAGAAGCTCGGAAAACGGCGACTGAGAGCGAGATCCACGGGGAATAACATGCGATAAAGCAAAGATGGAACTGGCAGCCTATACGATATTCCGCCAGTAATCATGTACGATAAGGCGCTGAAAGGCCGGGCGGCAAAATGCGCCAGGTCGAACTTATCGTTCAAGCGTTGCAGCCATTCGGGGTTTCGGAAGAAAATTAGCCAAGGCAACGCGATATTGGCGGATGCCAATGGTCCCTGCAGATCGCCAAGCTCCGGCTCGGAAATCTGGAAATCGACCGGTTCGTGGTGTAGATACTTGAAAATGGCAGTTGATAGCACTGAGAAAAAGGGCTCAGTCGCGATTACCTTGCCACCTGATTTCAACTTGCCGGCCGCGCGGTTCAGAAAGGCAATTGGGCTTTTCAGGTGATGCAACACATTAGTAACTGTAATAACATCAAGGCTGTTGTCCTTGATTACGTCCAACTTGTCGATTTCATGGCAGTCAAACACAAGATCGAGGTAATCCAAGTCGAGCACGTCACTTGTAACAACGTTTGAAAGAAATTGTTTCAGCGGCGAAGTCCCGCTTCCTATCTCCAATATCGAGAGCGCCGCCGGACTGGAAAACTCCTTGAACTGGTCACGGTAAAGTTCGCGATACCAGAAAAGAAGATTTTTATTAGCGCCGAGCCGCGCGCGGTTACGCAGTGTTACGGCACGATCTTTCGCCTGTTCGCTCTGCAAAACCGTTGTCGCGCTGCTCATTTGATTGCACGGATGTACAGCGAGCCGGCAAACTCCGAGATCACCGGCACGCTCTCGAGAAACCGGCCCACGGCGTCCAATCGATCGACTAGAGGAACTGGTGTTTTGGGGTGGAGGAAATCAAAGGAAACGATTCGAACATCACGATAGCCTTCTTGCTCGAGCAAACGCCGGAGCCGCCACCGGAAGAATGCGGTCTCATCCGGTGAGTCGCCGAGTTTCCGTTTCACCCAGGGCACATTCTTTTGTATCGCGATCTGAGGGTTCAGCATGTTTGGCTCTGTAAAGTAAATCGTACCGCTGGGTTTCAACACCCGATAAATCTCGCGAATTGCCTCTTCGATTTCGAGGTGATGTAGAACCGAGCTGCCCACTACCGAATCGAACACGGCGTCAGGACAGCTTAATTCATAAGCGTTCTGGATTTCATAACGAACATTTGGCGCAGAACAATTTGCTTTCGCGATTTCCAGAAGCTCAGGTGAGACGTCAATGGCAACAACGTCTGCTCCGGAGCGCGCCAGTTCCCGAGTGAAATAGCCAGTACCGCAACCCAACTCTAGCACGCTCATTCCTGGCCGGAGATGCCTGCTGAGCATCTTCACCCGGCGCGCCCAGCGCAGTTTACCAGCTGGACTCTCCCAATTCCAAATCTCCCCCGCCCCGTGCTCGGCCAAGAAGCGGCCGTGTTGAATCTCTTTGGCAATGCGCTCCTGCATTGGAGAGTTTTTAGATGACCGCGAATTTGCAACTCCCATGCGTTTGTCGCCAGCCCGACGATTTGAGATACCGAATTAGTAGCCGAGTTTTAATTTCAGAAATCCATGCCAGCACATTCTCAACATCACAAGCCCGTTTCGAAAGACCTTGGTCATCTTCGTGGAACCGTAAATGCGTTCTTGGTAATGGACCGGCAGGTCCAGAATTTTAAGGTTCAACTTTGCGGCGCCGAATAACAGTTCATAGTCTCCCCATCGGTCTTCGGTTCCCCAACTTCCGAGCATTGGCCTAATTCGCTCCCAGTCGCTTCTCCAAAGGACTTTTGTGCCGCATAAAGTGTCTTTCACTCGTTGCCCGAGCAAATAGGTGAAAGCGACGCTGAAAAATTTATTGCCCAGCATGTTTGCTCCATTCATCGCTCCTTTTGGCACGGGATAGACCAGGCGCGATCCGTTAACAAACTCCGCCTGTCCCGAAAGGATAACATCGATGAAATAAGGCAACTCCTCGGGAATCGTCGTAAGATCGGCATCAAGGATCATCAAAATATCGCCTGTGGCAGCGTTGAAACCTGTCCAGACGTTTCGCGACTTACAAACTCCCGGCCCGTGCTCCAGACGAATATTCTTTTCCGGATAGAGCGCCTGCACCCGCAACACTTCTTCAGCCGTGCCATCGGTGGATTGATCATCACAGAAAATCAACTCTGTCCGGTTCGCTAAAGGCGGAACGCGGCGAACGGCCTCCTCCACATTTCCTTTCTCATTCTTGCATGGAATGACGACTGATACTGAAAGCCTTTCCGGTGAAACCGGCGGTGGTACCACTCGTGCGATGACCATCTGCGTCATGCAAAGCTTGTTCAGAAATGGCAGGCGCGCACAAAAACGATTTAGAATACTCGACAGCAAGGGCAAATATTTCGGCAAGATGACGACTCGATGCGTCTCAAGCGCTTCAAAGCCGGCGAGCTTCAATAGATTTCGGATATCCGTGGTGGAAAGCCAGTTCTGCTCACTGCGCGGCACCTTCATCCCGGACCACTCGGCGAAGGTGACGAGTGGTTCCCAAAGATGGTTATAAGTTGTCACCAACACGCGAGTATGCCTCTGGCAAAGGGGCTTTAGATTGCGCAGGGCTTGAAGCACATCCACCGTGTCGCCAATGTCGTTAAAGAGGATGTAATCGAATTTCTCGTCCGGCTTGAAAGCCTGCTGGAATTCCTCCTTGTCTGGAAAAGCGACCGCGAATTCAAAAGACGGATTTCGTTGCTGCGCGATAGCCACGATCTCACCACAGATGTCGATACCTTTGCCCTTACTCGGCCTAACGATGGCCAAAAGGTTGCCGATGTCGCAGCGAACTGAGAGAACTTTTTTCTGCGGCTCCACCAAAAAACGGAGAAGCCGGTTTAGCAGCTGATAATAGTATCTGTTGCGGTTGATCCACGTCTCCCGCCGAGCAGCAATCTTAGCGAGATGATCTCGCGTGCGCTCGCGTCTTTGCTCAAGCGCGGCCGGCCCCCACCTCTGCGAGTTCGTTTCGTGCCGCTTTAGAACAGCGTCCACTCCGTCGCTATCATTTAATGGCGAATTGATATTCGCAGAACCCGCAGCAGAGTTTGGTACAACAGCTTCTTTCATGGCTGGCGTCGCTCAAGGTTGTACTTGAAGATCGCGTAAATCGCCCTAAAGCCGTCTTTCCAATTGATCTTCTTTCCTTCAGCATAAGTCCGTCCGCTGTATGAGATGCCCACTTCGTAAATTCTGCAGCCTGTACGGGCGAGTTTGGCAATGATTTCCGGCTCAACGCCAAAACGATTTTCTTCTATCTGAATGGATTTGATGAGTGGGGCTTTGAAGGCTTTGTAGACTGTTTCCACGTCGGTCAGATTGATATTGGTCAACATGTTGGAGAGCAGCGTCAAAAATTTGTTGCCGACCATGTGCCAGAAAAAAAGGACCCGATGTGGCCGCGCGCCCATGAACCGCGATCCAATTACAGCGTCGGCTTTCCCTGACACAAGCGGCTGAAGGAGCACGGGATAATCTTCGGGGCTGTATTCGAGATCTGCATCCTGCACCACAATAAA
>QHPG01000070.1 GCA_003219005.1 Verrucomicrobiota bacterium
GAACCGGCTAGATTACTTTGTTCTCATCGCCACGATTCTGGCGATTCCCCTTTACGGCATTTGGCGAACGCGCGGCAGCGCTTCGTTAGGCCAATATCTCAAAGGCGATGCAAGTATTCGATGGGCCACCATCGGGCTCTCCGTGCTGGCGACGCAGGCAGGGCCGACCACGTTTCTGTCGATGCCCGGCCAGGCATATGAGAGTGGCATAGGGTTTATCCAGAATTATTTCGGGCAACCGCTGGCGCTGATTGTTGTGTGCGCGGTCTTCGTTCCGATCTATCAGCGGCTGAAAGTTTACACGGCCTATCAGTACCTGGGCAAGCGATTCGACCGGAAGACGCAGTTACTAGGTGCATTTCTGTTTCTCGTGCAACGGGGCATCGCTGCCGGGATAACAATCTATGCGCCGGCCATTGTTCTCTCCGCGTTGCTCGGGTGGCGCTTGAACCTGACCATCTGGCTCGCGGGCGGTCTGGTCATTATCTACACGGTCATGGGCGGGACGAAGATTGTAAGCATCACCCAACGCTACCAGATGATCGTAATTTTGGTCGGCATGGCGATTGCATTCGCGGTCGCGGTTTATCGACTCTCGCCCGATCTCTCGTTTCAAAGCACGCTGTCGGTTGCGGGCAAAATGGGCAAGCTGGAGGCGGTCACTTTCTCCGTCGATCCGCATAAGCGCTATACATTTTGGTCCGGCCTGATCGGCGGCTTTTTCCTGGCGCTATCGTATTTCGGAGCGGACCAATCGCAGGTGCAACGATATCTCGCGGGCGGCTCGCTCAAAGAGAGTCGTCTCGGATTGCTCTTCAACGCGGTGGTGAAGGTGCCGATGCAATTTTCCATTCTGCTGCTCGGCGCGATTGTGTTCATGTTTTATCAATTCGAAAAGCCGCCTGTTTATTTTAATCAACCTGCATACGAGCATGCTTTAGAGAACGGCTATGCGCCACAGTTAACGGCGTTGCAGACTCAGTTCGATCAGGTCTTCATGCAAAAACGCGCTGCCATTCGCGCTGTGTCCACTGCATCGTCAAACGAGCGCGATGCAGCGATGAACAAGTTGCGTGAACTGGACGCGCAGGCGCACGCGTTACGCGATCAAACGAAGGCAGTTCTCGTCCAGGCGGGCGTGGATCCAAAAAGCAAGGAATCGGATTACGTATTCATCACTTTTATTCTTCAACAGATGCCGCATGGAATTGTCGGACTACTCATCGCAGTGATCTTGTGCGCGACCATGTCGGCGACGGCAGCAACTCTAAATGCTCTCGGTTCCACCACGGCGATCGATTTTTATCGGCCGTTGATCCGCCCGAACGCGAGCGACCATCATTATGTCCTCGCCGCGCAAGCGCTGACAGCCGCATGGGGTTTGGTTGCAATCGGCGTCGCTTCATTTGCCAGCCTGGTCGAGAATCTTCTCGAAGCAGGCAACATTCTGGGTTCGGTTTTCTACGGCAGCATTCTCGGTCTTTTCCTAGCAGCGTTCTTTATTCGTCGAGTCACCGGGTCCGCGGTGTTTTTCGCCGCGCTAATTGCACAAACGCTCGTGTTCGTCCTGTTCGCTACAACGAACATCGGTTACCTCTGGTATAATTTCATTGGATGCGCGGCCGTATTGATCGGGGCCCCGATCCTGCAGCAAACGATGTTTCGCGGCACGGAACCTCCCACGGAGGCATGAAACTCGTTCTGATCCATGCATCACCCGATCATCTGTTTCGGCCAGCAACCGTGCGGGTTTTTTCCCAAGCGATTTTTGTTCGCTAAAATTCTGACGGCTCGACGTCTCCAAAACGAAATCGGCGGAGACATCGTCTTCTTCTTTCACGACAGTGATCATGACCCGCGCGAGACGATTACCATTTTGCGAGACCAACATAGCAATGAGGAAGTGGCCCTGAATTTTCAATTCGAGAATCGCATCCAAAAGCAGTTTTCGCCGCTCTATGTCAAACGTGTCGTTCCAGAATGGAAGGAGAAAACTGCGCGCCAACTTCCATGTTATGTCCCGCGGAATCTGGTGGGACACTTCAAAGAAACTAGGTCGTCGAACGTCGCGGATTTCTGTCTCGAGATGTACACCCGAATGGGTTTGCTGGACGGTGTCCGGGTAGATCGATCCAGTGCACCCCAGTTCAGAGCGCGTGCTGTCGCGGTCTCAGACTATTTCGTCGATCAGCCATATGAAGGAGAAATCGTTCGCGCACGCTATCGCGACGGGAAATTGTTGCTGCACAAAGGAGGCGATCGCTTCCTGGAGATCCCCGGAGAAGATTTTGGCCCGAAGCAAATTAGTCCGGCCCGCGACACGCGTTTTGTCTGGATGCAATCAGTCATTCGATGCACCCATTACGTCGCCGGAGCGAGCGAGCAGCATTACATCAACAAGGCAGATGCTCCCGAGGTGAAATTCGTCAGGCGCAACGAAATTTCCGACTCCGGCAAAGCTTACACAGAGCTGTCATGAAATCGCGGCCGCTCAAAATTGGGATCGCGTGTTTTCCGTTGATCGGCGGCAGTGGGATTTTGGCGACTGCTCTCGGGTCAGAGTTAGCGCGGCGCGGTCACGAAGTTTATTTCTTCAGTTACGCTCAACCCGTTCGGCTGGACCTGCCGCAGGACAATCTTCATTTCCATCGAGTGGACGTTGCGCATAACCCTTTGTTTCCGTCTCCTGATTACACTCTGCCGCTCGCAGTGAAAATGGCGGAGGTAGCGCGTTCCCAGCAGCTCGATCTCTTTCACGTGCATTACGCTGTACCGCACGCACTCGCGGCGTGTTTGGCCTCACAGATGTTGGGCGCGTCAGCTCCGCGCCTCGTCACTACTTTGCATGGGACCGACACGACTCTCCTGGGGCAGGATCCTGATTACCGCATGGCCATTGAGCATGCCCTCGTGCATTCCGATGCGGTGACAGCAGTTTCAGAAAGTCTTCGGAATCAAACGCAGGAAACCTTTCGTTTGAAAAGACCGATCGAAGTAATTCCAAATTTTTTCACTCCGAATAAACCCAACAGAAGCCGCGCAGAAGTTCGCAGCGATCTCGGTCTAACGGACGAATTTCTTGTGCTGCACATGTCGAGTTTGCGACCCGTGAAACGAATTGATCTCCTGCTGCGGACGATTGCCAAGTCGAAAAACCGGGAGCGCCTTCGATTGTTCATCCTGGCAGGTGGCCCGTTCGACGCTTATGAACCGCTACTCGATGAGTTAGGAATTCGGGATTCTGTCATTATTCGGCAAAATACAGCTGTGGTGGACGAATACTTGGAAGCCGCAGATGCGGGACTCTACACATCCGAATTCGAAAGCTTCGGATTGAGTATTCTTGAGACGATGTTTTACGGGAAACCTGTCATCGCCTTTCGCGTCGGTGGCATTCCCGAAGTCGTAGGCGATTCTTGTCCTCTCTATCCTTTCGGAGATCTAACCGCGGCGGCGGCGGCATTAGAGGGGTTGATTGAATCTCCGACTCTGGCGCGAGAACTCGGGGAACGAAGCCGTAATCGCGCGCTCGAAAAATTCTCCGCAGATCGCATTCTCCCCAAGTACGAAGCGCTCTACCACCGTGTAGTCGCCGGCAAGATGAATGCGCTGATTGAAAATCGATGCCAGCCGTGATCCCTAAACTAGTCGCGGGCGGTGTCCGGTTTCACTGCTACTGCTCTCGAAGCGTCTTTCTTGCCTCGTAACATTTTGACCGGTTTGTAACGAGTCCCAACCAATGCAGATGCTCACCTAGATTACGTCACAACGTCCGATAATTTTCTTCAAAGAAGTGATTCAGAGTCACTCGCTACTGACCGCGTTCATTAGATGAAAGGCTAAGCCTAGGCGTCCAAGCCGATTTGACTCCCGCCGCTTCGCAATATCTTGTCCGCTTAAATCAGCGCATCTTGAATACCTACACATTATGATCCAATTTTCACGTCTTCGTTCGCTTCTCCTTTCCGCTTTCTTCGCGCTTCCCCTCGTGGCGGAATCGCTCCTACCCGGCATTCTGTGGGCGGCGGAAGAGAAAAAAATAGAGTTCCCTGCTGCCAGCCAGCATTCGGTGGTAAAACAGCGTGTCGGGTTGACCGATGTCGAGGTTGATTATTCGCGCCCGAACAAGAACGATCGCGAGATCTTCGGCGGCCTGGTACCTTACGGTAAGCTCTGGCGCACGGGCGCCAACGCGGTCACCAAAATTAAGTTTAGCCACGCTGTAACGCTTGGCGGCAAGGAGATCCCGGCCGGTGAGTACGCGCTCTTCACGATTCCGACAGCGGACGAGTGGACCATCATCATTTCGAGGGATGCGAAGGTGCAGAGCACGGCCGATTATAAGCAGGAGAACGATGTCGTGCGTCTCACGGCGAAGCCGGAACCGATTCCGGTCACAATCGAGACGTTCACCATCGAGCTAGCTGATGTGAAAGGCGCTTCCGCAACGCTCAATTTTCTTTGGGATAAAACGCGCGTGCCGGTGAAGTTGACCACGGACGATGCCCAGCAGATAAGCAAGCAACTCGATGCAGTCGTTAGCGCAAGGACTCCGCTCGACCCGCGCACCGCCTATCAGGCCGCGGCCTTCTACTACGACAACAACAAGGACATGAACCAGGCGGCGAAGTGGATAGACCAGGCGCTGGAGAAGAACCCAGACGCCTACTTCATGCACTACAAGAAGGCGCAAATTCAGGCGAAGCTTGGCAACAAGAAAGAAGCCATTGCCTCGGCGCAAAAGACGATCGACATCCTGAAGAAAGACAAAGCTCCGGACGAGTCCGCGATCAGGAACGCGCAGCAGATCATCGACAGCTCGAAGTAAGGATCAGCTGCCACTTTGCCGGTCACTTGGCGGGTGTCCATCTCCCGCGGCTCTGGCAGAAGTCTGAAACTTTCGGCAAAGAAATCCTTCGTGTGACCTTCCGCTGATTCAAAGTTACTTTTGTGGGAGGCAACTCATTCGGTTCAATTTCGCGACATCGCAAGTACGGCAGCGATTCATCACAAAATTCCTCTTGATAGCTACGAATGAAGCTACGTTTTGAAGCCGATCTGCGCGTTAACTTGACTCAGTCCGAGGCAGATGAACTGCACCGTGCAGGAATCGAACCTGCAACCCAGTGATTAAGAGTCACTTGCTCTGCCAATTGAGCTAACGGTGCCCAGATTAAATTCCAAATTCGAATATCGAAATCCAAAACGAATTGCGAAATCGAATCTCGATGTAGAATTTTCGATTCGCGAGCGCGAAAATCAAGCCTGTGTGTGACGGAGGTAATGTCTCTCGACGCCTTTTGGGAGCAGACGTTTGCGGCCTCGCTGGCGCCGACGCGCAAGGGTCGCGCGACCGCCTTTGGTACGCATTCGGGCACGGAAACCGTGCTGACGTTTGCGTGTGCGCTTGGATGGCTGGTAAGTGCGTTTCATAAAACCGGGAAATAGCTACGGCCCGATTGGAGAGCGGTTACACTAGGAACGCACGTGGTGTTGTCAATATGTGTGAACAGTACCGTCAGTCTGAGTCGAGTCGAGCGTCGCGGAATCGAAGAATCTCGCGAAGTAAGCGCAGCGTACCGCAACGGGATTCCTCGACTTCGCTCGGAATGACAGTTGCTTATTGCCAGCGCCTCTGAATTTTGAGACAAAGAATAAAACCGATGAGCGAAAATATCGTAATCGAACCAGCGACCGAGGCCGACTTAGACGAGTTGTCGGGAATGCTGGGCGAATTGTTCGCTCAGGAAAGCGATTTTCGACCGGGCAAGGACAAACAGCTTCGCGGTTTGCGGCTCATTTTCGAACAGCCCAGTCGCGGGCGCGTTTTCGTGCTGCGACGCAACGGCGCGATTGTGGGGATGATCAATTTGCTGTTTACGATCAGCACGGCCGAAGGCGGCTTTGTCATGCTGTTGGAAGACTTGGTGGTCCATAAACAATACCAGGGCAAGGGCTACGGCTCCAAACTTCTCCAACACGCCATCGATTTCGCGAAACAGAAAAACTTTGTCCGCATCACGTTGTTGACCGATCGCCCGGAAAATGTGGCGCAAGCATTTTTCCGGAAACACGGGTTCGTTGAGTCATCGATGATTCCGATGCGCCTGTGGATCGCACCGCAAGGTAATAGTGATCAGTGATCAGGACCTTGTAGCCACCGGCCTGTGGCCGGTTTCATAGCAGCGCTTTTCCGAGACGGCCCACAGGGCCCGTGGCTACAGGTGCCTTTGAGTTATCAGCGGTTTGCCTTGTTGATCCAAGTATTCAATTGAAGCGCGAGGCGTTTCTTGAATTCTGCGCGGAACTGAACTTCGTCCACAACCTTTGCTACGTCCGGTACACTGGCGGGAGGCAAGTTGGCTTTCGCGTAGCTCTTTAATTCATCGGTGCGGGAGTCTTCAGAGAAAAAGGTAAACAGACTGGCCGCATACCGATTCGCGCCGGCCGCATCGGTCTTGGCGAGCAGCGTTTTCATATTTGCTTTCGCGAATTCCCAGGCAATATCCGGGTGACCGCTGTCGCGCGCGACCGCCGGGACCAGAAATAACGCGCGACTCGTTGGCAGCTCCTCAGTGAGCGCGATGGGAAGCGTCTTCTTCACTAGCCTGGGGTCGATTGCTTCGGAAAGCGCGCTGTAATAATTCTGTTTTTCCTCGATGCTCGTCGTTTTCAGACCTAGCTCGTGAAGCTTGTTCCAAGTCTTTTCGTCTGCGTAATGGCCAACGACCGCAAGAACTGACGGACGCAGATCAGGGGCGAGCGAGGCTGGATTTGCGAGGTATTTTTCGAAACGCTCGCGACAGCCTGCGATGATTTCTGGATCATTTAGATCTCCCAGAGCGTTAATCAGGCTCGCGCGCAAATTTGCGGCGGTAGGCGGCTCGCCCTCTTTCGGCCCCCAGCTTAGCGTCTCAAACGTTGGACGCAAAAGCGATCGAGCATAGCGCTGAAATTTTTCGCGTTCCGGACTGCCAACAAGGAGCCGATTGATGAAATCCAGCACATTGATGATCTGTTCGCGTTCAGCCAGCTCAGTAGAGGCAGGCAATTTTTCTACCAACCCAAAATAGAGCGAGATGGGCGCGCGATCGGCTTGCACAAGCGCCCATGCATCGCTCAAAAGATTGACGCGATCTTCAACGCCCAGCTTTGGCAGAGCTTCGAGTAGCAACTTCCAAGAGGGCGCATCGTATTCGACACGATAATTCCCAGCGCCGTTTACATTCAGTTTGAGCGCGCGATCTGCGGGGATGTTTTGCAGATTGTCGATCTTGCTAGTCATCAACAAAGTCGCGGGCGCTTCTCCGACAACCGAGTACGTCAGCGGGATTTTCCACTCGAGTGGCGGCGCGTTCTTGAAATTCACCGTGAAACGTTCCTGTGTGAGCTGAACCTTTCCATCTCGTTCTCGCTTAACTTTTACGACTGGAAATCCGGGTTGCGCCGTCCAGCCAGCTGCGATCTCGCCGATCGGCTTCTTCGAAGGTTCCGAGAGCGCGTTCCACAGATCTGCGGTGGTCGTGTTTGAATATTTATGCGCGGCGATGTAACGACGAATGCCATCGCGGAAAACCTCTTCGCCGAGAAAACTCTCCAGCATTCGTAGAAACGACTGGCCCTTTTTGTAAGTGATATCATCGAAAGCGCTGTTGGCTTCCGCCTCCGTCGCAATGGGCTGCTGAACTGGATGCGTGGTTGATCGCGCGTCGCCCTCCATCGCGGCCTCCTTGGCGATCCCGACTCGCCGGGTAGGATCGCGCGGCACACTTCGTCGCAGCCAGACCTCCCATTGCGGGTTGAAATGCGCGGTGCATTTGGTGCCCATCCACGAAGCGAACCCTTCGTTGAGCCAGAGATTATCCCACCAGGCCATGGTCACCAGATCGCCAAACCACTGGTGCGCCATCTCGTGCGCGAGTACCTCGTAGATAATTTGTTTCGTTTCCGCAGAAGAGTTTTTCGGATCAAACAAAAGCGCAGACTCGTAATACGTGATCCCGCCCCAGTTTTCCATCGCGCCGCCAAAACCACCCGGCAGAGCGATCTGATCCAACTTCGGCAATGGATATGGCACGCCGAAGTAATCGTTGTAGTATTGCAAAATTTGCGCCGTCACTTCGAGCGCGTAGCGACCCAATTCCGCTTTGCCCTTCGTCGCGATCACACGAATCTGCGTTGGCCCGCTTCGCGATTCGATGAGATCAAGCTCGCCCGCGACGAAGACATTCAGATAACTCGACATTGGCGGAGTGGCGGCAAAGCGCACCTCTTTCCCGCCCGCGATTTTTTTCCCGCTCTCGATGGGCATGTTCGACACCGCCAGCCAATTTTCCGGAACGACGGTCGTTAATTGAAAGTGCGCGCGAAAGGCTGGTTCGTCCCAGCAAGGGAAAAATCGGCGAGCGTCAGTCGCTTCGAACTGCGTCCCGAGCATGATTTTTTTTTCGGCGGCCGCCGGACTCCCCTGCTCCTGATAACGTATGTAAAAGAGTCCCTGCCCCTGCTGATTGATTTTCCCGGAAAAACTGAATGCAAGCGTGTGATTTCCGGGCGCAAGCTCTGACGGCAATGCCAGAGTTAGCAGTTCCTTTTCGCTGTCGATATTGATTGCAGACTTCGGCAATGGCTTGCCGTCGAGAGACGCATCGGTGATTTCCAGCTCGAGCACGTTCATTACCAGCTGATGAACCGGACTGAGCACGTTTAGCTTCACCGTTTCCTTTCCGGTGAACGTCAACTTCTCGATGTTCGGAACGATCCGAATTGAGTAATCGGTCGGAACAACGTCTTTCGGCAATTTTCCCGGCGTGTCCTTAAAGCTGAATGGTTTGTCGGCACTCATGACATTCGAAAAGATAAGGGAAAACAGAGTCGCCAAAAAAAGAAACAGCACGCGCATTTCTCGAATTAAACAACGGGCGCTAAGATTTGCATGTGCAAATAGTATGGACGGCGCGCCCGGCGGTCGCGCCCTACCATCTACTGCACAACGAGCACCAGCAACAATTGTCCGCCGCCGACCTGCGCTGGCCGGTCTTGAGTGTCTTTTGCGACTGGCCAATCACTTGGAATTGGTTGTAGCCGAAAAATTTTTTAAGCGATCCTTCTATGCGCGTCAACTCCGGTGGAATCGGTTGTGGCTGGGCGACGTTCTCCGCGATGACGAGTCCGCTCCAGACCGTCTCCGCTCCCTGCAGCACGGACGTCGCGCCCATCGTCAGGGCGATAAGAGAAACTAAGAACGCCGGGAAACGACCCATGAGCGGCTATTTGGCTGCGTAGTCGGCCGGCAAACTTTGCAATCCTTCCGTCCAAAGCACCGTCACGCGGTCTTGCTTTACCTTGAAGATCGAGAAAGTCGCATTTGGGCTGACGACCGGATCAACACGGGCGTTTAGAATTTGAGTAAGGTACTGGGACTCCTCAGCCGGATTTTTCTCGTGCATGACGACAACAGTAAAAACCAAAAAGACAGCAAGCGATGCGGCGCCTGCCGATAACAGACGAGGAATTGTCCACCACGTCGATCTCGCCTCGCGCGCCTGCCCCGCCGTCGCCTGGTGAAAGCGGGCGATGTTTTCGTGAAGTTGATCGCTAAAAAACTCTTCGTTTGACAGTGTCCGGGCGCTGAGCTCCCGCTTCAAAAGCTCGCCAAGTTTTAGCGTGCCCGCCTTCTCAGCTTCGGCGGCAGCTTTGTCGGCCAGCGAAGCCTCGAATTCCGATAGTTCTCGCCCACTGAGCCGTTCGTCCACCCATGCTGTCCATTTTTCTTCAAATGTTTTCATAAACGTCTCTCAACAAATTTTGCAATTTCTTGCGTGCATAAAACAGACGCGACATCACCGTGCCGATTGAGCATCCCAGCGCTTCTGCAATTTCGTGATATTGCATGCCTTCGATCTCTTTCATCAAAATGACGGCGCGCTGTTCGGGCGAAAGCTGAGCAATTGCCTTATCGATTCGCGCGCGGATCTCGTCCCGTTCCATCGTCTCGTAGGGCAACGCTTCCGCTTTAGGAACGGTTTTGGATGCTGGATCAACTTCCTTGAGCTGTGTTGCGTCGTCGAACTCGGCGCCTGCGCCTTTGACGTGCTTTTTGCGCAGCCAATCGATCGTCACGTTCATAACGATCCGATAAATCCAAGTGTAAAATGACGAGCGCCCGCGAAAGCGTTTGATCGACTTCCACGCTTTGAGAAAGCTGTCCTGAGCAAGATCCCAGGCGTCTTGCTCGCTGTGCACCATATTGTAAATCATGCTGAATACTCGTGTCCGGTAGCGGGTTACCAACTCGTCGAATGCTTCGGTGTCGCCGGCCTGGCATCGCCTTACCAAGTCCAGTTCCGAGACATCGGCCTGAGCCAGAGTCGCTTCCGTTTGCATGATTGGACGGAGCCCGCCCTTATTTCATTCAACGGCAATAACCTTCGGAACCGAACCGGCGACGCCACTCAGCACGGTATTCGCCCATCAGGGTAATAATGCCGTCCCGCACTTGAAAGAGTCGCTGCTGCAGGATCGAATGCTGCGTGCCATTGAGCAGCTTTTCCGATAAGAGCTGCGCCGCTGCGTTCATGGAAGTCGTGATCGCCTTCAGCGCTCTCTTTAAGTACGCAATCGTCATACCAATTTCATCGACATCGTCGCCGCTCAGAGCGGCCGCCAGCTTGGCACTGGCTAATGCAGAATGCGTAGCCAATTTTATCGCGGCCGGTTCATTTTGGAGTGACGGCTTTTGATCGAAGAGTTCGTCGATCCAAATTGTGAGAGCAAACGCTGCTTGATACAGGTGGTGCTCCTCAAATGTCTCGGCTGCTAGCGACGCCCCGTCCGGTTCGAGATCATCATCCTGCTCCACATCTTCATCAAAAAGCGCATCGACTTCCGCGCTCCAATCTTTCGCCTCCAGCAATTGCGTCCAACCCATTTCGCGCGCGATGATTTCGTCCCGTTGCGGATCATCGAGGTAGGTTTCCACCAGCTGCATGTACTTCTCGGTCTTTTGATCCTGTTCCTGGAGAAAACGCTCCCAGTCGTATTCGTCCCACATGCGCTCGGACCCGCCGCCCTCGTAACCTGCCATGTCCGACTAAACGTCAGCTTCGCGGCGCGTGCAAAGGATTTTGCATTTGTAGGACGTTTGACTCATTCGCTCCCGCTCATTCGGCCTGTTGCCTGCTCGTTTGTGTCGCTGGCGTCCCAGCCGCTCCGCTCCGTGAACCCCGAGCATTCGGGCTGGCAGACGCCCTACAATCTTGCGATCACGCGGTCGCGAACTCTTCGCGCTTTGTTTGTAATCGCAGCTGGCCGCATGCCGCGTCGATATCGCCGCCTTTCTCGCGACGAAGCGTAGCCGGAATTGCGTGCCTGTGCAGGATCGACAAGAATTTTTCCTGGCGATTGTGCGACGGCCGCGACCACGGTAAACCCTGAACTGTATTGTAGGGAATCAAATTGACTTTTGCTGCGAGCCGCCGGGCGTGTGCTGCGAGCAGATGCGCTTGATCATCAGTATCGTTCACATCGGCGATCAAAATGTACTCGAAGGTCAGCCGCTGTTTCTTGCGCGCGATGTAGTAATCGCAAGCCGAGAGCAACGTCTCTAGGTTGTACCGGCGATTGATTGGCATGATTTGATTCCGCACTTCGTCTGTCGCGCCATGCAACGAAATTGCCAGGCGAATTTGCAGTGGTTCGTCAGCGAGTCTTCTAATTTGCGGCGCGAGGCCACTGGTTGAGACAGTGATGTGGCGGGCGCCGATGCCGAGGCCCCACGGAGCGTTAAGAATTCGAATCGCCCGCATTACATTGTCGAAGTTCGCCAGCGGTTCGCCCATCCCCATGAAGACGACGTTGTCGATCTTTTCGCCAGTCGCACTCTCGATGGCGATGATTTGATCGACGATTTCGTTCGCGCGCAGATTCCGAGAAAACCCGTCCAGGCCGCTCGCGCAAAACTTGCAGCCGTAGGCGCAACCAACTTGCGTCGAAACGCACGCTGTCCGCCGATCCGATTTTTGTCCATACAGCGCAGGCGACGCTGGAATCAAAACCGACTCGATCAAGTTCCCGTCGCTCAAACGGAAAAGGAATTTCAGAGTGGTGTCGCGCGATCCAAGAACGCGCGCGACGCCGAGCTTGTCGATGCGAAAATTCTCAGCGAGCTGCGCTCGCAACGCCTGTGGCAGATCACTCATCTGCTCAAATCCGTCGGCACGCTTTTCATAAAGCCAATCCATAATTTGTTTGGCACGATAAGAAGGCTGGGCCAGCCCCTGAAGCTTCGTTTGAAGCTCATTAAACAGGAGCGATTTGATCTCGATGTTTCCCGTCATTGTCACGAGAAAGCTTACGGGCCAGCAGAGCTTGCATCAACCGGGCTGCAGATTACGTTCGCCTGCTGTGATCAAACGCATTGCAATTCCAGCGGTTTTCTTTCTCGCGATCGCATTTCTCATCTCGGCTTGTGTTTCGCATGATGAGGACGTGAGCGAGCGATCCAGTTCGCAATCCGCCGCACCGGTTCCGGGCGAGAAAATCCCCGGCGAGGGCGCCTATGCTCCTGGCCCTGCCGGATCCAGCGGAAGCGTGCGCTGGTGATCTGGTGCTATTAAAATTCGGTTTAGCGGCCTAACGCTTCAATGGGATTTGCTTTCGACGAAATGCAGCAGCGCTTCGTGCACGCCTGCCCCGTGGTCTTTCTGCGCGACGTAACCGCCCGCGTTGCGCACCGCCTCTTGCACTTCGGGAATTGCATTGGCCGGGCACGACGGCATCCCAGCAACTTTCCCGTCCAACATTGAGATGTCATTGTGATGGTCACCCGATGCGAAAATGTTTTCGCGCGGAACTTTCAGCAGGCGCCCCAGCTCAGCAAGCGCTGCGCCCTTATGGTAATCAGCGTGACAAAACCGCAGATAAACTGTGTTGCGTTGGTAATCCAAATTCGGGTGCTCGGTTCGGGCGCGTTCGATAAATTCGACGATGCGCTTCATCTCTTCATCGTTCTCTGCAACAAGCCCCTCGAGTCGCTCGGCCTCATAAATAAGTCGCGCCTTTGTTTTTCGATTCACGAAATCCACGACCTCGGCCAGGACCGAGTCGGCCGAAGAAAATAATTCGGCGTGATCGCGTGCGCAGCGTTCGTTCCAATCCCCGAATGGCTCCCATTTGTCGCCATTTTGCCCGGGACGAAAAACATCGCGCTCAGTCGTGAGAATGAAATCTGGCCGCATCGGGAACGCGAAATCAGCGAGGCCGGATTCGAGCAGATCAACCGAACGACCCGTGTTAATCGCCCAAATCGCGCCGGCGTTCTGCAATTCGCGAATTAATTCCATGCACTGCGTATCGAGAACTGGTTCGCTAACCCGCGACACAAGTGTGCCATCGAAATCGATGCTCAGGAGTTTGATTAGTGAATGCATTCGAAACAATTTAAGAATTGATTTGGCCGACGCAATTCACCTCGGTTTTTGGTAGAGCGCGACCGCCGGTCGCGCCGCCGAGATTAATAAAGAGCACCGATGTTCGCCAAAGCCACAGCGTGGCAGGCGAGCAAAAA
The DNA here is from genome assembly GCA_003219005.1 of Verrucomicrobiota bacterium. Lineage (GTDB taxonomy): Bacteria > Verrucomicrobiota > Verrucomicrobiia > Chthoniobacterales > UBA10450 > Udaeobacter. The sequence continues at coordinate 13,568 of QHPG01000070.1, forward strand.
TAGGAGTAGAATAACGAGAATGAAATCGGCTTACGAACTCGCGATGGAACGGCTGGAAAAGAACTCGCCGTCGGTCGCGCTCACTGAAGACCAGAAGAAAGAAATTGCGGAAGTCGATTCTGTGTGCCGAGCGAAGACCGCCGAGAAAGAACTTTTCCTGAAAGATCAGATTCGCAAAGCGCAAGTCGCGGGCAAGTTCAAAGAAGTGGAATTGTTGGAAAAACAGCTTTCGTCAGAAACCCGGCGATTACAGGAAGAGTGCGAAGTGAAAAAAGAAAAGCTGCGCGCGAGTTTCGCGTCTGGGTAGCGCGCGCGTCTCGCGTGCTGGTTTCGGCGTCGCGCCGAAAAAACCTTTCCTTTAGTCTCCGATGCCAGAGAAAATGATCGAACTTAAAAGAAAAGTCCGCGATCGCGAGGACGCGCTCGCCAACACGCCAGAGGCGTGTGCTACCCAGAAGCTGACTGCTCAGCGGTTTCAATCTGCGGCCTGTGTCCGCCTCGCTTTGGCAAATCGGGATCAAGAAACCCAAGCATGTGTGCCCGCCTAATCGTGCGCACTCCTTCCTGCTTCTGCAAATCGGAAATGCTTTGGCGAAACTTTTCCATCTTCGTCCAATGCACCTTCGGTCGGAAATGATGCTCCGCGTGGTAACCGTTGTAGAAGAACAGCCAATTATAGATTTTCCCGTAGCTGCTCACGCCCCAGGCAATCGGTTTATCGGGGTTCGCTCCGTAATGACGATAGTAGCCGTTCAAATAACTGAAGCAATGGCCGAGATACCAAAACGGCAGGAAAAACAGTATGAACCGCCAATTGATGAAGTGAATCGGTGTTGTCGGCACAATGATTGCCATTATCAGGAGCGTCGTGGCGAACGCCGCTAGTTCAATATTGCCCCAGAAAACATCGCCGTTCTTGCGCTTCCGCAGTTCCGCGCGAATTGCGCCCACGTCATCGCGAAAGAAACTCAGGAACACGTAGCTCCACAGATTTTCGGCCTCGTCATTATGGCTATGTCTGTAGATCGACAACCAATCAACCGTGTCGCCATTTTCATCCTGGCGATCCGAATTCCCTTTGTGATGCTGCATGTGCACCGCATCGTACAGCGTCTGTGAAAAGCAGCACCCGATCGATTGTGTGATTCCAAAGAGCCGGTTCAGCAATTTCGATCGGAAAAACGGGTTATGAATAAAATTGTGCCCCACCCCGTTGATGTTCGCGTTGACCATCAACGAGTAAATGAATCCGAGGATGAGCATCACCCACAACGGAGCATGCGGAAAGAGGAGGTACAGTCCCAGGAAATACGCCAAATGAAAAAGCCCGTCCGCGGCCGGGACAACATCCCAGCGCGTGTGCGCAAACAACTTTGAATTAGTTGTCGGACGTTCTATTCGGATTGCGTCGGCACTCATCGGAGAAACCCTCGAACACTAAAACTATTCGCCACAGAAATGAGCCTTCGCAAGTTTTGAAGATTGCCAACGCGGTTTCCACGCAGCTAAGGTAGGCGCTCATCATGTTTGCGCTTCAGCCAGAATTAAAAGTGTTCAGCGGCTCTGCCAATCGCGATTTGGCAGAACGGATCTGCAGGTATATCGGGGCCCCGCTCGGTCAGGCGACCATCAGCTCGTTTCCTGATGGCGAGACTTACGTCAGGATTGAGGAGAATATTCGCGGGCACGACGTTTTCATCATCCAACCTACTTCTCCTCCGACCAATCAGCATTTGATGGAGTTGCTGATCATGGTGGACGCAGCACGGCGCGCCAGCGCGGACCGGATCACGGCTGTTATTCCATTTTTCGGATACGCGCGCCAGGA
>QHPG01000071.1 GCA_003219005.1 Verrucomicrobiota bacterium
GGTGGTTTGAAACCCGAATCACGGGAACGGCTTTGTAGGTCGGTAGTTTTTCCAAATTCAAACACAATGAAACTATACGTAGGTAATCTCTCTTTTGAGAGCACCGAGAACGATCTTCAGGATCTGTTCGAACAACACGGCACCGTCAACGAAGTCCATCTGATGATGGACCGTATGACCGGTAAATCGCGCGGGTTCGCGTTCGTCACCATGAATGACAACACGCAAGCCAATGCCGCCATGAGCGCGCTCAACGGCCATGAACTCAATGGCCGCGCATTAACTGTAAACGAAGCACGTCCGCGTGAAGAGCGTCCCCGCCCGCAAGGCGGAGGCGGACGGCGTCCGTTCGCTGGTTTTCGCCGCTAAAAAGCGGAATTGATTGCACAGCGCGCCCCCGGAGTTTCGGGAGCGCGCTGTTCGCAAGCGCGCCGCGAAGATGGACATGGTAAATTCTGAAAAAGCCATTACAGTGGAGGGTACCATCATGACGGTGCTTCCCGGAACCATGTTTCGCGTCGCGCTTGCGAACGACCATCTCGTTCTTGCGCATATTTCCGGCAAAATGCGCAAACGTTTCATTCGCCTTACGATCGGTGATCGAGTGAAAATGGAAATGTCAACCTACGACACCGCCAAGGCGCGGATCGTTTATCGACTCTGATATGGCGAGGCGATTCTATTTCGATGCGCCGCGCCCACGGCCGAAAAAAACCGGCTTCGATATCAAAAGCTTGCTTGTGCGCTGTCCTTCCACGGCCAAGCTCACAGATACCGGAAAGACAATAGACCAAAAACGCTGGTCCACGGCCAAAGTCAAAGCCCAAAAGTTCACCTGTGCGCACTGCGGCAAGGTTCATGCCTGGTCGAAGCAAGACGTGATTCTGGGCCGGACAATGTCTACTTGATAAGTCGATGGTTGGTAGTTGATCGCGGCCTTCGACAAAATTTTCTCAAGTGATTTTTCGCATCCCGACCGATCGCATTAATTGGACGACAAGCTCGTTCCTGATCGGCACGTTTGTGCTCACGCTGACCGCGGTGCCGTTATACCTGTGGTATTTCGGTATTGATTGGTTTTACTTTGCAGTCTTTGGAGTCATGCTGGCCGTGACCGGCTTCAGCGTCACGCTTGGTTATCACCGGCTGTTTTCGCACATGACTTTCCGCGCCGTGCTGCCGGTGCGCCTGTTCACGCTCATCTTCGGCGCCGGTGCCTTCGAAAATTCTGTTCTAATGTGGGCAAGCGAACATCGTCGGCATCATAAACATGTCGATCACGACGAAGACCCTTACGACATAAGCAAAGGTTTTTTCCACGCGCACATCGGCTGGCTCTTGTTCAAGCTTCAGCCACAACCACCATTTGATAACGTTAACGATTTAAAGAAGGACCCGTTGATCATGTGGCAACATCGGCACATTCATATCATCGCAGTGCTGGTGAGTCTTGGTTTGCCCACCTTGCTCGGTGCGCTCTGGGACGGATGGACCGGCGCGCTCGGTGGTTTTCTCATCGGCGGCGTCGCGAAAGTTGTCGTGCTCCAACATGGCACGTTCCTGATCAACTCGGCCTGCCATACCATTGGGCGTCAGCCTTATTCGACACGGTGCAGCGCGCGAGATTCGTTTCTACTGGCGCTGTTTACCTTTGGCGAGGGCTACCACAATTATCATCACGAATTTCAGCATGATTATCGAAATGGCGTGAAACCGTGGGAGTGGGACCCGACAAAGTGGTTGATCTGGATTCTGTCCAAGCTCAGGTTGGCGAGCGGTCTTCGCCGCGTGCCAGCGGAAACAATTTCCTCCGCGCAAACGCGAGTCCGGCATTTACGAAGCGACGGTGGATTTCAGGATGCGCAATGAGCTGCTCTACCGCGTTCGCGTGAAGTGAAACGTGTTGGTGCCCTTCTTGCTTTTGGACTCATAGGTCCATATTTGGGTCAGATGCCCTGTGTCCTCGAGCGTGAGAGTTAACCCGGTGTTGTGAAAATCGCCCGGCGATTTCAATCCCGTGATGCGGGCAATTGAAAACACTAGAGGCATCTGCGCATCGGTAATGGCCGACGTGATCATCTGTGGCTGGTTCTTCGCAGCGCAATAGTGGGTGGCGATCAGGTGATCACCGTCGACTGTGAACATCGTAATCATTTCCGGCCCGCCCTCGGGTCGACACTGTTCCATCAAGACACTGCCGTCGGCCGTCAGCGTGTAAATCAAAGTGGTCTTAACACCATCGGTTTCTCCCTTCCACTCGCCCTTGAGCGACGTTAGACGATCAAACGCTTGCTCACTCTTTGTTTTGTCCGCTGTCTGCGAAGGCGAGGCCATAATAAGAGCCATCATACCGACTGATCCAAACAACAATGTTCGTTTCATGCTTATCTCCAAAATGGTTTACGATTCACTGCAAATTCGTTTCCGACCGGCCTCCGTTAGTACTGCGTCTCGCTGATCGCCTGAGTACCGGCCGCGCTGTAACCTTAGAAACTGCGACATCCGTTCATATTAGCCGATGCGTCGTTTCATACGGTGTTCCTCTTCAAGCTTCCAAGTTTTTCCGCCGTCATGGCTTTTCTCGCCGCGCCAGACGAACGAGTCAGACTTGATGTCATTGAAAGACCAACGGATCGGAGCGCCGTCGGTATCTACGCCACGAAGCACAATACGATCACCTATCGACCTTCCCTGAACAGTCACGACGTAGTTGAACTGCGGACTTATGAAGACTATGCGCCACTGTTTAAGAGTAGTATCGAAAAAGCGGATCGTGGTCCCCATGCGGCGATCCTTCTCGCCCTCCGCCGGGTAGGTGATAAAGATGTCCTGCACCGCGCGACCATCAAGGACCCAGCCCACCAACAACTCGCCCTTTTTATGTCGAACACTGCCATCATCGAGGTGGAAGCTGTAGTCGCAGTCCCAGGTACCCACGAGCCGGTCGAACACTTGCGCTTGGTCGCCCAACGAAGAATGGGGGCCCGGGGCTCCAAGCGACTTGATCATATCCTGTCTTGGATCAGCACACTGTGCAGCCGCGTTCCACAGCAAGAACGCCAGCACACTTGTTGTTGCAACCGCGCCCAGAATTGCGCGACTCGTTCCGCTAATTGATATCATTTTGCGCTCTTGGTCATTAATGAGATGCGCCAGAATCAGCATTGTTCCCGCGAATCGAAAAGATTTGAGACCTGATCACGCACGCACCGATGACGCCGTTCGCAGTTTTTCGCTATTTGCGGGGAACAAACGCCGGCCTGAGGACTCTTATTTTGGGATAACTGCGCCATGTCCCCGGACCCGGAATTTGAAAATTTAGTAAAACTTTATTACCGCGATCTTTACCGATTCGGCTTCAGTCTCACCGGAAGCGAGGTCGATGCCACCGACCTTACTCAGGAGACTTTTTACATTTGGGCGAACAAGAGACACCAGCTTAGAAATCCCGGAAACGTCAAAGGCTGGCTTTTCACAACATTGCGTCGGGAGTTTCTCAAAATCTGCCGTCATCGAAAACGTGTCGCGCATGAACCAATCAATGAGGACGCACAAAATTTTCCGCACGTATCCGCCGACGTTGTCAATCGGATAGACGCGCAAACGTTGTTAAATGTTCTTGGCGAGATCGATGAAGGGTATCGTACTCCGCTCGTGCTGTACTACCTCGAAGATTTGTCTTACAAGCAGATTGGTGAGGTGCTGGCAATCCCGCTCGGGACGGTGCAGTCGCGAATTGCGCGCGCGAAGATCAAGCTTTTTGAACTCTTAACTGAAACCAAACCCCGCACCGCCGCATAGAAAATGAACACGAACGAAGCCAAAGAAAAGTTGTTGCTTTATCGCGACCCGATTGACGACGCGGATCCACAATTTCGTGAAGCGTTAGCGTACGCGCACCGCAATCCAGAGCTCGCAGAGTGGTTGCGCGAGCAAGCCGGCTGTTACCAGGCGATCCGGTCGAAGCTTCGTGACGTTGAAGCTCCACGTGATCTTGCTGAGAAAATTATCCGGAATCAGCCGATTCGATTTTGCATGGACTGGACACAAATATTGAAGCTTGCTGCGGCGATAATCATTTCGGCGGGCATAACCGCGGCTTCACTGGAGCTATGGCACCGCGGTAAGCGTCCAGTCCTGCAGGGGCAAGAAATCGTAGTGAAGGGTGAAGTGCTCGATCTGACCTGTTACGTTGCCTACAATTGGAGCGGCCCGAAACACGCTTCGTGCGCGATGGACTGCATCAAAAGCGGCTTGCCGGTCGGCATAAAAACTGAGGATGGAAAAGTTTATTTATTGACCGGTAAGGAGGCCCATGTGAACGACCAACTTGCTGATTACGCCGCCAAGGTCGTCACGGTCAGAGGGAAGGAAACTGCGCGCGACGGGTTCGCGCAGATTCAAGTGGAAGAGATTCGGAAATTCTGAAGAAGTACCGACTCGATTGCGAAGTAAGTAACGAGTGCGGCGTCCATTTCAGCAATGAAAATTAACAACAGCAGACAACTGAAATATCTCGCCGAACGCCGGAGGCGCGTTGCGGAAGCGATAGGACTCCACGATGAAATCCTCCTGATAGGCGCGGGTGAACCCATTCCGCTTCCCGGGGGCTCCGACCAGACATACCCATTCTGTGCGCATCCGGAGTACTATTACCTGACCGGGATCGATTCGCCGGGCGGAGTTCTGGCCTTCGATCCACGACAACGCTCTTCGAAGGGTTGGGTCTCTTTCGTCCCGTATGTGACCGAGGCAGAAAAGACATGGGAAGGGCGAACACAGCTAACCGGCGCACCACTTCCACGATTGGAACCTTGGCTAGGAGCTCGTCGTGGGCGTCCGATTATCAATCTAGGTGCGCCGTTGCGGGGGGTGCGATGTGATGAAGGCGACGTAGCGCTCACCCGCGAACAATTTACACATGTGCGACGCGCAAAAGATGAGATTGAGCTAAGTCTCCTCCGACGTGCGGCAGTCGCGACTGCGAAGGGCTTTTCCGCAGTTCGACGACACATTCGAGCGGGTGTCAGCGAACGAGCGTTGCAGATTGAGCTCGAAGCCGAATTCTTCCGCAATGGAGCCGACGGCGTTGGTTATGGAACAATTGTGGGTTCAGGGCCCAATGCAGCTGTGATGCATTTTTCGCCGTCGCGACGGAAAATTCGGCGCGGCGACTTTGTCTTGATCGACGCGGGCGCCCGGGTCGATCACTACGTCATAGATGTGACACGCACGTTTGTTGCGGGACACAAACCCACACATTTTCAACGTGACGTGTTAAGCCTCGTCTTAAAAGCCGAACGGAACGCAATATCCCGCTGTGTGCCGGGCGCCGAATGGAAAGACCTTCATTTGAAGACAGCGATAGAAATGACCGATGGATTGATTGAGCTCAAGTTAATGAATGGCAATGCCGAGTCACTCGTGGAGCAAGGCGCGCACACATTGTTTTTTCCTCATGGGCTAGGTCATCTCGTCGGGCTTGGCGTCCGCGATGCGAGCGGCCCGTATCCAGGACGCGCGAAGGATGAAAGCCCGGCATTGCGAAATCTACGGATGGACTTACCGCTCGCTGCCGGCTACGTCACAACCGTTGAGCCCGGCTTGTATTTCATCCCTGGCATCCTCAACGATCCGAAACGACGCCGACAATATCGACAGAGCGTAAACTGGCGTCGGGTCGATAACTGCCTCGGCTGCGGCGGCGTTCGCATCGAAGATAATGTTCTCGTGACGGAGGACGGGCCTGAGGTTCTGACTGCGTCGATCCCGACTGATTGGTGAACGAAGGAGCGCGCGACTCCGAGCTCGGCCGCGCGTAACGCATTCGGCGAACGGACGGATACAGAGTTTTCGTTGTGATAAGAGCGTGACATCAATGAGGTTTTGTCTTTAACTCGAAGCCCACTTATCAATCGCCTTCGTGCGAGGAGGAAGACCGTCATGAAGTTGAAAAATTTAAGAAAAAAAATCCGGCGACTCGAGAAACGTTTGCAAGAGGGCCCCAAAAGGCTGGCCAAGCTAAAAGAAAAACTGAAAGCGGCTGAGGCAGCAAAGGCGCTGAAGGCTGCGAGGAAATCGGCTGGCCGCGCTGCTGCGGCTCCAGTGGCCAAACCTTCTGCGCGAGTCGAGAAGAAGTCCCCAGTGCAAAAGGCCGAAGCGAAGAAACCGAGCGCCAAGAAAGCGAAGAGAAAACGGAATCTCTCACCGGAACGTCGTGCGCAGCTTGCGGCCGCGATGAAAGCCAGGTGGGCCGCGAAGAGAGCCACTGAGGCGAACACGACATCCGCGTCGAGCGATGATCAACATTCTGCGCCTGAATCGCCTCCGCAGCCACCGGAAAGCAGACCGGACGGCATCTAGACCGAATCAGATATCACAGGTTCATTATCCGTACAAGTAATCAATAATATGAAATCATTGGTGTTACTTATTTTCATTTTGATCGCGCTTGCGTCAGTCACTGCAAACGCACAGACGAAGGACGCAGCGCCGGCAAACGGAGACGATGTTGCAATGAAGGAAATTCGCGGCTGGCTAGACCGCTGGACGAAAGCATTCGCTGCAAAGGACGTCGATGCAATTATGGCTCTCTACGCCGATGACGTAATCGCCTACGATATAGTGCCGCCGCTTCAATATGCAGGGAAGGCCGAATATCGCTCCGATTATCTGCAATTCCTGTCGCAGTATGCAGACAATGTCAAGGTCGAAGTACGCGATCTGCACGTCGGTGCCAACGGCGACCTCGGTTATGCTGCCGGGCTGGAATTAATCAGCGGGACGCTCAAGGGCGGTCACAAATCTGAGGTCTGGGTCCGATTTACATCGCTCTTTCGGAAGTCCGGCGGTCGCTGGCTCGATTTTCACGATCACGTCTCGGTGCCGGCTGATATCGAATCAGGCAAGGCGATGCTGGAGCTGAAGCCGTAGCGCGGCCAGGTTTAGCCCCACAGTTGCGACGATGGTAAGCCTATCCTGCCATTTGTGTACGCGAGTCCGTGCTCGCGATCGCAGGCGAGGAGGAGCGGCCCGTCAAGATCGACGTAATCAGCGGCGCTGGCGAGCAATCGAGCTGGAGCCATCCCCAAAGAAGTGCCCACCATGCAGCCGATGAACAATTTGAATCCGCTTTCGCGGGCGCGCTCGCATAATCGGAGCGCTTCAGTCAGTCCGCCGGTTTTGTCGAGCTTTACGTTAACCACTTCGTAACGATTCTTGAGGCGGGGAAGATCGGCGGCCGTGTGGCAACTTTCATCGGCGCAGAGTGGAATTGGATGATCGAGAGTTTCGAGAACTTCATCGGCATCGGCTGGAAACGGTTGTTCGATCAGTTCGACGTCTAATTCTTTCAGTGCTGGAACAATTTTTCGATAATGCTCAGGCGACCATGATTCGTTGGCGTCGATGAGCAGTCGCGTGCTCGGCGCGGCCTCGCGTACGGCTTCGACGCGCGAGAGGTCGAGGCTCTCGCCGCCAAGTTTCAATTTCAGGATTGGCCTGGTTGCAGCGGCTTTCGCTGCGGCGGCCATTTTCTCCGGTTTATCGAGACTGATCGTGAACGAAGTCTCGACTTGATCAACAATCGGCATATTCGCCAATTCCCAGACGCGTTTGCCGGAATTCTTGGCTTCGAGATCCCAAAGCGCGCAGTCCAATGCGTTGCGCGCTGCGCCTGGCGTTAACCCCGAAAGCTTTCGGGGTTGCAATTTAAATCGATCCCAATCGTGAACGCTATTTACCGACTCAATCTGTGTCAAAACCGACGCGATGCTTTGATTGTACCGCTTAATCGGGACGCCTTCGCCACGTCCGACATGCTTGCCGTCGTTCACAGTCACGGCGACAACCCGCGCTTCCGTGCGACTGCCGCGCGAAATGCGAAACGGTTCCTTCAGCGGCCAGACTTCTTCTTGTGCTTCGATTCTCAAGACAACTTCATCACCCGCCGTCGCCGTGCTATTGCGTGGCAAGCAGAGCGCACAGAGAGCAAGGAGGCAAACCAAAAAAATTACTTTGTGATCTTCGTGTCCTTCGTGGTGAAGTACGGGTCATGAAAATAACCAAAAACATCGGCATGCTTTTGCTCGCAGTCTATTTGATCCTCGATGGCCTTTTAGGGTTCGGGTTGAATCTCGGGCCAGCCATCTTCCTGCTCTATTTTGTGGCGCTGGCCGCTGGCGTCCTTATTCTCATCGGCAAATAAAATAACAATATCACCACAGAGGTCACGGAGTTCACGGAGTGATTTTTCCCGTATCCGCTATCTGAAATCTATCCTTGCCCTCTGCGTACTCCGCATGCTCTGCGGTTAAATCGCGAAAGCGAAATCGCAGGAAATTTTCGCTGGCGTGCAGCCCTATCGGAGAAGACGCTAAACGGATGCGAATTTTACCAGCGCTAACGGTAATCGGGTTAATCGCTAGCGCCGTTTCGTCGGTGCCCGCCGCAACTGGACCGCTCATGAAAGCGGCGGCGTTGCAGCAGTACGGCGGGCCGGAAGTATTGAAATTGCAAGAGGTGCCGCGGCCGGAGCCGAAAGATGACGAGGTCCTTGTCCGCGTGATCGCGGCCGGGGTGAATCCTGTCGATACGTACGTGCGGCAGGGAAGGCTGTCGGAACGTAGCTTGGATAAACAGCCAATGATCATCGGGTATGATATCGCTGGTGTTGTCGAAAAAACCGGAGTCAGGATAACAAAGTTCAAAGCTGGCGATGCAGTTTACGCTTATCTGCCAATCATGCGCGGTGGTGGTTATGCGGAGTTCGCGATCGCGAAGGAGGGCGAGATGTCGCTTAAGCCGAAAAACATTGATTTTGAAAAAGCCGCAGCCGTGCCGTTGGCCGCAACGACAGCGTGGCAGGCGCTCATCGATGAGGCGAAGATCGACAAGGGACAAACCGTGCTGATTCATGGTGGCTCGGGTGGGGTGGGGCATTTTGCGATCCAAATCGCGGTTCGTGCGGATACACTGCCGGCGTCGTACGGCATCGTGAAGAAAGGCGGCGCGATCGTTTCAATTACCGGCGACCCTGATCCGGCCGAGTGCGAGAAACACGCACTTCGCTGTTCCGGAGTGATGGCGCATCCGGATGCAAACGTGCTCGATGAGCTGAGGAAGTTGATCGAGGCGAACAAGATCACGCCCATCGTGTCGCAGACTTCCCCATTGGCGGACGCTGCGAAAGCGCATCAGCAGATAGAGACGCGTCACACACGCGGCAAGATTGTGCTGCGAGTAGGTGACGAGCCGGGACGCTGAAAACGCAAAACTCTGAAATGCGCGCTAACTGCGCAAGGCTTCAGTGAAGCGAATCAATTCGTCGGCGACTCGTTCGATTCGTTGGGCGATTTTTTTGTCGGTGATGTGTTCGCCGGCGAAAGCGTCACTCGTGGCAAAGGCGAACCGCGGAATAATGACGCAGCGAAAATCGAGCATGAGACTGTTGGCGTACGACATCACCGACATGTAACTCGCGTGGCCTCCGGCAGCGCAAAGGAAGCCGACGATTTTGTCTTCCCACGCGCTACCGCTCAGCTCGATCATGTTCTTGGTCGCGGCAGCGACGTCATAATTATAAACTGGCGAAGCAATGAGGATGCCGTCAGCGTTTCCAACGGCCGCGGTTAATTTTTTCGAAGCGGGCATATCATAACATTTGTCTGCGTCGCAAAGCGGCAGGTCCATTTCACGGATGTCGATCCAGTCGCAATCGACCTTGTGCTTTTGCAGATGCGCAAACGCGGCGCGTCCCATGCGCCGACTGTTGCTGTCGGGATTTCCGCTCGTGCTGATGACAAGGTGCTTTGGCATCGCTACTTCAAATATTTGTCAAACCATCCGACCGTCTGTTCCATTCGATCGACTTGGTGCGCAGGCTTGATGAAGAGATGGCCTTCGTCGGTATAAACGATGAGCTGAGTTGGCACGCCGAGCGTCTTCAACGCGTGCCAGAACTCGGACGACTGCGATGGGGGGCACTCCGCGTCGCGCTCACCGGCGATGACGAGGGTGGGCGTCTTCACGTTTTTGATGAACCGAATAGGAGAGCTTTTTTCGTAAACACCCGGATCATCGTAAACTGACGCGCCGAAGAACGGGACCATCCATTGATCGATCAAGTTCTGGCCATAATAGCTTTGCCAATTCGCAATGCCGGCACCCGCGACGGCGGCGCGGAAACGATTCGTCTGCGTGACTGTCCACATGGTCATGTAGCCGCCGTAACTCCAGCCGGTCACACCAAGGCGCGCCGGATCGATTGGATATTTTTTTGTCGCGATATCGACCCCAGCAAGGATGTCACGCAGATCCCCGCCGCCAAAGTCTTTCACGTTAGCGCGTGTAAATTCTTCTCCCTGACCATAACTCCCGCGCGGATTGGGCAGGAGAACGTAATAACCGCGTGCGGACAGTGCAGCGATAATCGCCCGCGACATTCCGGCTGACGCCGGCCACTCTGACGTGGTCACCCCGGACGGTCCGCCATGAATGAGCACGACCATCGGATATTTTTTACCGGGCTCGACTTTTGCCGGCGGTACTAACCAGCCTTGAATGTTAAATCCTTCATTCGTCCATTCGATGCTTTCGGCTTTGCCCCAGTTCGCCTGAAAGCCAGTGTTGTTATTCGTGAACTGGTGCCATTTACCCAGCGGTCCGGCGAAAACTTCTGGCGGCGAGTTGTAGGTGCTGCGAACAGCCGCCGCGAACTTTCCATCTTTCGACAAGGCGAGGTTCGGGAAATTCCCAAATGCGTGAATGCCTTCCGGGCCTTTCCAAATTGTACGCACGGAATTGTCCGCCAGGCTCAACTCGGAAAAAGCGCTGCCGCCGCCTACGTACTCGATTACGAGAATGCGGTCGGGCGCCTGCCAGAAAAATGAATTTACCGACATTTTCCGGTCGGGCGTTTTGTTCGGATCGCCGCCATTGGGTCGAATCGTGAACAGATCGCCGCCGTGAGATCCTTCGTCGCTCATCAAGCCTTCAATGAACGCAATCGATTTCCCATCCGGCGACCAGCGCGGAACCGCAACTTGCAGCGAAGGTTTGTAAATCGATTTAGCGCTGCCGTGAGCGATGTCGATTGTGTAAATCTGCGCGATCCACCAATTGTTGTCGCCTGGGCCTGGGGCGGCTGTTGCAACAAACGTTTTACCATCCGGCGACCAATCGTAATCGTAAATGTGCAGATTCTCCGGCGACACCTGTCGTAGCTTGCCGCTCGTAACATCGAGAACAGCAATTCGCTGGTTATGGATCGCGGTGTCAACAACTCCAGTCGTTGCGGCCGCAGCCATTAACGGGCCGCCGCCGCTGGCACCTTCAACGTAGAGAAACGCAATCTGCTTCCCATCGTGCGACCAATGCGGCCGCGCCGCGTATCCTTTTAGATCGGTAATTTTTTTAGGATCAGAACCATCAGCATCCACGATCCAAAGTTGCCGCTGCTCTTTCTCTCCGGCGCTGGAGAAAAACGCGAGCGTCTTCGAGTCGGGCGACCAAGCAGGATCGGAATCAGTTCTCTCGCCAGTAATCGGAATCTTAACGAGCGTCGCCGGCGTACTTTCCGATGTCCCGCGGACGTAGGTCTGCTTCGAGGTTGATGCGGCAGTCGATTGCACCCATGCGACATGTGCGCCGTCAGGAGAAAGAGCAATGTCGCCGTAAAGAACAGTTTTGCCTAACTGTTCCGTGAGCTGTTGCACGGTCTGAGCTGTTAAGGCCATGGGAAAAAGCAACGCCAGAAGAACATGCTTCATACTGTGATCCTGACAAAGGATAGAAAAAGCGGCAAGCGACGAAGATAAGCCAATCGCCATTCGTCGACGGAAGCTAAAGCTGGCGAAAATTTACCGGTCCCGCTCGCGCCGTGATTGTTAGAAACAGCTACAACGCGCGCACGCCGGCTAGAAGCCGATCCACTTCTTGCGACGTGGTGTAGCATGAACAACCGGCCCGAACTAGTCCGTCCGCGGCTTGGCCCAATCGCTCGACTACTGTCATCGCATAGAAATCGCCGTGCGAGAGGAAGAGTCCGTGCTCCACCAATTTCTTCGCCACCTCAATCGACGGCATGCCGTTCACGGTGAAAGCCAACGTTGGTGTGCGCGGCGCGCCGGGAGGTGGACCGTAAAGGCGGACGCTTTCTATTTGGGCCAACCCAGTCCAAAGCCGCGTTACTAATGGGTCGCCGCGCTTGTGTAATTGCTGGAACGCAGCGCGAAGGCGTTCTCGTCGCGTCGCGCCCGGAGCGAGCGACGCGAGGAAGTCTACAGCAGCGGCTGCTCCTGTGATTCCTTCATGATTCTGTGTGCCGGTCTCGGCCCGTTCCGGAGCAGAATCAGGCGCCGGGATCAGTTTCGGAAAATCAAGTGAGCCGAGCAGGGTATGCCGACCATACAGAATTCCGATGTGCGGCCCGTAGAATTT
>QHPG01000278.1 GCA_003219005.1 Verrucomicrobiota bacterium
TACGTTCGCACGCTCAAGAAATAAACTTCCAAGGTCGATACGGAAGCTGCCGCGAAGAAGCGCGCAGTGTCACTTTAAACTCTTGATGTAAGCGACCAACGCTTTCAGGTCTTCGTCGCGAACATCCACTGGTTTCATCTCGCCTTCGATCATCCTGGCCGTAGGATGTCGCAGAACATTCGACAATTCCTCAGCTGATTTTTGTGCGATTGCGCCCGCAAGTTTCGGGCCGGCATTTGTTCCAACGCCGTTTTCACCGTGGCAAGCGTCACACGATTCGCTGTCATAAACTTTCTTTCCGGCGGCCGCGAGTGGGTCGACGAGCGCGACGTTTGTCGCTGTAAGGGAACCAACAGCAGGCTCGGGTTCGAATGGCTCACGCATGAACTGCTCCGTCTCTTCCCGTTGTTTGGCCACTTGCTTCGCGATGCTCGGATCCCGTTGATCGTCGCGCACGCTCATCAGCCCCATTCCGACGAAGCCAGCCAGAATCAAAAAGAAAACCCCTACAGCAATGGGCCTGCGCCACGGGCGCCGTTCGAGGCGGCGATCAATAAATGGAACGCACACCAGTAGTGCAGCGGTGATTGCCGGAATAACGATGATCCCGATGATGGCAAAAGGTCCGCGCCAGTATTTGAGCCATTGAAAAATGGGAAGGTAATACCACTCAGGACGCGGGACGTATTGCGTATCTGCCGGATTGGCTCTGGGACCGAGCTCGGTTGGCATGAAATGGGAGAGTGCGCCCAGTATTAGAATCATTAGTAACGCCACAACAGTGTCCATAACTACCTGTCGTGGGTAGAATCGCTGCGTGGGCAATTGCGGGTTTACTGGATCCTGGCTCGGCGGCCCAGCGGCACCCGCTTTCCGGAAGAGATACACATGCGCCGCGATGAAAGCGACAAGCGCTCCTGGAATAAGAAACACGTGCGCGACAAAGAACCGCGAGACCGTCAGGGTCCCCATTTCGTTGCCACCGCGCATAAGGCGCTTTAGCCATCCGCCAATGAACGGAACATCGGTCGCCATGTTTGTACCGACAGTTGTGGCGAAATAAGCTTTTTGGTCCCAAGGCAGCAGATACCCCGTAAATGCCATGCCCAGCATCAACGCGAGCAGGACGCATCCGGAGATCCAGAGCAGTTCCCGGCGCCCTTTGTACGCCCCGTAAAGATACGTCTGCGTGAGATGAAGAAGCACCACGATTACGATCGCGCTCGAGCCGTAAGCATGCAGACTGCGCAAAAAACTTCCGCCGGTTACTTCCTTGACGATGTAAGCGACGGTTGTGTGCGCGCGATCTGCGGAAGGAACATAATAAAGCGCAAGAAATATTCCGGTGATCGTCTGCGAAATGAACAGGAAGAGTAAAACCGAGCCAAAGACGTAAGCCCACCGCGCTCCGCCCGGGATCGGTTCGTCCAATGCTTCGTGCAATAGCGAACCGATTCCGGTTCGCCGATCGAACCACTCATACAAGGAATTGCCGCGCCTGCTGTAAAGATGAACTGGCTCCTTTGATTGATGCACGTTAGCCATGCGACCTTTTCCTCAGGAGAGAGCTTCCTTCGTCGGAATCAGCTGCCGAAAATATTGATAACGCACCTTGAGCATTCCATTCTCCACCTTGCTGTCGAGGTCGTCCATCGAGCGCGGTGCGGGCCCCGAAATCTTCGCACCGTCTATCGCAAAAACTGCTGCGTGGCATGGACAGATAAACTCCTGCTTCGTCTCGTTCCATGGAACCGTGCAGCCAAGATGCGGGCAAACTGGCGATAACACATGCACGGGGCCATTCTTGCCGGGCACTACGTAGACCGGCTTCTCCGAGATGATTTTTCGCCAGGCGTCCCGCTGCTCGACCTTTATCAACCGTTTCGCAGGGGCGTTCAGGGAGGCGAACTCCTCGATTTTCCCAACATCCGACCATCCAATTTCAGTGGTCTTTGTGAGCAGTGGATGCAGAGCGAATCGAATAAGCGGTACTGAAAGTGCCGTACCCATTACTACTGTGCCAAACCCCAGCAGCACGCCAAGAAACGAACGCCGAGTCACTGAACCTTCATGTCCAATAATCACAGGTGCACGGTCGGCTTCGCTCATCGCAACAATCAGCCGCTATCAAAAACGAATTGGCGCGCCTTTGCAATAGTGCTGGAATATTTTCCGTAAAAATACGTGGTCGGTAGATTTGCCGGCCGCTTACGCTGACTGTCGCTAAGTGAGCGAACCAAACGAAAGCAAGAA
>QHPG01000279.1 GCA_003219005.1 Verrucomicrobiota bacterium
CAATACTATTTTTCTTAGGAGATCTAAGAATCATTACACCGCAGATTTCGCTGACGCAGAGCCGGAGACGCGGCGACTTGAATCTAGCTTGGTACTAGATATGACGGCAGCGCTGTGACCGTTCCACCCAGGATTCACTCTCGACATTTAGACTCTCCTTTCGATACGTGCATTTATAGACGTAGGCCAACGCCTTATGCAGACAATCGTGTCCGCGTCATCTCGAGAGGAGACAGCGCACTGCTGCCTTCGCCAAGCCTCGGCGTACCAGGGAGACGGCCGCTTCTTGCAAGGCGTCGTCATTCCTGTCAAGCCTATGCGGTGAAACGGCTCCTTTGGATCGATATCTCAAAGGGTCTGGCAGCGCGAGCACGGGCGGCGAGGCGGCGGGGACGACGCCGGAACACCACTTGATGTCATGGATGGCGCGATTTTGAGTTGGAAAAGCGAATGTGATCTTTTAGGTGTCGTGAATGCGCGATGAATACGACGCGGTAATTGTTGGATCGGGACCGAATGGTCTTGCCGCCGCGATCACGCTAGCCCGCGCGGGATGTTCCGTGCTCGTTCGCGAAGCGAACGCGACGATAGGCGGCGGTGCACGTTCGGCTGAGCTCACGTTGCCGGGATTTGTGCACGATGTTTGTTCAGCAGTTCATCCGCTGGCTGCTGGTTCACCGTTTTTCAAGACGCTTTCGCTGGAAAGATTCGGTCTTGAATGGATTCAACCTGAGATCCCGCTGGCACATCCCCTCGATGACGGTTCCGCTGCGTGCCTGTATCGCGATGTCAATTTTACGGCCGAACAACTCCGCGGCGATTCAAGCGCTTATCTGCGCCTGATGAAACCGGTCGCGCGCAACTGGGGAAAACTGGCTAACGAATTTCTGCAACCGATGTTGCATTGGCCGCACCAGCCCCTCGTCCTGGCGCGGTTTGGAATTCCAGCTCTTTGCCCGGCAACTTTGTTGTCCAAGATCTTATTCAAGCACGAACCAGCGCGCGCATTGTTTGGAGGGATCGCGGCACATTCGTTTCGGCCCTTGGAATCGATCGCTTCCTCCGCATTTGGTTTGGTTCTGGGAATCGCTGGACATGCTGTAGGTTGGCCCATTCCGCGTGGCGGATCGCAAGCCATCGCAAATGCGCTCGCCAATTACCTGGGTGAGCTCGGTGGAAAAATCGAAACCAATCATCGCGTTGAAAATCTGAATGACCTGCCGAAATCACGCGCGGTTCTTCTGGATGTTTCCGTGTGGGGATTTTTACGCATCGCCCGCGAGCAATTACCATCCGCGTACCGGCGTCGATTGGAATCGTTCCGACATGGGCCTGGAATTTTCAAAATTGACTATGCGCTGAGCGAACCGATCCCTTGGAAAGCCGAAGCCTGCCGGCGCGCCGGCACAATTCATCTCGGAGGCACGATGGACGAAATGGCTGCTGTCGAACGCGACGTCGCGCGCGGAAAAATTCCCGAGCGCCCGTTTACGCTCGCGAGTGAAACTCCAAATCTTTAAGCGTGGAGAGAACGGCAAGCGATTTTTCCAGTTGCGCTGAATCTGGTGATTGAGCCGGCTTTTCGACTTCCGTCTTTTCGACCGGGCTTTGCTTCGCCGCAGGCGATTTCGTTTCCTCGGTTTGCGCCTTCTTGGCCGGTTGAGACGCATCAGCCTTTTGAGCGTGCTTGGCTTTGTGATGCTTCTCTTGAGTGACTTTCTTGGCGTGAGCGACGTTTCGTGGATCTCCCATCAACTTATAGACGGGTTTCAAACGTTTGCCGGCCGTATCTACGGGAAGGTGCTTCTAGGATTCTGCTAGTGCAGGCATCTCACGAATATGCAGCCTCTGTAGCCACGGCCCTGTGGGCCGTCCCTGGGGCGCTTGGCTGAGCGTACGCAAACGCCCGCAGGGGCGTGGCTACAATCAGACGGCTTTCCAGCGTTTCCCGAAAATTTCGCGCAGTGCCAATCGCGCAGCGTAATACCCGCACATACCATGGACTCCGCCACCCGGCGGAGTGGAAGATGAACACAAATAAACGCCGCGCAACGGGGTGCGGTAAGGCGTGGGACTGAAAATTGGTCGCGCAATCAATTGCTTTAGGTTTGCTGCGCCGCCGTTGATATCGCCGCCGGCTAAGTTCGGATTCGATTTCTCCAAATCCGCGGCGTCCATGGGATGTGCGGGTATCACGCTGCGCGATCCGCATTGAGCGAAATTTTCGGGAAACGCTGGAAAGCCGTCTGATTGTAGCCACGACCCTGCGGGCGTTTGCGTACGCTCAGCCAAGTGCCCCAGGGACGGCCCACAGGGCCGTGGCTACAGAGGCTGCATATTCGTGAGATGCCTGCACTAGCAGAATCCTAGAAGCACCTTCCCGTAGATACGGCCGGCAAACGTTTGAAACCCGTCTATAAGTTGATGGGAGATCCACGAAACGTCGCTCACGCCAAGAAAGTCACTCAAGAGAAGCATCACAAAGCCAAGCACGCTCAAAAGGCTGATGCGTCTCAACCGGCCAAGAAGGCGCAAACCGAGGAAACGAAATCGCCTGCGGCGAAGCAAAGCCCGGTCGAAAAGACGGAAGTCGAAAAGCCGGCTCAATCACCAGATTCAGCGCAACTGGAAAAATCGCTTGCCGTTCTCTCCACGCTTAAAGATTTGGAGTTTCACTCGCGGTCGAATATCGAAAAGCTGGCTGAGCTGAGCTTAACAATTGAGGAAGAACTCAAACAAAAAGCGTTCGCTGAAGGCATCGGCGCGGTTTATGCAGCACAGGATGCATTTCAATCCAAAATCCTGAAATTAATTGAAGATTACGAAGCGGAGTGCACACGCTTATCGGGTTCGGCCTGACATGCGGCTGATCGATTTTTTTTGCAGTCTTTTCAACGCCAATGAGCACTCAATTTCGAACAATAGTGAAAAGCTAACAGTCAAAACTTAACAGACATGAAAACGAAAAATATATTCACAATTGCAGCGGTCAGCGCCGGCCTGGCATTCGGCGTAACCGCACAAGCGAACGAAGAAAAACACGAAGAACAAACCATCAACAGTTCTGACGTTCCCGCCGCGGTGCAGCAGGCTGCCAAAGCCGAGGTAAAAGGCGGGACAATCGTCCGCTGGGAAAAAGAGGGCGCCAACTTTGAAGCCGTCATCGAGAAGAACGGCAAGCAGATGGGCGTCGAAATGGATGCCAACGGCAAGGTGCTGAGCAAGCACAACGAAGCGAAAGAGCACAAAGAAAAAGGCGAGAAATACTAATCGCAGGTGGATCGCGTTGTCCTCAACGCGATTTCAATTAAGCACGGCGAAGCGGCATTATCTTAACGTCGTCTTCGCCGTGTTCCCGCGGTAGGGCGCGTCACTCCGGTGCGCGTCGTCACGTGAATTGTAAATCCACGGCGTGCAGAGGACTGCCCGCACTGCCAATGCCGATCACGTTTGAGAGCAAGTCACGCAAGCGCGAATGCTCGCGTAAATGATTCCGCCGACCATTGCGCCGATTGCTACCAAAGCAACATCACGCTTGAGAAAAGCGATCAGAAGAAAAGCAGAAATCGCGATACC
>QHPG01000020.1 GCA_003219005.1 Verrucomicrobiota bacterium
AATCGCCTTAGGCGGTTCGGGTGAACCGCCCCTACCTTTGCCGTCCGCGGCTACGGATGCGCGGGCTCAATGTGGACGAGCACGTCTGCGATGCGGGAGTCGCTTTGCTGAATTGCCGACTTCACTCGGTGCGCGATTTCGTGGCCTTGGTGGACGGAAATGTTTCCGTCCACACCAACGTGTAGATCGACGTAGTAATCCAACCCCATCTTACGCGCGCGACATTTCTCGACCTCGACAACACCGGGGACTGAGCTGGCAACGACACGAATGGACCTAACGATCTTTCCACCGGGCGCCGTGTCCATGATTTCATAAAACGCCGGCCGTGCGAGGCGAATGCCGTTTGCGGCGATCAGTGCACATGCAAGGAGTGCCGCCCAGTCATCGGCGCTCTGCCATTTTTCGCCGCCAATTAATGCCACCGAGATGCCGATGAACGCCGCAATGGAAGTCAGGGCATCCATCCTATGATGCCACGCGTCGGTTTTGACTGCGGTGCTTTCAACTTTTTGTCCAAAACGGATCGTATAACGGTACAAAGTTTCCTTGATGATCACCGTGACGACCAAGACCGCGAGCGTCCAAGGAGCAGGCGCATGGTGCGGCAGAAAAATCTCACGCACACTTTCAATTGCCAGAACGACTGCGGCGGCCAATACGCCAGCTGCAACGATCACCGCCGCGATTGGCTCGGCTTTTCCGTGACCGTATGGATGCGTCTGATCCGGCGGTCGCGCGGCGACGGTTAACCCTCCCCAAATCACTATTGAGCCGCCGACATCGAGCGCCGATTCAATTCCATCAGCTATCAACACGTAGGCATGACCGATCACGCCTGCGAGAATTTTTGCGGCTGCCAAAAAGACATTGACGATCAAGCCGAATAAAGCCAACCGGGCACCCGTCTGCCAAATGGCGTGACTACGCTGGTTGCCGGACCCGGCCGTTTGCACATTCTGGTCAGACGCGTCAGCTTCCGGTGGCATCGATGAATAAAACTATAAACGCAGCCCTTTACGAAAAGCACGGAAATCCGGCGGACGTCCTGTGTGTCGAAACGCGACCATGGCCGATGCCAGCCGCAGACGAAGCGGTTGTGAAAATGAGCGCAGCACCCATCAATCCGGCAGACTTAAACCAGATCGAAGGGAAGTATCCGGTGCGCCCGGAACTACCTGCGACACCGGGGTTCGAAGGCGCGGGCGTCATTGTTGAGTTAGGCACGGGCGTGAAGAACCTAACGGGCGGCGCGCTCGTGATTCTGCCGCACAACGTCGGAACATGGCGCGATGCGGTCGCGGTGAAAGCCGACGAACTTGTCGTTGTGCCTGACGGAATTGAGCCTGTTCAGGCGGCAATGTTAAAAATTAATCCGCTGACCGCGTGGCGATTGCTCCATGACTATGTCGATTTGCAGAAGGGCGATTGGCTGATTCAAAACGCAGCGAACTCGGCGGCGGGCCGCGATGTGATTCAAATCGCACACGAGCTCGGTTACAAAACCGCGAATGTCGTTCGACGCGCGGAATTGATAGATGAATTGCGCGCGGAAGGCGGCGACGTCGTGCTGGTCGATGGCGACAATCTTCGCCAAGAAGTGAAGGAAGCGACCGGAGGTGCACCCATTCATTTAGGTTTGAATTCAGTCGGCGGCGAGAGTGCGTTGCGTCTCGCAAATTGTCTCGCGCCTGGATCGACCCTGGTGACTTTCGGAGCAATGAGTTTGCAGCCACTGAAAATTCCGAACGGCTTGCTGATTTTCAAAGACCTGCGTTTCCGCGGCATCTGGATCAACAAATGGTACGACAACGCCACCAAAGAGCAGCGCATGGAAGCGTTTCGGCCACTTTTTGAAATGGCAAAAAGCGGTCTGTTAAAGACAAAGATCGAAAAAGCTTACCCGCTGAGCGAAGCGAAAGCGGCCCTTGCGCACGCCGCGCAAGGCAAACGCAGCGGCAAGATCATTTTCGAATTCGGCGATTAAGCGCCGGCTCATCTCGAGTGCAAAACGAACAGGCTAGCCGCACGGCGCTGCTCATTGCCACGAGCCTGGTTCTTCTGCGTCACGATCCAAAATATTCAGGCCTCGTCTCGAAGACCTCCGCGGACTTGTGCGCTCAGATGCTCAAGACGTGTTCGCTTCAGGCGCGTTTGCTCTTGAAGGTTGTTCAACAGGGCTGGTTTCGACCAATCGCGAAGTTGATGGAGCGCGTGACCATCCCAGGAATTTTTCTGCATTATGCCTTGCGAAAGAAATGCATCGCCACACTTGCGCGCTCAGCGCTTACGAATGGAGCGAGACAAGTCGTCGTCGTTGGCGCAGGCTTTGATCCGCTCAGCTTAGAATTACAGCTGGATTTTCCAGATGCGGAATTTTGGGAGATCGATCATCCCGCGACACAGCGTCAGAAACTGCGCGCGTTGCCCCAGCCTTGCGCTGAACGATTGCATTTTATCGGAGTTGACTTGAACGCCACTGCTCTCAATGGCGGCGCTCTGATCAAAAGCGGCTTCGATTCGGCTAAACGGACGTTCTGTATCGCCGAAGGTCTCCTAATGTACCTGGAGGCAGACAAGGTTTCGTCATTGATGAGAACATTGAACAGCCTGAGTGCTTCGGGCAGCGAGTTTGCGTTTACGTTCATGGAAAAGCAGAACGACAGCCGGATTCGCTTCGATTCGCAAAGCAAACTGGTCGATTGGTGGTTGCGTAGACGGGGCGAGCCATTCGTTTGGGGAACGACGCGAAGTGAACTTGCCGATCTTGCCCGCCCCTGGCGCGTCGTCCGATTTTTTGATCACAATGATCTGCGCGGACTGGGGTCCGGCCTGGCCGACGAGCTCATTGCCAAAGGCGAGGTAATTTGCCTCGCTGAGATCTAACCGGCTCGATTAAACTTTCGCATGCTGACACGGCGCGAATTCATACGCACGGCCGCGCTTTTCGCGCTTGCGCCGCGCATCTTCGCAGAACCGGAGATTTGGGTTAATGACGTCCATTCCCAGCTCAATCGCACCCGCGTTCGCGAACTGCTGACGCCGCGCACTAGAGAAGAACTTGCGGAAATTGTTCGTTCGGCGTCGCGAAAAGGCTTGCCCATCTCCGTTTCAGGCTGTCGACATTCGATGGGCGGACAACAATTTGCGACGGACAGCATTTGCATCGACACGCGCTCACTTGATCGGGTGGTTTCTTTCGATCAAGAGCGCGGCTTGATCGAGGTGGAAGCGGGGATTCAATGGCCAAAATTGATTCGTGCATATCTGGACGCGCAAGGCGACAGCGTAAAGCAATGGGGTATCGCTCAAAAACAAACCGGCGCCGACACATTCACGCTCGGTGGAAGTCTCTCCTCGAACGTCCACGGGCGCGGACTGGCAATGAAGCCGCTGATCTCCAATATCGAATCATTCACTCTGATCGATGCCGATGGAAAATCGATTCGCTGTTCGCGGAATGAAAACAACGAATTGTTCCGAGCTGCGATCGGCGGCTACGGCCTTTTTGGATTGATCGACAGCGTAACGCTTCGTCTCGTCCCGCGGCAAAAATTGCGCCGCGCAGTCAAGATAATTCATGCAGGCGATCTGCCCAAGCGCTTCGAAGAACGAATCGCGGACAAGTTTCTGTATGGTGATTTTCAGTTTTTAGTCGATGAAAAGTCGCCGGACTTCCTCCAGCGCGGAGTGTTTTCCTGCTACGAGCCGATCGAAGAGCGCAAAGCGATCGTCGCAAAAAAGGAGCTTCACGATGATGACTGGCTGGAACTCCTGCGTCTCGCGTACACGGATCGCGAAAAGGCTTTCAAACGTTACGGCGATTACTATTTGTCCACGAACGGGCAGACTTATTGGTCCGACACAAATCAACTTAGCGCCTATCTGCCGAATTACGCGCAGAAGATTCGGGAACGAATCGGAGGAGACGAATCGAGTCTTATCATTACGGAAATTTACGTTCCGCGCCCGGACCTTCCTAACTTTCTGTCGCAAGCAGCAGAACTGTTGCGATCGAACCGCACGATCGTGATCTACGGTACAGTCCGACTAATCGAAAAAGATGACGAGAGCTTTGTGGCTTGGGCCAAAAAACCCTATGCGTGCATCATCTTCAATCTGCTCACGCTTCATACACCGGCAGGCATCGAAGCGTCGGCACGCTCTTTTCGCGGCTTGATCGATTTGGCGATAGCCCGCGGTCGAAAACTTTTCGCGAGCTAATGACCAGAGGAGAACCACGATCCCTTCATGCCGCCGTTTGCCATCATTGCTTTGATTCTGATTCTTGCGCGCGCGATCGCGGAAGTGTGGTTGAGCCGGCTGAACCAACGTCACGTGCGTGCGCACGCGAACGAAGTGCCGCATGCATTTCGCGGAATCATTGATGAGGCGAGTTATCGCCGCTCGGTCGATTACACGCTGGCCAAGGGCCGCTTTGGAGATATTGCCAACTTGTTCGATGCCGTCCTGCTCATCGCAGTGCTTTTCAGCGGCATCTTGCCATGGGCGTTTGGAAGATTCAGCCAGAGCTTCGGCAGCTCAATCTGGGCGATGGCTGGTTTTCTCTTCGCTACAGGCATCGCGTTAAGCATTCTCGCATTGCCGTTCGCCTGGTACGCGCAATTCAAACTCGAAGCGCGATTTGGTTTCAACACCACGACAATGAAAACGTGGGTGCTTGATCGCGTGAAAGGATTTCTGCTGGCAGCGGTGCTTGGCTATCCGTTGCTTGCGCTGGTGTTGAAACTGATTGAGTGGACCGGCGCAACGTGGTGGCTTTGGGCGGCGGCAGTTGTCATCGCATTTCAATTGCTCCTGCTGCTCGTCGCGCCGGCGATGATCATGCCGCTGTTCAACAAGTTCACGCCGCTGCCGGAAGGAACATTGCGCGAGCGCCTCTTTGCTTTGGCAGAGCGCACCGACTTTACCACGCGCAGTATCGAAGTGATGGATGGCAGCAAACGCTCGCGCCACTCCAACGCGTTCTTCACAGGGTTCGGGCGTTTTCGAAAAGTCGTTCTGTTCGACACCCTCGTGGCGCAGCTCACCGAGCCTGAACTGGAGTCCGTGCTGGCGCATGAAATTGGGCATTACAAAAAGCGCCACGTAATGAAGTTGCTGAGCGTTTCCATCGCTGGCGTCTTCGTGGCGTTCGCCACGATCGCGTGGCTGGCGCGTCAACATTGGTTTTATTACGCGTTTGGTTTCCAGTATCAGGCAGACTTTGCTGTTCCGAATGTCGCCCCTGCGATCCTGCTTTTTGGACTGCTGGCCGGAACTGTAAGCTTCTGGCTCTCGCCGCTCATTCATATCTGGTCGCGCCGGTTCGAATACGAGGCGGATGCATTCGCCCGCGCGACAATGGGAGAGGCGCAGTCGATCATTCACGCACTGCGTAAATTGAGCGAAAAAAATCTGAGCAATCTCACTCCGCACCCGCTCTACAGCGGCTTTTATTACTCGCATCCGACCCTGCTCGAACGGCAACGCGCGCTGCGATAAGATCGGCGCTTGACACAAGCGCCACTACAACGTGCGCTGTTCTGAAAATGTCGAAAGTCATCGTCGTTGGCGCTGGAATTAATGGTGTTACGGCCGCAATCGAATTAAAGAAACGCGGTCACAACGTAGTGCTCGTCGATCCGGGGCCGCTGCCGCACCCGCTCGCAGCATCCACCGATATCAGTAAGGCGGTGCGCAGGGCTTACGGCGCGGATGAGGATTACACGGCGCTGGCGGAACGCTCGATCAAACTCTGGCGCAAATGGAATCAGGAATTCGGCGTGGATTTGTATCACGAAGTCGGCGTGATGTTCGTGCGGCGGCGAGAAATGAAGCCAGGTGATTTCGAGCACGAAAGTTTCAAAACATTGGAGCGCGGCGGACACAAGATCGAGCGCATGAACTCAGCGCGGCTGTGGAAACGATTCCCGGCGTGGAATCCGGAACTTTATCGAGATGGCGTTCTCGAGGTGGAGGCCGGATATGCGGAAAGCGGTCGCGTCACTGCAAAACTAGTTGAGCGCGCTAAATCGCTGGGCATTGAGTTGCGCGAAGGAGTCAGATTCTCGCGATTGGATGAGGGCGATGATCGCGTGAACGGAATTGTGATAAGTGATGGACAACGCGTCGTTGGTGATTTTGTCGTGATGGCCGTGGGCGCGTGGACGCCGTATCTGCTGGCTTTTACGAAAAACTTTTTTCGCACCACCGGCCAGCCGGTGTTTCACCTGAAACCTCGACAGCCTGATCTATTCGCATCCGAGCGTTTTCCGGTTTTCGGCGCGGACATCACAACGACTGGCTATTACGGATTTCCAATTAATCGCGACGGCGTGGTGAAGATCGCGAATCACGGCCCCGGCCGGGAGATGTCGCCAGAATCTACCAAACGCGCTGTCACTCCCGAAGACGAAAAGAATTTGCGCGAGTTTCTATCATCCACGTTCCCTGCACTGGCCGATGCTTCGATCGTTTACATGCGCGTCTGCATGTATTGCGATACGCACGATGGACATTTCTGGATCGCACGCGACCCGGACCGCAAAGGATTAGTCATTGCTGCGGGTGATTGCGGACACGGTTTTAAGTTTGCGCCTGTGCTTGGCGAAATCATTGCCGACGCAGTAGAAGGAAAAGACAACCCGCTTTTGGCGAAATTTCAGTGGCGGCCGCACGTGCGCGCGGGAAGCGGGACAGATGTGGCGCGGTTTAGCTCGAAACCGTCCAACGCCCAACGCCGAACATCCAACGTCGAAGTCGGTGGCGATTAGGAAATTGCCTTCTCCTGAGAGGCTGTCTCTTTTTTTGGCCGGCGTTTTAGCAGAGTGATTTGCTTGATGCGCGCCGAATCGGATGGGCTCCAGGTTGCGACTTCGGGATCGTCCTTAAAAGCATTGTGGACGAGGCGTCGCTCGTAGGAATTCATCGGTTCAAGCTGAAGCGAACGGCCTGTGATGCGCACGCGGTCAGCCAATTCGCGCACGCGTTGCACGATGCGATCTTCGCGCATGGAACGGTAATGTTCGCAATCGACGATGACTTTTTCTGCGTCTTTGTCTCTGGCTTGCAACAGCCGGTTAAGCAAAAACTGGATCGCTTCGAGCGTCTCGCCGTCGCGTCCAATGAGGCGCCGACTTTCTTCGGTATAAATCTGCAGGGTCGGATTGCCACCTTCGTTGGTGGTTTCCTCGATTTGCACAACGAAACCGAGATAACCGAGCATAGTGTCGAGCAGATCTTTCGGGGTCATCATCGTTTTCGTTTTCCGGCAGGCGCAACTTTTTCAAGCGTCGGCGTGGGTTGTCGTTTGTTCTGATAAAATTGCAGGATGCTGAAAAGATTTTGTGCAGTGTAATACAATGCCAAAGCTGCCGCAAAGTTGTAGCAGATAAACAGAAAGATTAGCGGCGTAAACATCATCACTCGGCGTTGCGTGGGATCGCCCGTCTTGGGCGTCATCGCCATGAGCCAGATCTGGGTCGCGGCCATGCAAAGGGGAATAATGTTGATCGGCCAACCGAGCATCGGCAGGTGCGCTATCGTGTCGGGCTGCGAAAGATCTCTTACCCAAAGAAACTTCGCGTTTCGCAATTCCACTGCCTGCCCGAGCATTTTGAAGAGGCCGAAGAAGATCGGGATTTGAATCATCATCGGCAAACAACCGCCGACCGGATTAATGCCGTATTGCTTGTAAAGCTTCATCATCTCCTGGTTCATCCGGGTCGGGTCGTCTTTATATTTGTCCCTTAACTCCTGCACCTTCGGCGAGAGCGCAGCCATGTGGCGCATGGAGCGATTCGCTTTGTTTTGGATTGGCCAAAGCGTGAGTTTGATGATCGTGGTGAGGGCCAGAATCGCGAGGCCATAATCGCGCAGCCAACTGTGCAGCAGGTTCATGAAGTTTAGCAAAAACTGGCAGACCACCTTGAACATCCCGAAGTCCATGACCTCGGCTTCGTTGTGCGGCAACTGTGCAAGGCGATGATAGAGTTTCGGGCCTGCATAGATTTCGAAACGGGCGCTGTAGGTTTGCCCTGGCCGCAACTGAAATCCGGGCAATCCAAGCGCACCTTCGATACCGGCTAGTTTTTGATCCGGAGCGTACTCGAAATCGAAGCGCCGAGCCCATACACTGTTGGCTTTCCACGGATCGACATCCTTCCCTGCGAGCGTGGCAGTCAGAGGCGCTATCAACGTGGTGAAGAATTGGTTGCTCACCGCGACCCATTCCGCGCCTGCAAGATTCTCCTGATAACTCGGCCTGGCAGCGTGCTGACCTAGGCCGAGAAAACCGCCACTGCTCGCGAACCAGCCGACGTCAATTCCTTTGGCTCCAGCAGCAATCCAACCACCACAGTTGGCGCACCAGACCAGACGTGTGTACGAAGGATAATCCCTCGGATGAATTGGGGCCGCGGAACCAAGCGCGACAAAGTAGCCACCGCTTTGATACGGCTTGTCGCCCCGGTTCTCGAGATCAACATCCATTTCGATCACGTAGTTGTCTTTGTTCTCCGGAGATTTTTCGAAGAAGAACTTTTTTCGAATCGCGACCTGCTCGGCCGTTGTGCGCTCAAATTGCACCGAATCCGATTGCGCAGACGCGGTAAACTCGGGGAGTGTTGGCGTAGAAGGTTGCTCCAAAATCGCGCCGATCGGTGCGCTCTGATCTGAATTTAAAACAACGTGCTGGCCTTTCTCGGCGCTTTGTTTGAGCAGGACCGCTTGCTTAATTCCGCCGCCGCGATTTGTCAGACGCAGCTCAACGTCTGAATTGCGCAATGTCTCGATCTTCTCGGTAAAGCTCGGAGTTGGTGCCCTGCCGGGTGCAGCTTCGGCGACAGGAGTCGGCGATGGCGAAGGTGCAAGAATTGCGGGAGCGGCCGTCGGGGAAGGCCGGCCAGGCGCAACGCTGACCGGAGCAGGTTTGGGAGCGATCTGTTTTGCCAGATAGAATTCCCACAGGACGAGCCCAATCACACAAAGAGCAACGACAATCCACGCAGTTCGATCCATAAATTCTGGCGAAGCACCTATCCAGCGGCCGACTCCGATGCTGGATACTGAATGCTCGATACTGGATTTTCGCGGTGTGGAACGGGGTCATATCCACATCCGCCCCAAGGCTGACATCGAGCGAGACGCTTCAATCCCAACCAGCTTCCGTGGCGGATCCCGTGCACCGCGACTGCCTCCAGAAAATATGCTGAACAAGTCGGCGTAAATCGGCAGCCGGAATTAGGACCGCAAAGCAAACGAAGCAGCGGCGAGAGCGTCCATTGATAAACGCGAATGAAAAAACGAACCAGCCAGAGCATCAAAGCAGGATAGAAGCGCGCCTTGCCAGACGCAACCACTCATGTTCCAGCGCGCGATAGCCCGCGGTCGCGGCATCCTTCCTGGCAACGAGCACAATCCAAACGCCTTCTCGCAAGTGATGCTGGTGCTGGCGCACAATTTCCCGCAGACGCCGCCGAACACGATTGCGAACGACCGCGCCTCCGAGACGGCGCGAAGTAACAAAGCCCACGCGGCAGCGGCCAGAATTCTCGGCCGGCACCACGCTGAGCGTTAGCAGTTTGCCGCCTCGGGCCGACCCGTCCCGTTTCACGCGCTCATATTCAGACGCGCGCGTCAGGCGCCGGGACTTTGGAAAAGAGAACGAGCCTGCTGGCTGCATCTCGCGCGACTGTACAGCAAAAGTCTTCTCCCGGAGGTCCTTGGGAGAAGACTTCGCAAAAAGAAGAATGCTGCGGAACTTACGAACCGGGCGGTGACGCGGCCGGCGATTCAGTTGTTCCAGCAGGAGATTCAGTTGTTGTCGCGGGAGACTCAACTGTTCCAGCGGCGGAAGTGTCCGTTGCTGAAGCTGGACTGGTTGCGGGCGGACTCGTGGAGGCTGGAGTAGCCGCCGGCTGAGTTGTCTCGGTCTTTTGCTCACACGCCGCAAGGAGTGCGGCACCGGCCAGAATACAGATATATTTTTTCATAGTGCTAGTTTGAGAGGGCACATTGCTGTAATCGGATAATTGGAGCAAGGGAGTTTTTGGTATTACTGGAATTTCCTTTTAAACGGGAAATATTTCGATGGGCCTAAGTTAAAGGGGCGGCTCGTATTTTAATTCGTGCGCTTCCGCCACTGCCTGACAGGTAAGTCGTCCATCGCGGGTGTTGATGCCTCCAATGAGAGCGGGCTGTTTTTTGCACGCGCCATCGAGTCCGAAATCGGCCAGTAATTCGACATAGCGATAGGTCACATTGGCAAGAGCTTGCGTAGCGGTGCGAGCGTATGCTGCGGGCATGTTTGCCACGCAATAGTGCGTAACGCCTTCCTCGACGTAAACGGGATCAAGATGCGTGGTAGGCCGCGATGTCTCCGCGCAGCCGCCCTGATCAATGGAAATATCTACCAGGACGCTGCCGCGCTTCATCTTCCGCAACATCGCGCGCGTGATGAGCTTCGGCGCCTTCGCCCCAGGCAAGAGAACAGCGCCAATGAGTAAATCGCAATCCGGCATCAGCTCATTGAGATTCGCCTCGTTTGAATAAAGCGTGTGCATATTGTCCATCGCTAGATCGAGAAAGCGCAAGCGCTCGACATCGACATCGAGAATGGTTACATCCGCGCCGAGGCCCTTTGCCATGCGCAGTGCGTTTACGCCCGAAGTACCACCTCCGATAATTACGACTCGCCCCGGCAAAACGCCCGGCACGCCGCCGAGCAACACTCCGCTACCGCCATTGTATTTTGCCAGAAAATTCGCGCCCATCACGACCGACATGCGACCAGCGATCTCGCTCATCGGTTCCAGCAGCGGCAAACGATGGTCGATCTGGATTGTCTCGTAGGCCACAGCGGTCACGCCAGATTTCAGCAACGCGTCGGTGAGAGATTTGCTGGCAGCCAGATGCAAATATGTGAAAAGAATTTGGCCCTTGCGCAGCAGCGGAAGCTCTGCTTCCCGAGGCTCCTTGACCTTCACAATCATGTCGGCGCGAGCAAAAACTTCTTTTGCTTGATCGACAATCTCTGCCCCGGCTTTGACATATTCTTCGTCCGGATAACCGGAGCCGATACCGGCATTCTGTTCCACCAGCACTGGATGGCCGCGTCGGGCAAGCAGATTCGCAGCCGACGGCAACAGCGCGACGCGTTGCTCCTGCTCTTTAATTTCTTTCGGGACGCCGATGATCATTCAGGAAAGTGAAGAGTGACGAGTGAAGAGTGACAAGACAAAAACGCCTGCTCGTCGCCCATCGCTTATCATTTAGTTTCGCGACGGATCGTCAGGAGCGGCGGCCAGCATCTTATACCACGGTCCCAGGCTGCGCATAATATCAAACCAGAGATTTGGCAGGCGATCGAGCTTGAGCAGCGAAGGGTTGGCTTTTTGCAGAAGCCATGCTTTCTGCTTCAGCTCACTTTCAAGCTGGCCTGCTCCCCAGCCGGCGTAGCCTACAAACGCGCAAATTGTAACCAATTTCTCTCCGGCTGCATCGCTCGCTTGTTCGAGAGCGACGTGGTGATTGAGTTTGAGCCCTTCGCCCTTTTGCCATTCAAATGCCGCAAACATCAGTTGATTTTTGCCGACTGGGCCGCCGAGAAACACAGGCACCTCTGCGAGGCCTGCCGGTGGTATCTCACTCACCAGATCGACCACTTGCCTGTCGAGCGGACGATTGATGATCACGCCCAAGGCACCCTCATTCGGGTCATGCTCGGAAATGAAAAGCACGGTGCGCCGGAAATTTGGATCGAGCATATCGGGACGAGCAACCAGCAACGAACCGGCAAAGCTGCGCGAGGACGGGTTGTTACCCAACTTACGCATGTAAAAGTAGAGACCGCGACGCCTGCTCGCGCAACCAAATCTCGCTAGCGATTTCGCACTGCCAATGGCTTCGCTGGGCCGGGCTATGTCATTTATTTCTTCTAATTCATCGCTCTTTTTGGCCGCGCCGGGCCGCCGGCCGAAGGATGTGAAAATTTTAATATAAAATCTTGTTGCGACCAGCCGGAAGCTCGTTTAGAAGCCTGAAGGTTTTCTACGATTGTTCTGGGGGGAACAGCCGCCCTTCACGCCCATCGGGCGTGGGGGGCGGTAATTTTTTTGCAGACCAAAATCTGTCTCTTTCTTCCTGCTCTTGCTCGTGCTCGCGCTCTTGCTCGACTAAATTGCGTCGAGGCGGGAAACGCTCAACGCCCAACGTCCAATGTTCAATTCAGCAGAGTCTGGCAAATTCTCCTGGCCGATTGCGTTCACGCTGCTCGGTCTGATCGTCGCGCTACTGATCGGATTTATTTTTTATCGCAGCGAGACCTGGCCGATGCGCACGACGCATCAATCGGCGGATGAAGCGGAACGAATTGCCGGCGATATCAAAAA
>QHPG01000021.1 GCA_003219005.1 Verrucomicrobiota bacterium
TTCCTGATTCGTAGATTGATTCGCGCGCTCCCGCGCCCTCTCCGCTTCCCAAGCGCTTTGCTGTCTACCCGTCGGCGTCCCCGCTCGCCGTGTTCTTGGGTTCATGATTAATTCTGAACGTGGCAAAGTTTGTTCTCATTGGCAGCGGTCTCGCGGGCGGATTGCTGGCGGCCTACTTGGGCCGGCGCGGATACGATGTCGATCTGTACGAGCGGCGCGCTGACCCGCGCGAAGGCAACATCGTCGGCGGACGCTCGATCAATCTGGCGATTTCGACGCGGGGCATCCATGCGCTCGAACAGATCGGCATCGCGCATGAAGCATTACAGCACGCAATCCCCATGCGTGGCCGGATGATTCACGATAAATCGGGAGCGCTGCATTTTACTCCTTACGACGTCGATCCGAAAAATTGCATCAACTCAATCGGACGTGCCGCGCTCAACACGACGGTCATTGAAGCTGCGCAGCATTATCCGAACGTCCACGTGCACTTCAATCACAAATGCACACGCATCGATCTCGACGACGCGGCTGCCCATTTTGAAACAGCAGGCGGTGTAATGACCGCGCGCGGCGACGCTGTGATTGGCGTCGATGGCGCGTTCTCAGCGGTGCGGCAATCAATGCAGATGCAGATCGGTGGTTTCGAGTACGATGAGAGCTATCTCGCTCACGGTTACAAGGAATTGACGATTCCCCCAGGACCTGATGGTTCCTGGCTTATGGAGAAGAACGCGCTCCACATCTGGCCACGGAAAAGTTTCATGATGATCGCGCTGCCGAATCCCGATGGCTCGTTCACCTGCACGCTCTTTTGGGAATTCGAAGGATCGCGAAGTTTCGCGACGACGAAAACTGATGATGATGTGCTCCGATTTTTCGATCAGGAATTTCCGGATGCCGTGCCACTGATGCCAACTTTGCTCGAAGACTTTGGGAATAATCCGACCGGTTCACTCGTCACGATTCGCTGCGCGCCGTGGTTTTACCGGGACAAAGTTTGCCTCGTCGGCGACGCCGCGCACGCGGTTGTGCCATTCTATGGTCAGGGCATGAACGCTGCGTTCGAAGATTGCGTGGTGCTCGATGAATGCCTGGAAAAATTTCCAGATAATCGCGAGCGCGCGTTCGCTGAATATTTTTCGCGGCGCAAACAAAACGCCGATGCGCTCGCTGATCTGGCAATTGGTAATTTCATCGAGATGCGCGATAAAACCGCTTCGAAGACATTCCGGGCAAAAAAGAAACTCGATCACGCGCTCGAAGCGGCGCTGCCTGGAATCTATCTCCCGCTTTACACGATGGTGACCTTCACACGAATTCCTTATGCAACCGCGGCGAAACGCGCGCGGGTGCAAGACGCATTGGTGTATGCGAGCGTGTTCGTGCTCGCGGCGATTTCAGTTGCCGCGATAGTCTGGTTTCTCGCACGCTAGGCGTGCTCCGGCGCCGAAGCTGGAATTGCAATTGCAGGAAATCAGGCAAGGCCATTATCCTGCTCGGCATGTATTCGAAATACCTGCCAACCGTCTTCGTCGTCATATCGCTCCTTTTCGCCTTGTCCACCCGCGCACAAGACGGCAATCCGTTGGAAGATCCTGATCTCAAGGCGGCGTTGAAGCAGGCGCAGGAAATGCAAAAGAACGCGCGCGAACTTCAGAAGAATCCCGGGTCGCTGGATACCAGGAAAAAAATTGCCGACATGGAAGGGGCGGCAAAAGCAGAGGAAGCGCGACAGGAGCAGGAGGAAAAACACGAGAAGGAGAAATTGCAGGCCGCGCTGCAGAAACAACTGGAGGCGCCCGGCCCTGTCACGTTACCCGATTGGACACCGGCTACACCACAGTTCCACGCCGCGGGCAAGCCGACGAAAAAGATCGTCGATGAGGAAGTGAAAATCATCCAGACCGGCACGTCATCGCTTACACCGAAGGAACTGGCTGACGGTTGGGAAGCAGCGGCGGTCGCTGCGAACAATCTCAACCACGGCCGGAACAACATCGAGGTTAATGGCAAGCTGACCACGATCATGTTTCTCAGCACACGCACAGATCCCGTGCAGGAGGTAAAACTCGAAGCCTCCCGAGAGCCAGGTGGCAAAATCACTCAGGTAGAAATCTCCTCGCCATTGCCCAAACCGGATATCGGCAGCGAATAGAACGTGTTCGGCAAAAGCCGAATGCGCTTTACGAATAATGTAGCCACGCCCCTGTGGGGCGTTACTCGCGGGAATCCCACGTTCCCAACGGCGCACAGCGCCGTGGCTACAGCGTCGCATATCTATGAGGCGGCTTCGATTTCGGTCACGGCAGGAATTTGCAATTCGCTTGAGCCGGCATTACCAAAATTATTATTATGGCAGACACATTTGTTCCATTGATCAGTTCCGGCATTGCCGGGCCAATTGGCGTTGTCCATCTCCCGCGTCTTTGGCAGAAAGTCTCTCTGGAGGAAAAGGGTAAACTCGCTTCTGGCTATCCCGGCGTTGGTACAGGTTTCGATGCGATGACGCTTGCCGCGCTCGGGCTCGAAGAGCAGGTGGTGAGAGATTACATCAAGCAGAACAAGCCGACCTATCCCGAATTCGAGGCCTGGGTGAAGAAGAATGCCAAATCACTAAAACGAGAAGCGATCGAAAAGCACAACGCCGCGGTATGCGGCTATGATCATGATGGCGAAACGCGCAAGGGCATTCTGAGCGCGTGCGGCATCGACGACGACGCTGCTGCTCCGAAAGACGCGGTGAACCTGAACAATCTTGACGACTGGTACGAATTTCACCAGGCGGTGCTGAAGTAGGGGCGCAAGAAAACGTCGAACATCCAACATCCAACGCCGAATATCGAACTGAGCGGCGACGGAAGCGTTATTCGAAACTGGATACTTGATCGGATCATAGAAATCCGATTTCTCATCCAGCGTCTAGCAGTTAGAATCCAAAATCGATGCACGCGACGGAGACAAAGGCAACGCCAGAGTTCCGCAAAACGACAGAGACTTTCAAAGCGGGTGCGGAGACTCTGCCACAGCGGTATTTCGTTTCGCCGGCCGTATTCGCCGAAGAGCAGGAGAAGGTTTTCTCCAAGCAATGGGTGCTGATTGGCCATCAGAGTCAGATCGCAAAATCCGGTGATTATTTTACTGCAGAGATCGCCGGCGAGAGCTTGATCGTTGTCCGGGATAAACGCGGAGAGATCCATGGCTTTTACAACGTGTGCCGCCATCGCGGAAGTCGCCTCATTGAAAACAGGGACGGACAATTGTCCCCTGCGATGCAGTGTCCGTATCACGCATGGACGTACGGACTGGACGGACGATTGCTTGGCGCACCGCACATGGATGATGTCCCGGGCTTCAACAAGGCCGATTATTCGTTGCGCCCGGTGAACGTCGTCCTGTGGGAAGGATTCATTTTCGTGAATCTCGCAGACGCGGCAGAAAACGCCTCGACGCAGCGAGGCGGCTACATGCCGCTGGAGGAATGGTTCGCGCCGTTGGCGGGAAAATTTTCGCGCTGGAACTTGCCGTCCCTGCGCTCAGCGAGACGGATCGAGTACGATGTGCGAGCCAATTGGAAGTTGATCTTTCAAAATTATTCCGAGTGTTATCACTGCCTAGGAGTACATCCGGAGCTTTCGAAAATCTCACCGCATGATTCAGCAGAGAATGATCTGATCGAAGGACCGTTTCTGGGTGGATTCATGCGGATCGCGAAAGGCCGGAGCCTGACCATGAGCGGGAACGCGTGCGCGTTGGGAATCGCGGATTCCAGTCGTGCTCATGATCGTGCTCGTAATCGAAACCCGTCGCAAGAAATCGAGAACGATTATGATCACGAGCATGAGCAAGATGGAAAGAATCGAGTGTTTTACTACTCGATCTTCCCCAACATGCTGATGAGTTTGCATCCCGATTACGTGATGGTGCATCAACTTGAGCCGCAGTCGCCAGAGCGAACGCTAATCTTGTGCGATTGGTTTTTTCATCCGGATGCGTTTAACCGAGTAGATTTCAGGCCGGATGACGCGATCGAATTCTGGGACATGGTCAACAGGCAGGACTGGCACGTCTGCGAATTGAGCCAGCAAGGTATTTCCTCGCGCGCGTATGTACCGGGCCCGTACTCGGCGCGTGAGAGCATCCCCGCGGCATGGGATCGGGAGTACCTGCGTCATCTGCGGTAATCTTAGACCATGCCGCCGCCGCTTACGTACGCCAGTTATCTTGATCTGGAGAAGCTGCTCTCACTACAAAAGCCGCGCTCAAGCCCGCCAGAGCACGATGAGACGCTGTTCATCATCATTCACCAAACCTACGAGCTCTGGTTCAAGCAATTGCTGCACGAGTTTGAGAAAATAAAGCACGACTTTTCCGCAGGCGATCTTTTCGGAGCGATCCATACGTTTAAGCGGGTGCGCACAATCATGAAGGTGCTCGTGGCGCAGGTGGACATTCTCGAAACAATGACCCCGTCGTCGTTCTCAAGTTTTCGCGACCGGCTCGAGACGGCATCGGGCTTTCAATCTGTTCAGTTTCGGGAAATTGAATTCGCGCTCGGATACAAACGTCCATCGACCCTTGCGTATCTAAAGCCGGATTTCCCGGGCTACGATCGGCTGCAAAAGTTGCTCCGCGAACGCAGTGTGGTTGATCATTTCTACGATTTCCTTGCCATCCGCGGGGCACAGATTCCCGCCGACTTGAAGAATCGCGACGTGACGCAGCCAAATCAACCAGATGAAGGCGTACAGAAGGAAATCCTAAGGCTCTACAAGAATTCGCCTGAATCCTCGATCCTGTTCGAATTGATGACCGATTTCGATGAGGGCTTGCAGGAGTGGCGCTATCGGCACATCAAGTTGGTTGAGCGAACAATCGGCGCGAAAAAAGGCACCGGCGGATCACCGGGCGTGCCGTTTCTAAAGGAATCGCTGTTCAAGCCAATTTTCCACGATCTCTGGGCGATTCGGCACGAACTGTAAAGAACGCCCAACGCTCAACGGCAAAGTCAGAGTCCGAGAAACTCGCGCGCGGTACCGGAAAGCACGCGTGCCTTTTCTTTGGCGGAAAGTTTCATGGACTCGATGAGCTGGCCTGGTTTCGTTTCGCCCAGGGGAAAGGGATAATCGGAACCGAGCGCGATGCGTTGCGCGCCAAAGAGTTTGAGCAACACTCTCAGCGCATCGGCATCGTGCACGAGTGAATCGACATAAAACCGCGCGGCCGCGTTGTCGTGCGCCAGATATTTTCTCGGATTCGTATTGTTCTCCGCCGCAACCAAATCGGGTCGCACATGAAACGCGCGCTCGATGCGGCCAATGGTGAAGGGAAATGCGCCCCCGCCATGAGCAAACCCGACACGGAGTTTTGGGAATCTCTCGAAGACGCCGCCGAAAATCATGGAACA
Source organism: Verrucomicrobiota bacterium (assembly GCA_003219005.1). Taxonomy (GTDB): domain Bacteria; phylum Verrucomicrobiota; class Verrucomicrobiia; order Chthoniobacterales; family UBA10450; genus Udaeobacter. The sequence goes on from QHPG01000021.1 coordinate 5,411, forward strand.
AATCGCAAGAGACGTTTCGGCCGGCATACCGACCAGCCACGGCAACCAATATTTCGGCATGCGCTCCTTGCCGAGCATGTCCCAGGGATGAACAAAGATCGCGGCGTTCAGATCTTCCGCGGCGCTCCAGACAGGTTGAAGAGATGCATTATCGAGATTCAAAGGGTCGATGCGGCCGGAATGAGGATTTGCATCCACGTGCGTGCCGATCTCTGCGCCGCGCAAGCCCAGTTCTCGGACGCATCGTTCCAGTTCGCCAGCCGCGAGATCCGGGTCTTGCATTGGAATGGTCGCCAGTCCCGCGAATCGTTTTGAATGGTCACGAACGATCCCGGCGATGTGATCGTTTAAGCGTCGAGAGAGATCGAGAGCATCGGCTGGCTTCGCCCAATAGCTGAACATCACCGGCACGGTCGAGAGCACCTGCATGGAAACGCCGTCGCGGTCGCATTCCTCGATCCGCCGCTCCGGGTCCCAGACGTTATCGGTGATCTCGCGAAACACGCGATCGCCAATCATCATCCGCGCGCAGCATGGCTTATAATGATCGAGACGAACGAATCCGCCGTAGCCGTACTTTGCGTCGAGGTCGGGCCAATCGCGCGGCAGAATGTGAGTGTGCAGATCGATCTTCACTGGCTGGAATTGTAGGGCGTTTGATTCGCTCGCGCCAGCGAGCTCACCCCTTCGGGCTTCCCGTCTGTGTCGCTCGGCTCCCGCCGGCTCCATTCTGTGAACCCCGAAAGCATTCGGGGCTGACACAGACGCCCTACAGAGCGCACCCTACGGCGATTTCACAGGCTGCGGCTTCTCCACTTTCTTGCCGCATTTTTTGCAGGTGCGGCGCGCATCGTCATTCCAGAAATCGAGCATTGCCTGGCTAAAGTGCTCGACAATGTCCGCGCAGTCGAAGTGGATATCTTCCACCAGCGCCCCGCAATTTTCGCAGTAGAAAATGACGTGTTCCTTTTCCCCGGGTGGCCGGCGCCGTTCAACCACAATGCCGATCGTCTCCGGCGGCCGCTGCGGCGAGTGTGGCACATTTGGCGGGATGAAGAACGTCTCGCCTTCTCTGACGATATGGTCCACGATGCGGCCGGCTTCGCGGATGCGCACCTTAATGTCGCCCTTGAGTTGGTAGAAGTACTCCTCCGAATCGACCAGATGAAAATCATTCCGCGCGTTCGGCCCCTTGATGACCATCACGAAAAAATCCCGCCCGTCGTAGAGATAACGATTGCTTACTGGAGGTTTGAATTGTTCGCGATTCTCTTCAATCCAATTCTTCAGATCAATCGGCGGCTGCACAGTGGTCATGGCAAAGAGCGTATTTGGTGCGGCGCGCAGCGTCAAACCGCGCGAGTCCAGAGAGCGAACCTGCTACGAATTATGGATGGAATATTTGAGTTGAAGCAGTCTGAGCGCTGCACGTAAGTATCCGTTTCCATGAACCTTCGTCTTTTGTTTCAGATTGCGGGCGCAAGCCTCGTGGCACTCATCATTTGCAGTTGCGAGGAGTATCCGCCTTATGCGCCGGGAATGTATCCCCGCGCCTCTGTGGCAGGTTGGTGGAATGACGAGGGCGCTTCGGGCCCGGCTAAAATCGTTGTGCATGTCGGCGAACAGAAAGCGTACTTTTACATGGGCAAACGTGTGGTCGGCGAAGCCACCGTCTCTACTGGCAAACCCGGGTTCTCCACCCCGCCCGGTCACTATACCGTTCTGTCCAAAGATGCAGACCACGTCTCGACCGAATTCGGCGATTACGTGGATGATTATGGCAACGTCGTTAGATCAAATATTGACGCGCGAAAAGATTCCCGCCCGAAGGGCACGCATTTCGATGGTGCTCGGATGCCGTATGCGATGTTTTTCAGAGGCGGCTACGCGATGCACCAGGGGTATGTTCCGCCGTTTGCCGCGTCGCATGGTTGCATTCGGCTGCCGAAAGGCATGGCCAGACCGTTTTTTGAAAACGCCTCGGTCGGAACGCCGGTGACGGTCACAGAGTGAGCCGGGATAGTTGAAGTTGTAGCCCCGAATGCTTTCGGGGTAATGCCGGCCGTGTTCAACGCGCGCTCGGGCCAGCCGGGATCATCCGCCTTCGCCAAGGCTACGACGGACAAGCCGATCCCGGCTACAGCTCCATCCTTTTGTGCTAGAATAAATCCAACGGCATGAAGGGAAGCGTCATCGACAATCAACGCATCAGCGCGGTGCACTTGAGCACTCAGGAACTGCAACGTTACTCGCGTCATCTCATCATGCCTGAAGTCACAGCTGAGGGACAGCGCCGGCTAAAGGCTGCGCGGGTTTTGTGTATTGGCGCTGGCGGACTCGGGTCCCCGGCCGCGCTCTATCTCGCTGCAGCTGGTGTCGGAACTATCGGGATTGTCGATTTCGATGACGTCGATCTTTCCAATCTGCAGCGGCAAATTCTTCACGGAACAAAAGACATCGGCCGCGCCAAATTGGAATCGGCACAGGACCGGCTTCGCGACATCAACCCGGAGATCGAGATCGAATTGCACCAATGCCGTTTCTCCAGCGAAAACGCTTCTCAAATTGTGTCTCATTACGACATCGTCGTGGACGGCTCGGATAATTTCCCCACGCGCTACCTGTCCAACGACGTCTGCGTTTTTGCGCGCAAGCCAAATGTGTACGGCTCGGTATTCCGGTTCGAAGGGCAAACTACAGTGTTCGCGCCTCACTTGGGTGGACCTTGCTACCGGTGTCTTTTTCCGGAGCCGCCTCCACCGGAATCAGTCCCGAACTGTGCGCAAGCGGGCGTGCTCGGTGTTCTGCCGGGGATCATCGGCATGCTACAAGCGATTGAGGCGATCAAGCTGATCATCGGCATCGGCGAGCCTCTGATTGGACGCCTGCTCCACTTCGACGCGCTCAAGGTTAAATTTCGAGAGCTTAACCTGCGGCGCGATGCGCAATGTCCTATTTGCGGCGAAAATCCAACAATCTTTTCGCCGATAGACTACGAACAATTTTGTGGCCTGCGAGAGGACGAGACGATTCCTGGAATATCTGC
>QHPG01000022.1 GCA_003219005.1 Verrucomicrobiota bacterium
ACTCATTAACCCAGGACGCTGGGCCGAGAATAGTTCGGTATGAGGCTCAAATTTTACGGTACCCGCGGTTCCGTCCCAGTCTGTGAAGCTGGCTTCCAGCAATTCGGCGGCAACACCACCTGTTTTCAAATCACATTCACGGATACGAATCGCATTGTCATTATTGACGCCGGAACTGGGCTTCGCAATCTCGGCCGGGACATGCGCGCGATCGGACACCGCCAGGAGCTGCTCGTCATCGCGTTCACTCACTTTCATTGGGATCATCTCCAGGGTTTTCCCTTCTTCGCTCCGGCGTATAATCCCAAGCAGAAAATCACGATGCTCACGCTCGGCCAGAACCAAACCGTCGGTAATCTGCGAGAAATCTTTGAGGTGCCCCTGCAATCGCAGTACTTTCCTGTGCAGTTGGACCAAATGGGGGCCCAATTTGATTTTCTGAAGGTCGAAGATGCCAGCAAGCACTTCGCCGCCGGCGTCGACAATGTAGAGACCAAAGTCACCGGTCAGCGGCACAACCACCCGGGTGGAGCGTATGGATTTCGGATTGAGCGCAACGGCAAGGTGTTGGTTATTTGCACGGATGTTGAGCATGGCGAGGAAATCGACCCGCGGGTGGTGGAGCTAAGCCGCGGCGCCGATTTGCTAGTGCACGATGCGCAATACACGGCCGAGGAACTACGGACGCACCGGGGATGGGGACACAGCAGTTTCGACCAGGCGATGCAGGTAGCGGAAATGGCCGGGGTTAAACATCTCGCCATGACTCACCACGATCCGGAACACGATGACGACTTTCTCCTGCGCATGGAAAAGCTGTGCCAGAGACGATTCCCAAACTCGCAGTTGGCGCGCGAAGGAATGGAAATCGTTCTTTAGAAAGCGGCCGTCCAGGTGGGTTCGAGCCGACAGATGACGCTCGAAAGATGGGGAGATCGGTCTTTGCATGCGATTGAGCTTGAATAGCGCATCTATCGAATGGTAAGGATTCGTTAGCGGAGTAACAGACTATGAAGACGCATAGCTACAGTACCCACCCCGTGATCCTTCTGTTCACGGCCTGGCTGTTTTTTAATGCGCTCGCCGCTGGTCAGGTCATGGGTGCCGACCCGCGACCAGCTCACGCCGTTGTGCAGCCTGCCAAAGCGCCTGCCCGTTTAATCATAAGGCGCAATCCAAATTTGGGCTTCAACGTAATTGCCCGATTATGGATCGATGGCCAGCCGGCCGGATCTATTGGATATGGCCATACTTTCGATGGTTTCCTGGCGCCGGGCCATCATGTTTTAGCGGTGCTGGCGAGTCCCAGTCCGCGGTGGCCGATTCCCTGGCAACTGCCTTTGGATGCGCGAAGCGGCCAGACCTACGGTTTTACAGCGGTCGGAGATGGTTCGGGAAACTTGATTCTGGACGGCCGGTTTGGCTTTCCGCGACGAGTCCAATGATTCAACGAAATGGCTGCCGTGAATATCTGACCGCAGCCTAGATTAGTGTTAACGAACGATAAAAATTCATCCATGGAGTAACAAAACTATGAAGACACATAACTACAGTACCTGCAGCGCGATCCTTCTGCTCGTGGTCTCGCTGTTCTTTAGTACGTTTGTCGCTGGTCAGGCGATGGGTGCCGATCCACGGTCACCTCACGCCGCGGCGCCAAGCCAGGCCCCGGCCCGTTTGGTCATAAGACGAATGCCAAATCTGGGCGTCAACGTGATCGTCCAATTGTTGATCGACGGCCAGCAAACGGCAACGCTTGGATATGGCCACACTTATCATGGTCTCCTGACTCCCGGCCGGCACGTTTTAGCAGTGCTGGCGACTCCGAGGTCGCGCTCGCCAATTCCGTGGGAAATGCCTTTGAATGTGCAAAGCGGGCAGACCTATATCTTCACGGCGACGGGAGGTCCTTCAGGAAATTTGGTTCTGGCCAGCGGCGGATTTTAGCAAGAATCGTTTTCTTTTCGCTTTGCCAGATACGCACCAGATCGATGCGCATTTTCTGCCGCGTCAAAAAGTCGAGCGCGCCGAGCGGTTCATCCAATGCAGCTCTATCGACGTTCGTTTGTAATCTCAACCGCCGTTCGCATCCGTCCGGTCGCCGGCGAAGTGCAGAAGTTCGAGAATGTCTGAGCGGAGGCGAAGAAAATCCGAGCTACTGCGATCACGTGGTCGAGGCAGGGCGTCGGTGATGATCCGATCGATTCTGCCCGGACGCTGAGTCATGATCATGATGCGATCGCTCATGTAAATCGCTTCATCAATGTCGTGGGTGACGAGAAGCATCGTGGTGCGGCGATTTTCCCAGAGGCGCAGCACCTCATCCTGCATGCGCATGCGGGTAAAGGCGTCGAGCGCGCCGAGCGGCTCGTCGAGCAGGAGAACTTTGGGGTGGTTGATAAGCGCTCGCGCGAGAGCAACACGCTGGGCCATGCCACCGGAAAGGTGGTGGGGATAAGCGCCGCCAAATGCTTCGAGGCCGACAAGGCGCATGAATTGGTCCACTTCGTTGCGCTTTTCGCGCAACACTCGCCGCGCAACAAGACCGGCCTCGATATTGCGACGAACGGTGAGCCAGGGAAACAGGTTGGGGTCTTGAAAGACAAGACCCCGTTCCGCGCCCGGCTCACTGATTGGTTGAGAACCGATTAAAAGTTCGCCTGAATCGGCCAAATCCAAACCTGCAATTAGACGAAGGAGGGTGGACTTGCCGCAGCCACTGGGTCCAATCAGGCAAACTAATTCCCCGGCTGCAACTGAGAAGGAGATTCCGTCCAGAACCAGCCGCTTCGTCAGAGGATCGTCTGGTGAGGGGAAACTTTTCCTGATTTCCCGGATGCCTAGCATGGACGCGTCAGTTTCGGCAAATGCTACCACTTGATCATCCCTTTCTGCCAGACCAGGACGTGATCGCGAACTTTAAACAAAAGCGTCATGACGGTTGAGAAGAAAGCGGCCATGATGATGATTGCAGCATAGACTTTGCCGTATTCGGCCCAGCCCTGTGCCCAGCTGACATACCAGCCAAGGCCGGATTTCACCCCGACCGATTCTGCGACCACCAACGTCAGAAAAGAGGCACCAAGCCCCATGAATAAACCGATAAAAATATTTGGAACCGCTGCCGGAATGGCTACCCGAAAGATAAGATAAGTGCGTCCCGCGCCGAGAGTGCGAGCAACATCCAGGTAAGACGCGCGAGTATTGGAAATACCGGAAGCAGTGAGCATCGTCACCGGAAACCAAACCGCGAGCGCAATCAGTCCTGCCGCGCACACAAAAGCAGAAGGTGAGAGTACCATCGCGAGAGGGATCCAGGCGGTGGCTGGAATGGGGCCGACGACCTTGAGCAGTGGCATTCCCCAGTAACGAATCTGAACCGACCATCCGATACAAATCCCGCTGACCAGACCAACAAGCACACCGACGCTGTAGCCACTTAAAAGCAGCGCAAGAGAGTGCCAGGTGCTGTCCAGCAAAAGTGCGCGATCGCTGATCAGACTGCGCAGTACCGCCGCCGGCCCGGGAAAATACGGCAGCGGGAGCAGTTGAAAACCCAGCGTAACCACATCCCAAAGACCGAGTAACAAGATTGCCGCCGTAAAGATCGGACACATGTGACGCATCCAGGAGCGCAACGGAATCCAGAATCGCTGGGCAATATTCAGGACAATCGATACGCCGATGATTTCGTAGATAAGCAGCTTGTAAGAATGCGTTTCGACGGCTGGCGTACGCTTCGAAAAGAGCAAATGTATTACGAGGTCGACCAGAGCTGCGAGAGTGACCGCCCACTGCACGCGCCAACTGAGCGTCGATCCGTGCTTGGTGAGATCGATGGCGTCGCGCTCCAGCTCTGTTCGCGCGAGAGTTAACTGAATGGCGGCCCGGTTCACTGCTCAACAGCCATCATATTTTTCTGGAGACACGGGGCATTAGGGTCAGCCAGATTTGGCGCATCCTGATCCGGTTGATCGAACATTTTTCTTCGGCAGCACGAATCTCCCGTGTCTTTCTGAATCAACTCCGCGATGAGCCGGATATCTTCGTCGGGTGAGACCTGGCCTCCAGCAATTTTTTCCACCTCAAGAGCCTTAATCCACTCGTCTGTAACGCCGTCCAGATGCATGAAGGCACGTTTAGCGAGCGCTTCGGTATCGGTATCCGGAGAAAGCATCTTGGCGATTTTCATCTCCCGACCGGCAGTGTGAACCGACTCCTCAGCCAGGTGGACACTTGGTACGTAACGCAAACGCGCGAGCGCGGCAGTGTTCAATTCCGGAGTTGAGGCGAGATATTTTTTCTCTACCGCCATGAGCGCCGCAGCCCTTGGATTGGTCTCGACCCATTTGGCGCCTTTCAACAGGGCACGCGTTGCCTTCGCCGCAGTGTCGGGATTTGCGTCCACCCATTTGCCGTTGGCGATCACCTCGCAGCAATATTCGTCTTTGTAAGGCGCATCCATTATCTGGTCGGCGATGTTTCTTACCTTTCCCTCCGCGATGAGCAGGCTTCCGATTGGTTCCGCGTTGCAGACAGCGTCCACTTCACCTTTGTCAATCGCCAGCCCTAATTCACCTGCTGGAAAAACTTTCCAGGTAACATCTTTTCCGGCATCGATCCCGTGGGTTCCGAAGACACGATTTGCGAAAACGAAGGGCGGCGTGCCCATTCCCGGCACACCAATTCGCTTTCCTTTCAGATCCTGAATGGTGTGAATATTCGTCTTCACACCCGCTTGAACGCGCAGGCATCCGCGATGGATTCCGGCCAGGAACCTTACATCCAAACCCTGTTCGATCGGTTTCAGGAAGTACATCACCAGGTGATGAGTGATGTCGTAGCTGCCAAGGGCCAGTGCGTCTTTGTAAGTTGCCCAATTGCATTTCACCAGTTCAGGCTCGAGTCCCTCCTCCCTGAAGAAGCCTTTCTCGTAAGCGACATAAATCGGAGCTTCGCAGGTCAGACCGATGTAACCGACGCGAACTTTGTTTGAATTCCGAACCGTGGAAGTGGAGTTCTTATTACAGCCCGCCACGAACAGAACACTCAGTGAAGCGGCGATGATGAGCTTCGAAGTCATTTTGTAGCTTTCAAGTGTTTTTGGAAATAGCCCAATAAGTTCCGCCGAGAAAGTCTGAAATTAAAGGCGACGCGATCGCTACCATGATTAACGTTTTCCGCAACGACATCTTCGCAGGCGAGTATTGACGTCGCCACGCTCCAAAATCAATCTCGACGCGGCGATTGTGCTCGGTGCAATATCATTGCAATGAAACTCGTCGGATTCTTTATTGCGCTTGCATTGGCTACGGGCACTTTTGGCCAACCGAAACCTGAAGCTCCGCGCGATACCGGCAGCGATTTGCTTTGGAAAAAGCTCGAGACACGCGTTGAAGAAATCGCTGCCCGACTCGATGGCGTCATGGGCGTGGCGATTCTCGATCTTACTGACGGCCGAATTCTTTTGCGCAACGCCGATCGCGTATTTCCAACTGCGAGCTCAATCAAAATCGCGATCCTGCTGGAATTGTATCGTCAGGATCAGGAGGCGCGCGCCGGAGCGAAAGGCAAAGCAAAGCTGAATGAACTTTACACCTTCGATCCCAAAGACCTCGTCGAAGACAGCCAGATCATGGCTGGTCTTACAGCGGGGATGACGCGCGTTACCAATCGCGACCTGGCTCAATTCGTGGTTGCCGTGAGTGACAATACGGCGACGAATGTTCTGATCGATCGCGTTGGAATGCAGAACGTAAACGCGACCCTGCGGAACCTTGGACTAACGAAAACGATGCTGCGTCGAAAAATGATCGACATCGCCGCCGCTCGACGCGGCGATGAAAATGTTTCCACTCCGCAGGAAATGGCGCGGCTGTTGGAAATGATCTACAAAGGCAAAGCGTTGAACAAGGAACTCACCGACCAGCTCATCAAGCAATTGAAGACTTTGAAGAAGGACAGCTATCTGTCGTACGAATTGCCCACGGGCGTCGACATCGCTGATAAGCCCGGAAGTCTGGAAGGCGTGCGCAACGATTCAGGTATTATTTTCGCTCAGAACCGGCCGTTCGCGATCAGCGTGATGACCGCTTACGACCGCGACGAAAAGGCTGCCGAGCGCGCCATCAGCGAAGTTGCTCTCGAAGCGTATCACTACTTCGAAATGCGCGGCAAAACATCTGCGTACGGCCGCGCGTTGCCACCGGCGGAAACGCGGTAGGCGAAATTCTGGGGAGCGCACGCGCCTCGCGTGCACATTTCGGCGCCCACACGCAATCGGACAAGCTGTGCATTCCCCAGAAGTTTACAGCAGCTGATAAGGATCGACGTCTACTGTGACAGTTACGTCTTCAGGGAACGGCAGTTTGCCGAGCGTTTCGCGGACGAGGCGGCTCAGGCGCGAAATTCTTCGGGATTCGCCGCGGATCAGGATGTGAAAACGGAATTGTCCCTGTAATTTTTCCAGTGGCGCGGGTGTCGCATCGCCCAGGATGAATTCTTCCGGCAGCGCCTCTTTCAAACGGCGTTTCAAGGTTTCTGCTGAAAGTTTTGCGCGACCTTCGTGGGCGGAACGGACCGTGATAAGGATCGCGTGTTTGAACGGTGGGAAATCGCAGCGCTCACGGAACTCAAGTTCTTGTTGGAAATAGCCGGCGAAATCGTGATGGCGCGCAAATTGGATCGATGGACTGAACGGCGTGTAAGTTTGTACGAAAACTTCTCCGGCGGTTTCGCCACGCCCGGCGCGTCCGGCCACTTGCGTAAGAAGCTGAAACGTCCGTTCGCCTGCGCGAAAATCGGGGAGATGCAGTGCAAGATCGGCATTGATGATTCCGACGAGCGTGACGTTTGGAAAATGCAGGCCTTTCGCGATCATCTGCGTGCCGACCAGAATGTCGATCTTGCCAGTGCGAAAATTTCTCAGTGTTTCGCGATACGCTTCCTTGCGCGTCATGGAATCGGCGTCCATGCGGCACACCACAGCTTTTGGAAAAATCTGGGCCACCGTTGATTCCACTTTCTCGGTGCCGAAGCCGTAATAAATCAGCGCGTCTTGTCCACAGGCCGGACATTTCTTTGGGACGGCCGCGGTGTGCCCGCACAAATGACAACTCAGTCGGCCCGCGACTGCAGGATGCCGATGAAACGTGAGCGCGACACTGCAATTGGGACAGTTGCGCGCTTCGCCGCAATTGCTGCACAGCAGCGACGTGGAAAAACCGCGCCGATTGAGAAACAGAATTGTTTGCTCGCGTTTCTCCAGGCGATCGGCAATGGCTTGCGACAATTTTTCCGACAGAATGGCGGCTTTCTTTTCTTTCCGTCGTTCCTGGCGAAGATCGACAATCCGCATGAGCGGCATCTGCTTTTCGTCCACGCGCTGGCTGAGCGTGACGAGCCGGTACTTTCCGATTGTAGCGTTGTTATAACTCTCGAGCGATGGCGTGGCGCTGCCCAGAACGACCACGCATTTCTCGATTTTCGCTCTCACGACTGCCAAATCGCGCGCGTGATACCGCGGCGCTTCCTCCTGTTTGTAGGTCGTCTCGTGCTCTTCATCGACCACGATGAGGCCCAGATTTTTCAGGGGCGCGAACACCGCGCTGCGCGCGCCGATCGCAATGCGCGCCCGGCCCGAATGAATTTTGTGCCATTCATCGTGGCGTTCGCCTTCGGACAAATGGCTGTGCAACACCGCAACTGCGTCCTGCACGTCAGCAAACCGCCCCTTGAACCGTTCTACAGTCTGCGGCGTCAGCGAAATCTCCGGAACGAGAACGATAGCGGTGCGCCCGCGATCGAGCGCTGCGTGGATCGCCTGCAAATAAATTTCCGTCTTGCCCGAGCCGGTGACACCGTGGAGCAAAATCGGGCGCGCGTTCTCTGGCGACTCGAGCGCTTGGGTGACTTCCTTTAGCGCGCGCGTTTGTTCCTCGTTCAAGACAAGATTCGACGTTGCAATGAACTGCTCGTCGCCATGCGGATCGCGAACCACAGCTTCCTCGCGTAACTCCGCGAGACCGCGTTTGACCAGCGCGCGCAGCGTTTGGTTATCGAGAGACGTTTGCCGCAAAAGCTGTGCTGCGCGCATGGGCGATTCCAAGCGCGAGATCGCTTCCAGCAGTTCCGCCTGACGCGGGGCGCGCTTTCGCAGTTTCTCGAGCGCGTCGCTGTCGATTTTTCGCGCGGGCTGGACGAACAACTGTTTCTTCCATCCGATTTCCGCGCGCCGGATCACTTGCGGCAGCATGCTGCGCATGACGGTTTCGATCGGGCAGCAATAATAGGCGCTGATCCATCTCGCCAATTCGAGCAATTGCTCGCTCAAGATTGGTGCGTCGCCGATTATTGCTTCGATTGGCCGGATACCTTTCGCCTCACTGTGCTCGAGAACACCAACAACAGTGGCCAGCGCAGATTTGTCGCGGAACGGTACCCGCACGCGGGAGCCGACGCCGATCCGCTCCGCGAGTTCTTCTGGCACGGCGTAATCGAGCTCGCGGTGGATCGCCCGATCAACAACGACCCGAACGTAATTGAATGGATGAGCCCGGCGCGGTTTCAACATTATGATCACGTCATTCGCGCTGTCGCGGTTGAACATCACCTCGATCCTATGCTGGTGAAAGCAGTCGTTTGGCGCGAGAGCCGCTTCGATCCTGGAAAACATGGCAGCCACCGCGAACGCGGGCTTATGCAAGTAAGTGAAAAAGCGGCTAACGAATGGGCGCGCGAAAACAAGATCGACAATTTCCACGTGGAGGAGCTTTTCGATCCGAAAACCAACCTGGAGGCGGGCAGTTGGTATTTGCATCGTGCGGTCGAACACTGGAAACATCAGGCCGATCCGCTTCCGTTCGCGCTGGCGGAGTACAACGCCGGCGCCAGTCGTGCCCAGCGATGGCACGGCGGAAACGATGTTGCCAATATATCAGTGGAGAAATTCCTCCAAAACATCGATTTTCCCGGAACGCGAAATTACGTCCAGTCGATCATTGACCGCTACAAATTCTATCAGCGGCGTGGTCGGATGTGACGAACAATTGTGTGCAGGGCTTGCGGTGAGCGAGGCTCGCGCAGCGCTTCGCCGTCGCCGGCGTCGCAATTCGGGTTAAGGGTTTTGGTGATGACCAAAAGCGAAATCGCCGGCATTTTGGAGCAGATCGCGGCGCTGCTTGAATTGAAGGGCGAGAATCCCTTCAAGGTTCGAGCCTACACTAACGCCGCCCGCGCGATCGAAACATTTGGCGGTAATATTCCGGACCTGCAGGACGAAGAAGCAGTGGCGAAAATTCCGGGGATTGGAAAAAGTATCGCTCTCAAGATCAAGGAGCTCGCTGCTACTGGCTCGCTCAAATACCTCGAAGATTTGCGCGCAGAATTTCCAGAGGCCATTCTGGAATTGTTCTCGATTTCCGGTCTGGGCGCGAAAAAAATCAAGGCCCTTTACGAGCGGCTGCGCGTCAGTTCAATCGAGCAACTCCACCAGGCTTGCGAGGCGGGCCGGGTGGCGGAATTGCCCGGTTTCGGTGAAACGACGCAAGCGAAAATTTGCAAAGCGATCGAGGAACGAACCCGGCGTGCCGGCTATTTCCAATTCGGCGAGATCGCGCATGAAGCGGAGACGTTAAGGAACGATTTGGCAGGCCATCCCGACACGCTGCAGGTGGATATAGCGGGAAGTTATCGGCGGCGAAAAGAAATTGTGCACGATGTCGATTTGTTGGTGGCGACAAAAAAACCCGAAACGATCACGAAATTTTTCGTTTCCCATCCGCTCGTAGGATCAATCATCGCGCAAGGGCCGACGAAATCGAGTGTGCGACTTCGTTCCGGAGTGCAGTGTGATCTGCGAGTAGTGAGCACAGCGGAATATCCTTTTGCGCTCGCTTATTTCACCGGGAATAAGGAACACAACATCGAGCTGCGCAGCCGCGCGCTTAAACGGGGCTGGACGCTCAACGAGTATCGGCTCGCCCCGATTCCGGTTGAAGGTAGGGGCGGTTCACCCGAACCGCCTGCCGTGCAGAGGCGAGCCGGGCGATTGAGGTCAACCGCCCCTACCACTTCGCCGAAGCCGAAGAAGAAAATTCGACCAAAAAGGATTCCAAAGGTGCACGACGAAGCCGGACTTTATCTGGCGGTCGATCTCGATTTTATCCCGCCGGAACTACGGGAAAACTGGGGCGAGTTCGAAGCTGCTGAGAAACATTCTTTGCCAAAATTGATCGAAAAGGAAAATTTGCGGGGCACGTTTCACTGCCACACGCTGGCGAGCGACGGACACAACTCTCTTGAAGAGATGGCCGAAGCGGCGCAGGCGCTGGGCCTGCAGTATCTTGGCATCGCCGATCACAGCCGCAGCCAGATTCAGGCGCACGGGCTCGATGAGAAAAAGCTGCTGGCGCAAGTCGGGGTGATTCGAAAGCTA
>QHPG01000280.1 GCA_003219005.1 Verrucomicrobiota bacterium
CTCGTGCCGTTGCCATTTTTTGGAATCAGCGTCCGGACCGCGATCGCGGCGCTTTTTCTCTACGGTCTCCTGCCGATTGTTCGCAATACCGCGACCGGTTTACAGGACATTCCACGCGCATTACGCGAGTCCTCGATCGCGCTCGGACTAAGTCCAGCGGCCCGGCTTTGGCAAATTCATTTGCCGATGGCTTCACGTTCCATTCTCGCCGGCATCAAAACGAGCGCCGTGATCAATGTCGGGACCGCCACGCTGGCGGCGTTAATCGGCGCCGGCGGTCTGGGCGAGCCGATTCTGAGCGGCCTCAATCTGAACGATCACGCTACGATCCTCCAAGGCGCGATCCCAGCCGCGGTCCTGGCGTTGCTGGTGCAATCGCTCTTCGATTTGCTCGACCGCGTTTTGATTCCAAAAGGGTTACGACTCTAAAGCCGTTCCGAATTGAGAAGGCCAATTTGTCTTTTAGTTCCGCCGCTTTGACAGTGACGCGGCAAAAAACGATTGACGCGTAAATATGAAACTAGACATCCTGTGACCCTGCAAGGCTGTATGGGCGAAGAATCGGCACCTTTCACGTTGGAGCCGCCCTCGAAGCCGGAGATGGCACATGTGCTCTTCACCGACGTCGTCGGCTATTCTCGGCTTCCGTCGGACGAACAACCGGGATTAATTCAACAGCTGCGCCAAGCCGTTCGCAATTCGATCGAGTACAATCGCGCTCACGATAATCATTCCTTGATATGTCTTCCCACGGGTGATGGAATGGCGCTCGTTTTCTTTGATTCCGATGTCTGCGCGCCGGTGCGTGCCGCCGTGGAGATATCGCTCGCGTTGCGAAATGGAAAAGGCGTGACCGTCCGAATGGGACTTCACACGGGTTTGGTTTATCGCGTACCCGACATCAACGGTGCCGAAAATGTGTCGGGGGCGGGAATCAATTTCGCACAACGCGTCATGGATTGCGGCGATGCCGGTCACATTTTGATGTCGCAAGTCCACGCTAGTTTTCTTTGCGAATTCGATGCCATCCGGCCTCATCTGCACGACCTGGGCGAAGCGCAGGTCAAACACGGCGTTCGCATTCGATTAGTGAACTATTTCGATGGGAAGGCAGGTCAACCGAATCGCCCAAAAAAGATTGATGAATCCGAACGAAAGTCGGTTGAAGCAGTTGCGGCCAAGACCCGTCCTTTCTGCACCGGCGCAAAGGTGGCGTTGATTTACAAGCGTAACGTTGTTGTTGTCGCCTATGGCCGTAACAAGCGAAATGCTCGCATTCGAAATGGAGGTCGCCAACAACGCGGCGCAACATCAAGGTGGCAGACCGCGGATCCTTCCGGTACGAGTCAATTGGGAAGGACCGCTGCCGAATACTCTCACCACGATTTTAGATCCCATTCAGTACACATTATGGCGCGGGGCTGGGGACACGGCCAACGTTGTGGCGGAACTTGCCACCGCCCTAGCGGCGCAGCCACAGCCGGTTAACCGCGCGGTTTCGCGGGCAGTGGAGCCACCCGGTGGCGCGGTCCCGCTCGATTCGCAGTACTACATTGAAAGGCCGACCGATGCTGAGTTGCACGCCGCGATCGAGCGCCATGACAGCATTGTGCTGATTGAAGGTGCGAGACAAATGGGCAAGACCTCGTTGCTTTCTCGCGGCTTGCAACGCGCACGCAAGAATGGCGCAAGAGTGGCGTGCACTGACTTCCAGACCCTGAACGTGAGCGACCTCACATCTCTCGAATCCTTTTTTATCACGCTCGGGACTGCCCTGGCTAATCAGCTGGATTTAGAAAAATTTCCGGAAGACGTCTGGCGCGCCAAAAGTGGACCAAATCAAAACTTCGAGAACTATGTGCGACGGGAGGTGCTGCGCAGCCTGCAAAGGCCACTCGTTTGGGCGCTCGATGAAGTCGATCGGCTGTTTACCTGCCCGTTTGGTAGCGAAGTCTTCGGCCTTTTTCGCTCCTGGCATAACGCACGCGCACTCGATCCAGAAAGTCCGTGGAGCGGGCTCACCCAGATAATTTCTTACGCTACCGAAGCACATCTTTTCATTACGGATCTGAACCAATCTCCTTTCAATGTTGGCACACGAGTCCGACTGCGAGACTTTGATTTAGCAGAAGTCCGCCAATTGAACGATCGCTACGGCCAACCTCTCCGACCATCGGATTTCGAGCGATTCATGCGGCTGCTGGGCGGACAACCGTACCTGGTCCGACGGGCGCTGCATGATATGGTTATGCGCGAGATAAAGCTTGATGAATTGGAACGAACGGCACCGAACGAGGACGGCCCGTTTGCCGACCATCTCAAGCGCTTCCTCGTTCTGCTTTCCGGGAACGATGCTGCGTTGAATTTGCTGCGCGACTTGCTGGCGGGCAAGCCGCCAACCGACGGCAAGCTTTTCTTTCGGCTTCGCGCTGCCGGGTTATTGCGTGGCGAAACGCCATCGAATGCAGCATTTCGCTGTGATCTTTACGCACGCTATCTTCGAGGGCATCTCGCGTGATTAACCACGGTTTTTTTGTCGCTGGGGGCGCACTTCAGGCTGACGCCGACTCCTACGTCGCCCGAGTTGCCGATACCGAGCTGCTCGAAGCGTTGCGACATGGCGAGTTCTGCTACGTTCTTACGTCTCGCCAAATGGGAAAGTCATCGCTCATGGTGAGAACAGCGGTGCAATTGCGGCAGGAAGGTAGCGCCGTCGTTATCATTGATTTAACCGCGATCGGCCAAAATCTGGACGTCGACCAGTGGTACTTCAGCATGCTTTGTCATGTCGGCGAAAAGTTAGACCTCGAGCAGGAAATGGAAGCGTATTGGGACGCAAACCAGCGTCGTGCGCCACTCCATCGCTTCATTGGCGCGATCAAAGAAGTTTATTTGGAGCGGAAACGTAAGCCGCTTGTCATCTTCGTTGACGAGATCGATGCCGTTCGTAGCCTTCAAAAATTCAGTGCCGATGAATTTTTCGCGGGCATTCGCGAATGTTACAATCGTCGACCGGAAGATCCGAAACTCGAACGACTCACTTTCTGTCTTCTAGGCGTCGCGACTCCGAGCGATTTGATTCGCGACGAAAGGATCACACCGTTCAACATCGGGCACGCAGTTGAGCTTGGCGATTTTACGCCGTCAGATGCCGTCGTTCTCGCTGGTGGGCTCAGTCCACATCACGATACCGCGCGCGTGCTTTTGGACCGGGTGCTGTGGTGGACCAGCGGGCAACCTTATCTCACGCAAAAACTTTGCGCCGAGGTGGCACAGGCCAAGGTGCACTTGCCCCGAGATGTAGATGCCGCGTGCGAGCGCATTTTTCTTTCGCCAGAGGCCCGGGAACGCGACGACAATCTCCACTTCGTTCGTGATCGGCTCTTACGAAGCGAGCAAGACCGCGCCGCGCTGCTTGATACTTACGCTAAGGTATGCCGTGGGGAACGACTCGCCGACGATCATCTCAACCCGATACTCAACGAGCTCCGTCTCTCGGGTGTGGTACGGGTCGTAAACGGGCATCTCCATCCTCGCAACCGCAT
>QHPG01000023.1 GCA_003219005.1 Verrucomicrobiota bacterium
CATCGGATGCAGCGCGACCGCGGCCTTTGCGGTTGGCCGGGTCGGCCTGGGAATCCTCGCTGCTCTCATTTTTGGTATCGTCGATGGACTGGATGGGAAGCAGTCGCGCGTAAAAATTGAAACAACCGAGCGCGGCAAATGGGAACATCATCTCGATTATTTGATCGAGAATTCGTGGTGGGCGGCTATCGCCTTTCATTTGTGGCGAAGCGGCCAGCTTCCAAACGTGTTCTATTTTTTCGCTTTGCTCATCGCATCGCACTTACTGGATGAATCCGCAAAGCGCTGGGCAAAGAGGGTGAAAGGTCGCCTGCTGGATGACATTGCACCGTTTGACCGTGCTTTTCGGCTAATCGCAGCTCGGAGAAACGTCTATGTTTGGATGCTCGCGTGCGGTTTTTTGCTAAACGCTTTCCCGCAAAGTTACGCGATCATCTGCGGATGGGCTACCGTTAGCGCTGCCGTTCATCTCGTGCGTTCCATCTGGATTTGTAATGCGCCGCGGTTTCGGATCGTCGGTACGCGGACGTGACGAAGTGCGGAACATCGATGGCACGCGTTTGGTGCGCGCGAGAATTTCCTTCCCCAGAACACGCACTGGTTTTTCGACCAGCAGTGAGGCACTTACAGCGCAGTAAACGCCGCAGCCCTCCTGGCAGGACTTCTTGTGATAGTTCGCGTAGAGATCGTCTAAGGTCACGTCCATGATGTGCTTGTCCGTATGCACCATGCTGCAAATCCAAAATTTTCCCTGCGCGGAGACGAAGAATAATTTGTAACCAGCCACACAGGTCCATTCGACGTGTTCGCCCCGGAGGAGACTGCGTTGGTAATTAAGGATGGCCTCGCTCGTGTGAATCTTTTCCCCGCGGCGTTTTCGTTCGATCATCGAATCGATGAAGCGCTCGAGCTCTTCGCGCGGCCCGCGATCGACGCGAAACCGATTCAATGGGTCCGCATGCACCAGGCGTACCTCGGTAGGAATTCCGCGCGACAAGCCAGTCTCGAGCACTGCCCGCGATTCGGGCAAGGTATCGGCACAAATCACTCCGGTGATATGCAGGCTGATTTTTGAATTATCAAAATAATCGAGCTTGGGCAAAATCGTCTTGAACGACTTCTTTGTAATTGGACTGGGCGTCATCCGGTCAACGCTGATCTGCATGACCTGCAGGCCGGCATCTTCCAGTTCTGCGACCAGTTTACGCGTGAGGAGAAACCCGTTGGTCGTCAGGCTGGTGGCAAAGCCCAATTCGCGGCAGTAGCGAACGACTTCGACAATATTCGGATGCACAAGCGGCTCGCCACCGACGAGAGCGATCCGCATGGTGCCAAGCTCTCGAATTTTCCGTATCCATTTTTTCAGATCGTCGAGGCTCGGATGCGGCCGGCTATTGTCATACTCGGTGCAATAAGCACAATCCAGATTGCAACGGTCCGTGACATAAAGGCTGCATTGCAACGGTTTGCGATCGAAGAGACGCTTACCGGATTCCACAAAGTTATAGCCGGAGAATTCGCGGCCGATTTTGTCGAGGAGCTTCATGCGATTAATCGGAAAGATTCAGTTTAGAGGCTAGTTATCCGCGATGCAATTCATTAGGAACTAAGTTCTTGCTCGCCAGCACGAACGAAGTGAGTGCGATTCGTTGTTCCTTTAGAACCTCCCGCGTTTCGGGTGCGGTCAGAGCCTCCAGTTCCTCAGCCCACTGATAGTCCCAATGACTGTATCGCGTCCGCGTGTCAGCATCGTCTTCGCCGGGATGGCAAATCAATTCATGCAGGCCGTCAGGAATTTTCCGAAGTATCTGTTCGAGCGCAGAGCGAGTTAAGCGCCCACTGATTTCGAATCCGTACATACCATCCGGCATTTGCGGCAGAGGCGGGCCGTGCAAACCTCGCGCCGACAGACAGCTCAGATTCAATCCAAGCCGCTGTACCCACCTTCTCATTCGGACACCCGGCGATTTTCGCCAGGGGCCAGCAGGATTACGGACCCAGACATTATCCATGCCGCGGGTCAGCCGGCTAACGATTTGGAAGACAGGCGGGAACATGTGGAGGTGCTGGTGGCTATTAACATGGGAAAGTCGCAGTCCGGTCTTTTGGAAACGCTCGATCTGCGCCGCGATCTCACGCTCGACCTCATCCCAGCCGATGCGTCCGAAAAGGGCTCGTCTGAAAAATTCACCACTTGTGCGGGGAAACCGCCCCGTTTCATCAACCAGGGTAGGCAAGACCTCGTGGCCCAAGACGGCTCGCTCTTCCACTAGGGTGAGATGCAGGCCAACATCTAGTTCCGGGTTCTGCCGAGCCAGCGCGACCGCCTCCTCGAATGCCTTCCCAGTCACAAGCAAGGAGGCGGTTGTTACGATTCCCTCTTGAAACGCCCGCAGGATCCCTCGGTTAACTCCGGGCGTCAGCCCCAGGTCATCCGCGCTAACAATCAGCTGTTTCAAGGCGCAGTGACTCGGGCCGCCCTGATTTCGTGTCGCATCTTCATCCGAAAGCTAACCAGTTCCCGAATCATCTTGAAGATCACGTCCGGACTGGCCAAAGTGGAAGTGCCACGATTCCGGGGAAAATAATTCACGCCGAATTGCACGATCTTGAATCCGTGTAACTTGCCCTTGATTAGCAGTTCCGCATCAATGAATGAACCCTCCGCCTCCAACACAACCTTATCCAAGACTTCTCGCTTGAACAATTTGAAGGAGAAATTGATGTCCTTCACCCGCAACGGAAAAAGGAAACGGATAAGCAAATTGTAAACCACTGAATACAGGGTCCGGATCGGTCCCTCCGCAGTGCGATCGAACCGATAGGCCGAAATGATGTCGGACCGTGTAAACTCCATGATGTGTACCGCCCGGCTCAACTCCATGAGATCGACGGGCAGATCCGAGTCACAGTAGAAGACCAGCTCTTTCGTCGCCTTGCTAAAACCCGTGCGAAGGGCGCCGCCTAATTTCAAATTCCGTTCATGGTGGAACACCTTTACACAAGGGTTTGATCGGGCTAATGCTTCCGCGATTTCCGCTGATCGGTCCGTGCTGGCATCATTGACGATGAGGATCTCGTAATCAGACGTCATGTCGGTCAGAACGGCCTCCGCGAAACGGACCGCGCGCTCAATGTTCTCTTCTTCATTGAACATTGGATAAACAAGCGAGAGGCTTGGCTTCCACGTCGTCATGCGCACTGTTTCGGTGTTCGGCGTTAAAGCCGACGATAGATTGTTTCGCCGTCGATCACGCCCTCCACACGATATTCGGCAAGATCGGCGCGAAGCACGGAATATCGTTTCATGGGATGAGCTGACCAGAATGGATCCGCCGTTGACATGTCGATGATAAGCACCGGGGGGTGCGCTTCCCAATCTGCCTGAAACATCTCCCAACTCTCCGGAATCACGCTCTCCGCCCTATCTCTCACCTCACGAGGCCGACTGGCGTAGGCGCCAACCAGATGTGTGCAGCTCACGAAACGCGTCGCCATCCGTCGGCCGGAAAAACTATAGAGTTGCGGAGAAGTTCCCCACACAAAGATACGATCGTTCGCGCTCGTTTCCGTGACGATCCGCTGAACAACCGGGAGAAAATGGAGAGTCTGAGTTCGCACCGCAAAGGCCACAATGAGAAGAGCTATCGCTGGGAGGGCGGCCGCACCAATAATCCCTGTTCGGATCCATCGCCAGCGTCGCTGAGAAGAACGTTGTTCTTCCGCGACAAAGCGCGAGAACGCCTGGCCCGCGAGAATCGACAGCGGCGGTAGCACCGCCAAATGATAATGTCCCGGAAATCGCCATCCAATAAAGATCGCCAGATAGGTAAGACTCAACCACAAAATAAGCAGGACTGCCTCGGGGGACACAGCTCGCCTGCGCCAAAAAGACCTTAGCGTCTCAACTGCCTGCCAGATCCCAAAATACCACAACAAACCCGAGAGAAGAATCACAGCGAGATGGACGGTAACGAGACGGCGCAAAACATAACGGAAAGTTGTTTCGGACTCGACATAGCGAATCGCAAACGCCCACGCCCACAGATAGGCGTCATGCAGATTTCCCTGCAGCTGGTAACCCAACGCCAGTGCCGCAATCACCGCGATGAATCCAATCACGACACCGCTGCCTGCTGCCAAAACACGTGGGAACGAGTAGGTGCGGAGAATGAGCCAGCCGTACGCGAGACACGCCAGCATTGCGCCCAAGGTCACGGCCGAAGGCTGCCGGATCAATGTTGCTGCCCCGACCAGCGCGCCGCTGAGAAATATCAGGCCCCATGCCGGCTTTTTCAGGCCTTGGAGGAAGGCAAGAACACTCAACACGAGCGGAAGTGAGGCGAAAATCTCGCTGTTCGCGCCTAGCGTGTCAGCTGGCCGGTAGGCATGGACGAACACCGCATAGCCGATGCCACTCCACGCCCCTGCCCAGTCGTCCGCCACTCGCGCACCAATCCTTCGCAGGACGAGGGCGGTGGCCGCGACGACAAATATGGCCAGGAGGTGGACCGCAAAGAGGTTGTTCCTCCCAGCCACCCGGAAAACGCCAGCGTAAATGTAATACATGCCCGGCGGCTTCGTATCCACAGCCGTGCGGTAGACTGCGCCACCGTCCAAAATATCGTTTGCGATGGTAGCGTAATAGGCCTCATCAATCGTGTACATCGACGGCAAGAGCGTGGGCGAACGCAGGATGACGACGATCGCGATGATGATCACGTTGACCCAGCGGGTCTGACATCGCGTCATAGGTGACGGGCTCGCTCAATGCCCGCGTCTTTCCTGAAAAATTCGATCGTTGCGCGCAATCCTTCGGTCAAATCGCAAACCGGCCTAAAGCCAGCCGACTGAGTTTTGTCCACGCCGGCGAGTGAATGTTTCACGTCGCCCGGCCGCTCGGCGCCACACTCAATCGCGGAGCTAGACTCGGCAAGGTTGCGACTGGTTAGGGCCAGATCGGTTATTGTCAGCTGTTGCCCGCAAGCGACGTTGAATACCCCGGTTGCCTGCGATTTTAACGCGAAGAACGCATTGGCCTCGACTACATCCTTTACGTAAATGAAGTCTCGCGTCTGCCGGCCGTCTCCGAAAATCGTAATCGCCTCGTTCCTGATTGCGTTCTCAATAAAAGCCGGAACAGCGGCGGAGTATTCACTTCTCGGATTTTGGTAGGGGCCAAAGACATTAAAATAACGAAGGGAAACAGTCGCGAGTCGCCTCTGATCTGTGAAGGAGCGGTATTGCCTTTCGGCTTCATGCTTGCTTGTGGCATACGGACTTTTCGGCTCGGTCGGCATGGTTTCAATTTTTGGAATCGTTGGATTGTCGCCGTAAATTGCAGCCGAGCTGCGCCCGCGCCGCCTCTTCCAAAACAATCGCTGTACCGCCAGCGTTGATCTCGGCGCATTCATTCGCCTTCTGAACGGATTGCTGCACGCTCACCATAGCTGCTAGATGAAAGACAAAGTCCACGCCTTTGATAACTTCTTTGACGACATCGCGGTCGAGAATTGAGCCAACAATGAGTTGGCATTTCAAACCAGACAGATTGCTCTCAAAACCTGAGCGCAGGTTATCCGGGACGCGAACCTCCGCTCGATGCTGGAAGTGTTCGCAGATATGCCGGCCGATGAAACCGGCGCCTCCCGTAATTAAGACCCGCATACTAGAATGAAGCAAACCTTCCACCAATCCAGCGATGGTGCGTTGTAAAGGTGAAATGCTTACGCGGAGATCCATTCCCTGCTCTTTCTAAGTTGGTCAATCTTTGGCGAAAACATTTTGGCGGTCCGAGCAGTTGATTGTAGCGTCGTCGATTCGGCGATATGCCCGCGAATGGCCTTGCGCTCCATTGTATCGAAACTTCGGTAAACAAAAAGAATCACGGCGCTCCGTCTCATGCCCTACAACTTTGAAATTGCCCAAGCCTCTGACGAGGTTCGCGAGCAGTCAGTGAGCACATCGGACGTTGCGCTCGATGTCGCGCCGCCGGTAGAAGACGCACCGGCGCGAGTAGACCAGACCGGAGTAGAACTCAAGCGCGGCGCCTTCTTGAACACGATTGCGATGTTGGCGTCGAATTTCCGCGGCATCTTCACATTTCTCGTGGCCCGGCTGCTCGGGCCGGCAGCGCTCGGCATATTCTCTGTTGCCTGGTCGACTACCGACATCATCAGCAAGATCGGTATTCTTGGTCTGGACAATGCCATCACCACGTTCATCGCGCGCTCGGAAGCTGTGGGCAACCGCGCGCGGAGCCGGGCGCTGTTTCGAGTCGCTGCAGTGCTCGGGGTTGCGCAGTCGGTCGTCACTGCTGCGATTGTGATAGCAGCGCTCCACTTTTTTAACAACCGCCTTCACGTCCAACCACAGATGGTTTCCGCCCTTGCGCTGGTCCTCTGCGCGATGCCCGGTCTGGCTCTGTATCGGATCAGTACCGCCGTCTCACGTGGGATGAAGGTGATGCAGCACGACATCTATTCGCGCGGGATGACCGAGCCGATTGCAACGACGCTGGCGTTCCTGCTTGCAATCGCCGTCGGCTTCAAAGAGTCGTCGCCAGAAGTGGCTGCAATCCTCGGAACGGCAGCGTCAGGACTTATAGCACTCGTCCTGGCCTCATCGTTGTTTCGTCATGTTCCCGCGCATAAGACTGTCATATCGTCTTTCAGCGAAGCACGGTCGCTGCTCGCATATTCGGCGCCGATCAGCATTTACCAGCTCATCAACGCGTTTATTGCCCGGTTGGACCTCATTCTGCTCGGTTACTTCGCTGGACGCGCACCCGGTGTAACGCTTGCAACCGTTGGTGTTTACAGCGCAGTGATTGGGACGGCCAATGGCTTGCGAAAAGTGAATCAAGCTTTCAACCCGATTTTCGCTCCAGTAGTGGCCGGGATGACCGCAACGGGCGACCACGAGGTCGCCGCCGCGACTTACGCCCGGCTTGCTCAGTGGATGCTCTGGATTTTGTTACCGCTCGTTGCGGTAATGTCGCTCGCCGGCAGCACGATTCTGTTGCTTTACGGTCCGGCGTTTTGGCAAGGCGGTCTTTGGCTGGGCATTGTGGCCCTCGCCAGCGCGATCAATGCGTTTGTCGCATTGGGCGAAACGGTGATCATGGTGCAACGGCCGCATTTGAATCTTCTGCATTCGGTGATCACATGTGCGGTCGCGGCTGCCGGGCTTCTCTGGTTCATTCCGCGATTTGGTGCGCTAGGCGCGGCGATTGGTATTCTGTTGCCGTATGTCGTCCAAGGCATCCTCCGCTATGCGACACTGCGATGGGTTTTTCATTGGAAAGATTCCTGGAGCGATATTCGCCCGCCGCTGATCGCCGCAGGAATCGCGATTGTTCCCGCTCTGGTCTGCCGCGCTTTCCTTGGCGGAATCGCCGGACAGGTCACCAGCGCTGTGGTTTTCCTGGCAGTCTTCGGCGCTCAATGGTGGCGGCATCACATCCATCGCAAGGACAAACGTCCTTAGAGTCACGCGAAGACGTCCCAGGTATCTCTGAAAAATGCGATGGTCTCGTTGTTGTTTTGTTGACGCCCGCTAGGGACATCGTGCAGCGATAATGTTCGTCGTTGCCGAAATACACTGCGCATCATTGCCGATGCAGGCACCACATACCTCTTCACCTTGCGACAGCTGAGACAGCCGCTGATCCAAATGTCATCCATGAAAAACGCCGCCTGCGGCGCTTTCGAATAATCCCAGAGCGATTCGTCGAAGAACCGCGGTTGGATCAGGTAACTGCCGCACCCCGTCATGACCGCAGCGGGTTCAGGTTGGCGGAGTTCGCGCGCGCGAATCATCCGCGCGTCACGCCAATCCAGAGTTCGCGGCATCGCTGCACCGCGAAAACAAAGCGCCGCTTCGAGCAATTGTGCGTGATAATGGAGATAGGTTTCCAGCGCATCGCGCGGATAAACGCGATCATCGTCCACGACCATGATCAAGGTATCTCCCCTGCCCGCTGCCAACTCTTCTCGAACGATGGGGATAAACTTTGTCGCTGGTCCCCAATCTTTGTGGCAATGCAAAACGCGCAGTCGCGGCAGTCGCAAAAGATATTCGGGCACCACGTAAGGCCGCTGCTCACGAATCGAGAATTCCGGAATGGCCAGCACGATCTCATCCGGCGGACGCGTTTGCTTTAGGAGAGACCGAATCGTCGGCCTTAAATTGTTGATTCGGCCGGGCACCGTCGTTAGTGACGCGATTACACGCCGTTGATCGAATGTGCGGTTCGCGGCCAACGTTTCACGAATGAAGCGGACCTGCTGACGCTGCCTTCTCACACCTGGCAGCAGCCGCGTGAGGCACAGTGCAATCAAAATAACAACGACTGCGCCAATTAACGGAAACATGGGGACAGGATCGACATCGGATGGTCAGATAATTTTTCAAGAAGACACGGACAACAATTACCTTATATCACAGGACTCTCTTGCAGTAGCCCGACAGCTAAAATACGAATCAATGGCCGAACAACAAAGAATGCGCTGGTCACGATGACTTCAACCAGGATGGAACAACGCGATTGGTATCGTTCTTACAACGTGCGCGGTGATCGCTTACGTTCGCTACGAACGCAACGCGATGGATCGCCGATTTTGGAAATTTCACGCCCCATGGCTTTTGGTCCACATTGCGATTATTTTTGCCGCTCTTCCGGGTGATCAGAGATTATCTCATGGTCTTTCCGCCGCTCCTTGTGCTAATGCTTCGCGGTTTTTTACGATTCCCAACCCCGTGGAACTTCTCGGCGATTTGCGTTCCGGCATTGCTGCTCTATATCGTCCTTCCGTTGGCGATAGAAAATCACCGCGAGGAAGCGCCGCCTGTCAGGCTTGTGCGCTATTTGGAAAAGCTTTATCCGCCCTCAAAGCGCGGCAACGTGCTCCTGATTCTGCCGACGACGCGCCGGTCCGCTCAGTGGTACGCCCCGGAATTCAAAATAATGGACCATGTCTCGACGTCCCAAGAGGATGAAGAAGTGCTGCGTAATGCGGCGGCGGTTTATACCGAGGATCCGTCCCTCAAGGGAAAGGAACGTTACTTGATCGAGCTCGCCGAATTCAGACGCTCAATGTTGATTTACCTTCAACATCGCCGTGTCCAACTTTATCTTGTCGAACGTCGCCGGTCTTCATGAAACGCATTCTTATCACCGGCGCGAGTTCCGGCATCGGTCTGGCCATCGCCAAGCTCCTCGTCGCTCAAGGCCACGAAGTCTGGGGCACATCGCGCAATTTGGAACGCATCCCAAAACTGCCGCGATGGCACGCGGTCCGTCTCGATCTGGCCGACCGGCTCTCAGTCGAAGAGGCGTTCAATTTTGCGCTCACTGAAGCAGGTTACTTTGACGTTCTGATCAACAACGCTGGCGCCGGCCACTTTGGGCCCGCCGAGTTCCTTCCGATGGAAACGATTGTGAACCAGTTTCAAATTCTGGTTTTCGGTCAAATCCAATTGATGCAGCTCGCACTTCGTCACATGCAGGCGCGCGGCGAAGGTTTGATAATTAACGTCACTTCGTTGGCTTCCCGGCTTCCAGTGCCATTCATGGCGGCTTACAACGCTGGAAAAGCAGCTCTGGCAGCGTTTACCCTGTCAATTCAACTCGAGCTAGGCGATTCTCGCGTGCACATCGTCGACCTTCAGCCGGCCGACATTTCCACGGAATTTAACCAGGATGTGAGTAAGAGCACGCAGCGCGACCCGCGCTACGATGACAAGGTCGCAAGCGCCTGGGAGGTCACCGAACGTAATATGAGGGACGCTCCAAAGCCCGATCTTGTCGCGCGCCATGTTCTGAAACTAATCAGCACGGTTCATCCGCCGCTGCGGATAACGGTTGGGAATGCGTTTCAATCCAAAATTGCACCACTAATTTTCAGATTTCTTCCGCAGCGCGTCCGCCTTTGGGGACTGAGAAGGCATTACGACATATGAGTCTCGCTCTTCCTCTTCCTCTTAGTCCTGCTGCACCGACATGACTCCTGTCTCCGAAGCTGTGATTTTGATGGCCGGCGAGGGCTCCCGCCTTCGCCAAGGCCACGGCGGGCAGGCGCGTCTGCGCGGCTCGGACAAAACTTTCCTGAAGCCGTTCGTCCTGGTGCTTGGTCGTCCCTTGATTTCGTACACTCTGGAAACCTTGATGTGCGCAAAAATCAAAACCGTTCAT
>QHPG01000024.1:0-7858 GCA_003219005.1 Verrucomicrobiota bacterium
GCTTCATCGTTTGGTTAGATGTCTGGCGTCCCATCAGCACTAGTGTCGCGCTTCCAATCAACGTGCAGAAACCTGTAAAGATCGCGAATTCAACGCTCTGGAATCCGCAAGACTGGAAGCTGCCATACTTTTAGGCACTCTAATCGAGGCAGAACACAATCAGAGATTCCTCGACTTCGTTCGGAATGACAACGGAAGCATTACACGTCGTAGTACATCGCGAATTCGTACGGATGGGGTCGCAATCGAAGCGCGTCGTATTCTTTTTGTTTCATGTCCACCCAGTTGGCGATGAAGTCTTCGTTGAAGACGTCGCCGCGCAACAGGAACGCATGATCGGCTTGAAGCGCTTCGATTGCGCCGCGGAGCGAATCGGGCACGCTCGCGACCTGCGCCAGTTCTTCCGGCGGTAGTTCGTATAGATTTTTGTCGAGCGGATCACCAGGGTCTATGCGGCTTTGAATTCCATCAAGACCTGCCAGAAGCATGGCCGAGAACGCGAGATATGGATTTGCCGAGGCGTCAGGTGTGCGGAACTCCAGCCGTTTTGCTTTCGGGCTTGCTGAGTAGGTTGGAATACGGACCGCCGCGGAACGGTTCCGCGCCGAATATGCCAGGTTCACCGGCGCCTCGAATCCAGGTACGAGGCGCTTGAAACTGTTTGTGGTTGGATTGCAAAAGCAGGTGAGCGCGGACGCGTGCTTCAAGATTCCCCCGATGAAAAAAAGCGCCATTTCACTCAAGCCCGCGTAACCGTTTCCAGCGAATAGCGGTTTGCCATCTTTCCAAAGCGAAATGTGGGTGTGCATACCGGAACCGTTGTCAGCGAAGAGAGGCTTCGGCATGAAGGTGACGGTTTTGTTGTGCCTTCGCGCGACGTTGCGAATGATGTACTTGTAATACTGCATCGAGTCGCCCATCTGCTTCAGCGGCGCGAAACGGACGTCGATCTCGGCCTGGCCGGCGGTGGCGACTTCGTGATGTTGTTTGTCCACGAGAATACCGGCTTTCTCGATCTCGAGCGCCATTTCGTTGCGGATATCCTGCAGCGTATCCATCGGCGGCACCGGGAAATAACCTTCTTTCGGTCGAATTTTGTATCCGAGATTTGGAAATTCTTCGCGCGCGCTGTTCCAATGGCCCTCACCGCTGTCGATAATGTACGACGACGCGTTCCCGCTGTTTGCAAATCGCACATCGTCGAAAATGAAGAACTCCGCTTCCGGTCCGAAGAATGCGGTATCCGCGATGCCGGTGCTCTTTAAATAAGCCTCTGCTTTTTCGGCGACGCCGCGCGGGTCACGATCGTATGGTTCGCGCGTAATTGGATCGACGATCGTGCAGATGAGCGAAAGCGTTGGTTCGAGGTTGAAGATGTCGATCCACGCCGTTGCGGGATCAGGAATGACAAGCATGTCCGATGCGTTGATGACCTTCCACCCGCGGATGCTCGACCCGTCGAACCCGAGTCCATCGGTGAAAATATCATCACTGTAGTCACTGAGGGTGGTGGTGAAATGCTGCCATGTGCCGGGCAGGTCGGTGAATTTGAAATCCACGAGCTTCACCTCGTGGTCTTTGATCATTTTGCTGACGTCGGATGGAGTTTTGTCTTTGGCCATAGTTTCGTTGAAGCGTTGAAGGGTTGAAGCGTTAAAAAGTTGAATTGTTAAAACGTTAAATGGTTACATCGTCGAATTCCCGAACCGCTTCAACGTTTTAACGCTTCAGCGGTTAAACGACTAGCGGCGCCGAGCGCCGTCAGACCGCTTTTTCGCCGATCTCTTCCGTCCGGATGCGCACTGCGTGTTCCACCGGGAGAACGAACACTTTTCCATCCCCGATCTTCCCAGTCTTCGCTGCGGCCACCACCACATTGACGGCCTTGTCCACCATATCGTCCGCCATCACTACTTCCACTTTCACTTTTGGCAAAAAATCCACCGTGTACTCGCTCCCACGGTAAATTTCGGTGTGTCCCTTTTGCCGGCCGAAACCTTTGACTTCGGTGACGGTCATCCCTTCGATGCCAAGCTCGGCCAGCGCTTCTTTGACCTCTTCTAGCTTGAACGGTTTGATGATGGCCTCCAGTTTTTTCATGTCGCAGTAAACTCGGTATCGCGCGGTGCTTTGCAACCCGCCTTCGCTGCGCTACGGCGCGGCAGGTCGAAAGCTATGCCCAGCACGCGCTCTCATAGCAATGCCGCGATGCGAATGCAATCACGAATTTTTCTTGCAATCCGCTGTCATCTTGAGCGGAGCGAAGCGAAGTTGAAAGATCCCGTAAAATTACCTTTTGGTTTCGCTACGGGATTCCTTGACTTCGCTCGGAATGACGGCTTGGTCAGATGCCTCGTAAATTTGCGAATTCTTTTGCGCAATTATACTGGAAACTAATGTCGCGTGACTCTTTCGTTCATCTGCATCTGCACACTGAATATTCGCTGCTGGATGGCAGTATTCGGATGAAAGAGCTGATGAAAAAGGCGGCGCAGTTCAAGATGCCAGCGGTCGCGATCACAGATCACGGTAATTTGTTTGGCGCGATTGAATTTTATCAGGAAGCGCAGCGCGCCGGGGTGAAACCGATCATTGGTTGCGAAGCTTACGTCGCGCCCGGATCGCACAAGGACCGGCCGGGTTCGCGACGTCATTCCGCTTATCACTTTACGTTCTTGGCGCAGAATGAAGCTGGCTATCGCAACCTCGTAAAGTTGATTACGGCAGCGCACCTGGATGGATTTCATTATGCGCCCAGGATCGATAAAGAGCTTTTGTCGGCGCATGCAGCAGGGCTGATCGGGCTGAGCGGCTGCCTTGCGGGCGAAATCAATAGCGCGATTCAGGCGAATAATCTGGAGAAGGCGAAACAGAGCGCCGCCGAATACCGCGACATCCTTGGCCCGGAGAATTTTTTCTTGGAAATGCACGATCACGGTATGGAAGAGCAACGCCTGTGCAATCGGGTCCTGCCGCAGATTGCGCGGGACATTGGCGTCGGACTTGTTGCCGCGAACGACGTTCATTTTTTGCGCCGGAGCGACCACGACGCGCACGACGTGATGCTGTGCATCGGCACCGGCAAAATGGTCCAGGACGAAAACCGGATGCGATACGTGCCGGAGCTGTATTTCAAATCGCCGGCCGAAATGCGCGAAGTATTCCGCGATTTTCCGCAGGCAATTACGAACACGCTTGAAATCGGCGAGCGTTGCCGTGTCGATCTGGAGTTTGGACGTTCGAAATATCCGGAATATCCGGTTCCAGCTGGAAAAACGCGGGAAGGTTATTTGCGCGAGCTTTGTTATCAAGGCCTGCGCGAACGCTACGGCGAGCGTGCAGCAACTGACGCGGAATTGCTTAAACGGCTCGATTACGAACTTGGGGTGCTGGAGAAAACCGGTTTCGTCAGTTATCTGCTCATCGTTTGGGATTTCATCCATTTCGCCAAGGAGCGGCGCATTCCGGTTGGCCCGGGTCGCGGTTCGGCTGCGGGCTCGATGGTTGCTTACGTTCTGGGAATTACTGACATCGATCCGTTGCAGTACGGGTTGATTTTCGAGCGGTTTTTGAATCCGGATCGCGTTTCCCCGCCGGATATCGACGTCGATTTTTGCGAAGCGCGTCGCGGCGAAGTCCTCGAATACGTTCGGCAAAAGTATGGTGAGCGTCGGGTGGCGCAGATCATCACCTTTGGCAAGCTCAAAGCGAAAAGTGTGGTGCGCGATGTCGGGCGAGTGATGGGCTGGAGTTATCGCGACGCCGATCGCATCGCGAAGATGATCCCCAATGAATTGAATATCACGCTCGATTCGGCGGTGGAAAAAAATCCGGAGCTGAAACGGGCAGTCGCAACCGAGCCTGCGACGCGGCAGCTCTTCGATTATGCCAAGGTTCTCGAAGGCTTGTCTCGGAATGCCGGCGTGCACGCAGCGGGCGTAGTGATCGCGGATCGGGACTTGTCGGATTACATCCCGCTTTGTCGTGATGTGAAAGGCAACGATGTGATCAGCCAGTACGCCATGGGGCCGCTGAATGATCTGGGGCTCCTGAAAATGGATTTCCTCGGATTGAAAACGCTGACGGTGATCGAAGACACGCTGACCCTTATTCGCAAGCGGGAGACAGGCTTTTCAGTGAAGGACATTCCGATCGACGACACCGCTGCGTTCGCCCTGTATAACCGCGGCGAAACGATTGGGCTTTTCCAGATGGAATCGGGCGGGATGACGAGTTTGTCGAAGCAATTGGATGTAAAGAAGCTCGACGACATCATCGCGTTGATCGCGCTGTACCGGCCGGGGCCGATGGAGCTTATCCCGGAATACGTGAGAGCGAAAAAGGGCATTACGCCGATCAAATATCTGCACCCATTATTGGAAGACATATGCGCCGATACCTATGGGGTGATGATTTACCAGGAACAAGTGATGGCTGCCGCGAGCAAACTTGCGGGGTACTCGCTCGCGCAGGCAGATCTTCTCCGGCGTGCCATGGGCAAGAAAGACAAGGAAAAGATGGCGAAGGAACGCAGAAATTTCATCGAGGGCTGCGCGCGCACGAACAAAATCCCGGAGAAAAAAGCAAACGCCATTTTCGATTTGCTGGAAAAATTCGCCGGTTACGGCTTCAACAAAAGCCACAGCGCAGCTTACGGTGTAATCAGTTATCAAACCGCTTATCTCAAGGCGCATTACCCGGTGGAATTCATGGCGGGTTTGCTGAGCAACGAAATCAATAACACGGAAAAAATTTCCGTTTTCGTCGGCGAATGCAAACGGATGGGCATTTCCATTATGCCACCGGATATCAACAAGAGCGGTCTGAAGTTCATGCCGGAAATGTGGGAGGGACCTCAGCGTCCCGACAGTCGCGGGACTAAGGCCGCTCCCACATTGAACGCTATTCGTTATGGTCTTGCCGCGATCAAACACGTCGGCGAAACCGCTATGGAAGCGGTGATTCGCGAGCGCGAACAGCGAGGCGATTTCTTTTCACTAGAGGATCTCTGCACCCGACTGGACTCGCGCCTTGCCAACCGGAAAATGCTGGAAAGCCTTATCAAGGCCGGCGCTTTTGATTTTCTTGGCCGAGACCGCGCCGAACTTTATGGCTGCATTGATGATGCTGTGGGCGCATCTGTGGCCGCGCAACGGGACCGGCTGGCTGGTCAGGTTTCACTGTTTGATGAAGCAACCGCATCTACAACGTCAAGAAAGAGGCCGGTTACGCGATGGAGCGACCATGAAAAGCTTTCGTACGAGAAAGAGCTTCTGGGTTTTTACGTCAGCGGGCATCCACTCGATGCATACGTGGAAGTTTTTGCTGCGAAAAATTATCGGTCGATTGCCTCGTTAGCCGATCTCGACGATCGCGCGCCCTTCAAGATCGCCGGAGCGATTGTGCAGGTCGAAAAGAAGTTTACCCGAAGAGAGGGCAAACCTTTTGCGGTTCTTTGGATCGAAGACTTGACCGACACGCTGGAAGTCGTCGTGTGGAACGAGGTTTACCTGAGAGTCTCCGATGCGCTCGCAGCGGGACGCGTTGTTGAGATAAAAGGAACCATGGATAAACGCGAAGAAGTCCTTCGCGCCACGGCGCTGGGAATCAGATCGCTTCCGCTTGGAAAAACCAATGGGGCCAGTGAAAGATCGGGAGATTCATCCGAGCAGCCGACTGTTCTTCTGCAATTTTCTACGGCAACAACAGGCGATGAACTGCGGCAGGTGCGCGAGATTCTGGTCAGCTCACCGGGCCGGCGGCCGGTTCAATTGCTGTTTGATCGCCGTGACGGCAGTTCTTTACGCTTGGATGCAGGCGTGGAACTTCGCGTGAACCTCACGCACGAGTTGGAGGAAAAGCTTTCGCGTTGGCTAGTCACGCCGAAACTCCAATAACTCGGCTATCGCCGCTTCTTTTGTCGTTTTGCGGGGGCTTCGGGAGCTGCTTCGGTTCGCGGGACGGCGCCGAGCAACAAAGTCTTTTCCTCCGGGCCTGTACCCAAACAGAGTGGAAAGTTGCGGGCGAGACCGGCCGGATTGGAAACGCCGAACAACGGGGTGCTGCTGTCTTCTTTCAGGCTGATAGTCCAAGGCGATTGAAATAGACTGCCGCGGAACTCCAACTCTCCGACAGCAGGCGCCAGAGGCAATGCTGCGGGAGCAATTTCAATTCTATTCACGCAATCAATCAAGCGCGACGTGAGATCGAAGATCGGCGTCGCGCCGGTGACCCTGATCGTGATATCGCTTGTATCCTTGAAATCAATTTCCCCACGAACCAAGACATCCGCCTCTTTGGTTGCGGCATTGAAAAATTCCAGCGAAGCGCGATCACCCTCAAAGACAATGCGGCTGCTCGCTTCAGTGAGATTAAACCAAGCCCCGCTGCTGGCGGACAATTTTCCGTTCACAAGCTGCACGTCGCCAACGATGCGCGGATGTTGCAACGTTTCGGAAAGAGAAATGCTTCCGCTCAGAATGCCGTCTTGGAAAACCTCAGGATGAAAAAGTTGGCGCATCTTCCCCAGAAAGATTGACGAAAAATCGACTGTCACGTTGACCGGAGACAACTGGAAAGCGCCCCAGTCCGTTCCGATGCGCAACGGAAAATCCGCTGTGAAACTAATCGGACTCGAATCGGGCACACGGATCACGCCGCGCGCATCCCATTTATTGGATTCGATCGTTGCCTGAACATCTACCGGGATCGGCTTTGCACTCTTTCCGGTTGATCCACGAAAGCCGGAAAGATAATCGAGCAGGTTATCGGCTCGGGCATCCAGCGTTCCCGAATAGCTGTGCGCGCCGGACATTTCGATCTTGCCTTCTGCGGTAAGAGAATCGTTTTTGCGTTTCAGCTCGAGTTGTTCAATCGCCAGCTCCCTTCCCTGCAACTTCAGATTCGCGCTCAAGCTGTCGATTGCTGTTTTGAAAAGTGTTAGAGACGTGCCTTCAACCGACAGATTTCCACCAAGTTGCCGTGCCTGTGTTTTCAAAGCCCCTTCGACGAAAAGTTTCCCGGCGAATTCGCCGGATTTCGCGCCAAATAGAATAGTGAAATCATCGAGGTTGTTGATTGTCGCGGCGATGTCGCCTCGAAAATCGGGGCTGAGCCAGTCGGATGATTTTGAGGGGAAGGATGCGTGGCCGCTTAAGGTCAGCTGATTGGTTTTCTGCTTGATGTAGAGCTGCTGGAGTTGGATTTGCTGATTGTAGAGCGAAGCGCCGAGCATGATCGCTTCGGCGGTGCGATTGCGCCAGGTGAGCCCGGTCACTTCAGTCCAGAGCGAGGCGGTTACGTCAGCCGGATGTGCCAGATTTCCACGAAAAGTAAAATTGGAGGCGCGAATCAAACCGCCGAAGCGATCGGTCAATCCAATTGCTTCTGACGTTTGGGCGAGCGAAATATCGGTGGCAGCGCCAGCGATTTTCCAGTTGTAGCGCGGAGACTGCCATTCATGCCCAATGTTGCCGCGAATTTTTCCACCGAAGACATCGGCATCGAACTCTAATCCAACTTGTTGACTACCAAGACGCGATAAATCGATTGAAACGGACTCAAGGTCGAGGCCGCGCGCCAGGGTGAGTCCGGCGAGGGTCAGTCGATTCGCATCCCAGCGAGTCGCGCCGCGCAATTGTGAAAAGGTTTGGCGCAACCAGGGCGACGCGATCATCACTTCGCCAGCGCTGAAGCGGCCGGCTTCAATCTCGCTGGTGAAGAAAGTTCCGTTGCGGAGCAAAATCAGCGTTGGCCCGTCCTGCACGCGCATTTCTGAGCTGTGCACGCTGCCTTTCTGCGGGAGCAACCTTTGGAGTGTTCCCCAACCGGATTTGGTTATCCCTCGGACGTTTGGATT
>QHPG01000024.1:7900-8392 GCA_003219005.1 Verrucomicrobiota bacterium
ACGGAGTGAAGAAACGGCGCGTCGATCTTATCGATACTTGCGATGAGCCCTTCCTGCCGGCTTTTCCACCAGACCCACAAGCGAAGACCATTGGAAACCGCAAATGGCGCAAACGTAATCACCAGCAGTGTAATGAGCACGACCGACAAGCTAATGAGAAATAATCGATTCTTGGACGGCATCAGGTGGATGAAGGTGAGTAGGAACCAGTGATCCGGCAATCACTGGTCACTATTCACGTTTCTTCTCGTTCTTGAAGATCAAATGCAACGGTTGCGGCGCATGAATGCGCTGGTCGAGCTGCTGCTGTAGCGCGCGCTCCGCGTCCTCGGGCAAACCGCTTACCGCTGCCTTTTGACGAGCGAGTTGGGGCAAGATCGACAATTCGCTTTGCACATCGGCACCGGAAATTCGGTTCCATAATCCGTTTTCGAACGCGAGAACGTCCACCTGCCCCTGCTCGACACCAAGAATTTGAGCGTGTGGGAGCTG